>NZ_FOXF01000008.1 GCF_900115655.1 Ruminobacter amylophilus | reverse complement strand
AAAAACAAAGCCGATACTGGATGAGTTCTTTATCTTCTGTCAGGGGATAAAGGATGCCCGGTGCTGTCTTCCGAAGAGCCGCCTGAGTCAGGGGGTACAGTACGTATTGGACAGAAGTCAGGAACTGATGAACTTCCTCAATGACGGCAACTGTGACGTCAGCAATAACACTGCTGAAAACTCAATACGTCCGTTTACCGTGGGAAGAAAGAACTTCTTATTTAACTTCACGGAGAACGGAGCCGATGTCAGTGCCGGATACTACACCATCATCCAGACAGCGATAGCCAACGGTCTGGCTCCGTACAAATATCTTGAATGGCTTCTTACGGAAATCAGTTCGGTAAGACCGAAGAACGTACTCAGCAACATGAGTCATCTTCTGCCGTGGTCAGACAAGGTTCCCGCAGACTGCAGGTCAAATAATCTGGAAGACCTGCGTCAGGCTGAAACAGCTTCCGAGGACTAAACCTTTACAATATCAAAAACTCACTGTGGTAGTAGCACAGTGAGCTTCAATTTTAAATAACCCTATTTGCTTACACGCATACGATTTTCACATGCTCACAGAGATGAGGACTATTTCTTTACTCTAATTCGATACCAGTCCTCTCTCGGATTCCCAACAATTCCGTGAAGAGCCATAAATTAAAAGCTCATTCCCCACGAAATGAGAAATGAGCTTTTTTTAATTTCCCCAAATAATATGTCATAAAAACTTATATAATTTGGGGTTTGCACTAGCTAACACAAAATACTAGTAGAGTTTCATCCATGATGAATTACCGACTATCGGATCTTTCAGGTTTGGACCACCAGCATATATTTCGGTATCCTCATCAGCTTCAGATCCAGCGGCTCTCACAGCTATAGATCCATCTGCATTATAGTATACTGATATTTCACTGGTGAGATAATTCTTAACAGCGGTTACTTCAACAACAGTATCCATATCAGTAAGAGTCCAGTCACCATACAACATGTAGCTAGTACCGCCACCAGAACAGGTATCACTAACACTAGGTACATTGACAGCAAATGCTACATTGTATGAATTAATAATCTTAGGATCTCTATAAATACGGGCACCGCTACCATAACTAGAACCCAAATTGTCATCAGCCAAATCCAGATACCAGCCATAAAGCTTAGTATCTTCATTTGGTTTTGCAGCCGGATCAACCTTAATACCGCCATCAGCGTAGCTATACTTTATTAAGCAGCCTTCTGCATTGCCGGAATTATGAACGTCTGATGGGTTGGCACATCTATGAACCAGTTCACCGTCATTTCTGTTTGATGCGTTAACAGAAGGATCGTAAGTATTCAGATCCCTTAACACATAAATAGTCTGGGTAGTATTGTATTTAAGTGATACAGTACCCTGATCAGCTGTTGTCCACAGACCACCAGTACCAAAGATCAGACCGACACCACCACCTGGATGATAGTCGATTGCCACCTTTGTTGTGATTGGCTGTGCTACACCGTTTGAATCAGTAGCTCTGAAGATAACTCTTGGTTCAGCATTAACCCAGTTAGCAACATTATAGTAATCATCAGGCTGTAAGCTCTTCAGATCTAACTTCCATAAGTTACCGAACAGGTCACCCCAATACATACCGTTGTATAACAAACCAACTTCATCTATTGATGATGAAGTTTGAAGTTGCAACGGTCCGAAAGCATTGGTTCTTCCGTATCCCCAAGGATCTTCGGCTGCAACATCACGTTCACCGATGATACATGGAGTAAATTCAGAGAGGGAACCGCTTATGCAAGAACCACCCTGACCGAATATATCTACAAAAGTTAAGCCTTGTTTTGCAGCATCATAACCACTTGCAAAAATAAAATATTCAATCGCTGAGTCAGATTCCTCAGATGTTTTTACTCTCACATAGGCTGGAGCTACACGCTGCTTACCAATATACTGAGACTGTTCTTCCTTAAGTTCCCAAACAAGAAGCTTATCACTACCGCTCATCAAAGCAGAAAGCTTAGCATCAACCCCTGAATTAGCAATAGAATCGATGGCTGACACATTCAACAGATAAGCACCTTTAACACCTAAACCATAAGTACCATACAGATAGACCTTTCCGCCTGATTTCAATACCTTTGGAGTACTGTCAACATAAGCCTGATGGTCTGTGTTGTAGGTTTCCTTAACAAGCTTTCCTAAATGAGGCAGCATTGCTGAAGGAAGATAAGATACAATAGGCTTACCATCGGCTTCGTTGAGAATATGGAGCATACCGTCATTTGCACCAACTGCAAGATACTTACTGTTATTCACAGTAAAGGCAACTACATCGGAGTTAATAACGTCAGCCAGAACGAATCTGAAATCTTCATCTCCTGTAATACTTTCAGAACGGTATCTCAGAGGCTTGTTTTCATTATTAGCCAGTCTCTTTGAGTAATTATCTGAGGTA
Source organism: Ruminobacter amylophilus (assembly GCF_900115655.1). GTDB lineage: Bacteria > Pseudomonadota > Gammaproteobacteria > Enterobacterales > Succinivibrionaceae > Ruminobacter > Ruminobacter amylophilus. Next base: position 79,578 of record NZ_FOXF01000008.1, on the reverse strand, counting down.
TTTAAACCTTCGTACTTGTGATCACCAAGAACCCAACGCACCAGCTTATCAGCATAAGCAAGATAATCCGGATCGTTTACCTGTTCATCAGTTAAAGAATTTTCATTGAGAATCTGACGGACAACATCATATCCTAAATACTGGACAGCACCACTCCCCTGAGATTCAGTAGCGTAACCACTTTTATCTGAGTTCCATGTATTATAGTTATATGGAATTTCCGAAGCATAGAATCTCTTCAACTGATGGTTAACAGAATCCAGGGTAATTACAACTCTGTCATCAGGTAAAGTAGCAGCAAATGTCTTGGCAGCATTCCATTCAACGTCACCGTTTATTGAGATGTTTCCTTTATCATCCGTAGTGTATCCACGTTTAGACACTGCACCGTACCAGGTTGACGGATCATAAGATGTACCGTAAACAGAACCTTCAGTACCCACTATGGCATCTGCAGCAACAAAGCTAGATCCAGACTTAAATGTCTGATCAATCTTATTAAGCATTTTCGCGATACCGTCACGCATCTTAACAGGATTTGTAACAAGATAGTAGTTATCAGGTTCTACCTTTGGATCTTTACGACCTGCACTATTATCCGGATTAATACCGTACTTTGCCGCAAACCAAAGAGGACTCTTTAACCAACCGGTATCACCATTGGCTTTGCTTTCATCAACCTTGAACAAACGGCTGGTGGTAACACCTAAATTGTTAGCTGTTGCATGCTTACCCATTGATGAAAGACGATCACCATGTAAACGTGCATTATAGTTTTTGGCCATATCCTTGAATATAGCATACTGCTTGTATCCAGCGTCATACAGTGCTCTTCTGTTACCGTAGTAGATCGCTGCATGAGGTGCAATATAGGTATCATAGTAGCTATCTATAACATCCGGAGACCAGAACGCATAATTATATGAAGTTTCAGTATAAGCGTAATAAGGGAACAGACACATATTGTCCGTAAAGGTAGTCTTGCCCTTTTCTGCAACCTGTGTAAGACCATGATCCTTGTCGGTGATCATTTTCCAGTAGCTGGAACGACATGAATCGATTGATACGTCATTTATAACGGTATCCAGTTCATACATGTTGGTATTACAACCTGTCTTATCAGTACTCTTTGATGACAGTTTACCCAAATCCATGTATACGCCTTCATTTTCAACACCGGTTATTACATAACCAGCATGCTGAGGAGCATATGGGTCACCATCTTCGTGAGAAAGCATAACTCTGACATAAGTACCTTTATTACCTTGAATAACCTTATACTTATATCCTACCACCCAGTCCATATCGTAGTCTGAGCCATATTCAAAGTCTTCGTAACTAACTCTGAACACACCTTCATCTGCACCGAGACTTTCTACATAGAAGTCAGCAACCTGATTTGTTGACTGTCTTAAACGAACATCCTTGGAAATATTTTTAAGATAAATTTCCTTGGTTGAATCATTGCTACTTACATTACAATAATCGCAAGGTGTTTTTGCGAATGGAAGTAATTCAACAGTTATCTGTTTTCCTGATTTAGTAGTAACAGGAATATTAATCTGCGGAACATTAGGCTTCATTGCAACTACATAAGTTGAAAGATACAGATTGGCCTTTTTACCGTTCGGACCTTCTGATTCTCTTAACCTGTTTTTACTGTACAGAGAAGCAACACCGGCAACATTGTAACTACCAAAACTGAAAGCAACGGAAGGAGCAAGGCCTATTACCTGACTAAGATTGGTAATATGCTTTCTGGATGGAATAAATTCATATGCACCGGAATCTTTACCACTTACCTGCCCCATGAAGTAACTGCCTTCAGCAAGACCATATTCATTAGAAACTGATGCGGTCTCACCAAGAATCGCTGAAGTATCACCGGAATATGGAGTACTGTTATTATAATTACTATCAAAACTGATATTTTCATCAGCAATCAAAAGAGACACAGGCTTAGCACAGTAGGTAGAACTTCCTTTTGGATACGGATCTGAACGGGTCACGTGACCAATCTTCAACTGAGCTTCTTCAAAATCAGACTTCTGATCGTCCAGGTCAACGCCTTTAAAATACTTGGCAGTCTGGTAAAGCATCTTTCCTACAGGATTACCCCAGTCATGACATCTGCCACCGGACTGGTTATACATTTTAACCAATGTATCATCTACACTTCGAGAACATTTGTTGTAGACACCGCCACCGTTAGGGTATCCTAAGTTATTTGAACCACTTTCCTTGGCAGATATGTTCATACGGTCGAAAGTAGCAACGATACCACAAATTGCCCCGGCACCATTGCTGGATACGCCTGAACACTTAATCGTACCAAAATTAAAGTCACCGGCTACGTGTGAGCTGGTGTTGTCGTAGTGAATTTCAGAATTAAAATCACCGATGTTTGCTCTTAAAATACCTGTCTGGATATTCTTTTCCCAGCCACCGCTGATAAGACCAAACTTCATACGAGGTTTATCACCCTGCCCATACTGCTGCAACAGACCTATAGGCTGCCAGATAGGTTCAGCTTCGGTGCCATAATTATAACAGTTATCATTATCATGGAACTGTTCGGTACATGCCACAACGGCTATGCCGCGTGTTTGTACAGTACTCGAGAAAAGACTTTCGTTCTTGGTTGTACTACCTTCAGTCTTCTTTGATCTATCAATTTTCTTCTGATTTTTTGAGCCTATGGCATCATTTGAGTCCTGATTGAAAGTCTGACGGCTTGCCCAGTCCCAAATATATGCCGGGTCTGTATTCTGTGATGACGGAGCTCTGCCAGGCATACCGGCATTATGCACTTTTGCATAACGAAGATATGACGTACTCCAGCGATATGAATTACCATTGCCATCATTGTTGCTGGCTTCATTTGGACTGTCTGGAGATGCTACCACAAAAAACCAGGCATCTTCTGCATTACCGGTATCAGCCAAATCAGTAAACTGAGATACCCTAAATTTCTGATCATACATTAAATCAGAAAATACCTTACCCCATGAATGAGAATCACGTATTACACGTGAGTGTGCCAACAGTGATGATCCATTGTACTTTGTAGTCTTTGCTGAACCGCTTGCAAGATCACTACCCTTGGTTGAGCTGTACACACGGGTTCCACCATACAGAACCTTTCTGATAACGTCAATACGGCTTGAGGTCACATAATTCAGAAAATTACCGCTCCAAGTTCCGCTACATATTTTGGCAGTTCTGGACGGACGATCCGTATTTGCCCACATGTCAAGGCTGACAGCACTGCTGTCAGTTGCAATAGCTACCGGATACCAGTATCCAGGGAATTTGCTGTAAGAAGAATTTGGCGTAGATGCATCTGGAACATTGGTCAGATTACTGGTTCCTGACTGATACTTGTAACAGAATTTCGGATCAAAAAGACCATAATATGAAATTGAAGGGTCAAACATGATATCAAGCTGACCATCACCATCAATATCAGTGTAATCTGAATAAGCTTCTGTAAACAAATTATGTTCTCTACCTACGGTCAGCATAACCAGTGGGGCAACCCCCAGACCTGCTATGCCGAACGGTGCGGTTGCAGGAGAATTGTTCTTAGCCTGCAAAAGTTCTTCATTTGAAGCGTTCTGCAGGTTAGGATTAGCCGCCAAAGCCACACCGGAGACCGTTAAACCCGTGGCCGCCATGAACACACAGGCATTAATGACTCTGGATAAATTTTTTAACTTAACCATGAGCTTACCTCACTTAAATTAAAGTATGAAAATAATTATTCTTTTTTTCAAAAATGAAAACTACTCAATTTACTATTAAATACTAACTAACAATTATTTTCAAAAAATTATTAACATTTAATAATAGAATTACAGTTTAATTCACAAAATTTGCATTTTAAACTCTTAAACTATTTAGTTTTATTTTTATAAAAAACTGTTAATTTACAACAGTTTTTAATATTTTGTTAAAAAATATTACTATAAATGGATAAACCGACACTAATTATCCTTTATTTATAAAATATTATAAATAACTATATATTGTATATAATTAGCACGCACTTTAATTTCATATATCATCTTTTTGATAAATCATTTATAGTTTTAAAACATGCAAAAAAGATTACTGCCGGACATAAAACATGTTAATAAAACATATTCTTTACATTTGCAAAAAAGCAAAATTCATTAACACACGGTATTAACAAATGTAAATTCAGGAAAATTTTTTTAACTTAGGGAAAATAGAGTTTTTCTCACATTTGTCATAAAAAAAACTCTATAAAAAAGCATAAGAATATTATAAGCCTGAGGGCAGTTTAAAATTCTGTTTTTCGTTTGAAACACCGATGTTCTCAACATCATAGTCAGCATTTTTGTTGAGGCATTTTACTATTTCCTCAATCAGGTATTCCGGAGCAGAAGCACCACTGGTAATAGCAATAATATTTTTTCCGGCGGTCATCTCCGGTGTGAGATCTGTGTAATCATCAATAAGATAGGAAACGCATCCTGTCTGTCTGGCAACCTCACTGAGACGATTGGAATTGGATGAATTCTTTGAACCGACAACCAATACCACGTCAGCAATTTTGGCAACTTCCTTCACAGCCTGCTGTCTGTTCTGAGTTGCATAACAGATATCGTTGGTTGCCGGTCCGGAAATTAAAGGGAAAGCCTGTTTCAAGGCACCAATACAATTCTTTGCCTCATCAACACTGAGAGTCGTCTGAGTTACAAAATGAAGCCTGTCAGGATGCATGATATTAATTTTTTTTATTTCATCAATGTCATTTATAACATGCATAGCCCCTACCCTGCTGGTATATTGTCCAACAGTTCCTTCCACTTCCTGATGTTTAGCGTGACCGATCATTATTATTTCTTCGTCCTGATCACTTATGCGTCTGACCTTTCGATGAACCTTATCAACAATAGGACAGGTTGCATCATAGACTCTGAGATTTTTACGTACGGCCTTCTGTTCAACTTCTTTTGAGACACCGTGTGCGGAAAAAACAGTAATGGCTCCGTCAGGAATTTCATCCAGACAGTCCACAAAGATGGCTCCATGACGATTCAGTTCTTCAACCACGTGTTTATTGTGCACAACCTCGTGCAGAACATAAACATTTTCATTTTCAAATTTTGCAAGCACAAGTTCAACAATCTGAATTGCTCTGCTGACGCCTGCGCAGAAACCGCGGGGGCTTACCAGCAGAATTTTTTTTCTGTTATTTTCCTGCATTGTCTGAATTTTCCTTATTATTCTTATTCAAAAACAGTTCATATACGCACCACAGAAAAACACCTGCGCATATTCCGCAGTCAGCAACATTGAATGCCGGATAATGATAGTTTCCAAAATTAAAATCAAGAAAATCTATAACGTAACCATATGCAATACGATCATACAGATTTCCCAATGCCCCGCCGACAATCAGTGCATACCCTGTATTTGAAATCAGCTGAGATCTGCTGTTTTTAAACATCCCCCTGATACAGAAACAGCTGACAGCTATGGCAATGACACTGAAAAAAACAACCTGCCATCCATTCTGTCCTGCAAGAAAGCTGAAGGCAGCACCGTGATTATGCACATGTATAATTCTGAAAAAATTAGGAATAACCTCAATGGAACCAGCGATATCATTAACCGGTACATTACTTACAATACATTGTTTTGTCAGATAATCCAAAAGCATGACCACAACAGAGAAAAGCAGATAAACCAGGCCGGTTTTAAAAATTTTTCCACCCATCCACAAATCCTTGATTATCAGTAAACAAAGCCCTGCATAAAACAGGGCTTATACATATTATAACAAATGCATCATGAACGCTTTATGCGAACTTACGGATTTCACCGTTGCCGTCGATATTCTCAGCACAACGCTTACAGATACCTGGATGACCTGAAACAGAACCGATTCCAGGAACTCGATGCCAGCATCTTTCGCACTTTTCTTCTGCTGTTGCAACAACAGTTACGGCTAAGCCGTCAATATCTGCCTTTTCAGCATCTGCTCCGTCAGCAAGAGGCAGTACTTCACACTTTGACACCAGAAGAACGAAGCGTAATTCATCTTCCAGAGCCGCAAGAGTTGCGGTAATGTCATCGTTTGCGTAGATCTTTACTTCCGCTTCCAATGAACTGCCGATAACCTTGTTCTTACGGGCATTTTCAAGCTTCTTATTCACTTCATCGCGAACAGTCTTAACCTTCTGCCAGAAATCATCATTAAGAGACGCGTCATCAGGAAGTTCCTTAAGACCTTCATACCATTCTGCTGTAAATACATACTTATCTCTCTTTCCAGGTAAGAGCTGCCATATTTCCTGAGCGGTAAAGCTCAGAATCGGAGAGAACCAGCGTACCATGGCTTCAGCAATAAGATACTGTGCAGTCTGACTTGATCTGCGGGCAACACCGTCGGTCTTGGAGGTATACAGTCTGTCCTTAACAATATCAAGATAGAAAGATCCCATATCTACGGAGCAGAACTGCATAATCTTCTGCACAACAGTATGGAAATCAAAGCTGTTATAAGCCTTGATAATTTCCTTCTGAGCCTTTGCGGCACATGATACTGCCCAGCGGTCAAGTGCAACCATATCATCGAAATCAACCATATTCTTTTCAGGATCAAAATCATTGATGTTTGCCAAAAGGAATCTTGAGGTGTTACGGATACGACGATATGCCTCGGCACTGCGCTTGAGAATTTCATCAGAAACGGTCATTTCACCGCTGTAATCGGTTGAAGCAACCCACAGTCTTAAAATATCAGCACCGAGTTTGCTGATTACATCCTGAGGACTAACAACATTACCGATTGACTTACTCATCTTACGACCCTGTCCGTCTACGGTAAACCCGTGAGTCAGAACAGTCTTGTATGGAGCCTTGCCTGAAATAGCGGTACCAATCATCAGAGATGACATGAACCAGCCGCGATGCTGATCTGAACCTTCAAGGTACATATCAGCGCTCTGACCGTTGTATTCAGGGCGCTTGCCCACAACGGTATAGCTGGTTGAACCGGAATCAAACCATACGTCAAGAGTATCTTTTACCTTAACATATCTTTCCTGTTCTTCAGCGGTAAGGACTTCCTTAGGATCAAGATCCCACCATGCCTGAATACCCTTCTTTTCAACACGCTTGGCAATCTCTTCAATCAGTTCCTGTGTACGAGGATGAAGTTCATTGGTATCCTTGTCTACAAACAGAGCGATAGGTACACCCCATGTACGCTGACGGCTGATACACCAGTCAGGACGGTTTGCCACCATCGCTTCAATTCTGTTCTGTCCCCATGACGGAACCCACTGAACCTTCTTGATTTCATCCAGTGCGTTGGTTCTGAGGCCCTTTTCTTCCATGCTGATAAACCACTGCGGGGTAGCACGGAAAATGATTGGTGACTTATGTCTCCAGCAGCATGGATATGAGTGATTAATCTTGTTAACTGCTGCCAGAGCATCCTTTTCCTTAAGAAGTTCAACAACCTTAGGATTTGCCTCAAACACGTTCTGACCGGCAAAATAAGGAGTTCCTTCAAGGAATCTGCCGTCTGCACCTACAGGACATGCAACTTCAAGATTGTACTTGCAGCCAACCACATAGTCATCCATACCGTGACCAGGAGCGGTGTGAACAGCACCTGTACCGGAATCATCGGTAACATGAGCACCGAGAATAACAGGAACCTGAATATCCAGGAACGGATGACAGAACTTCAGACCTTCAAGATTGCTGCCCTTGGTAACGGCAATCACGGTGTAATCAGTCACGCCGTATCTCTTTAAAGCTTCAGCCGAGAGAACTTCCGCCAGAATATAGCACTTGCCGTTATCTGCGGAAATCAGCTGATAGTTGAAATCAGCATTGAGACATACGGCTCTGTTTGCAGGCAGAGTCCATGGAGTGGTTGTCCAGATAACAATGTTGGGAACACCGTCACACTTGGCATTGCCGAAAGCACTGAGAACAGCTTCCTTGTCTGCAGCCTTGAAACATACGTCAATTGCATATGACTGCTTGTCATAGTACTCAACTTCAGCTTCTGCCAGAGCACTGCCGCAGTCAATACACCAGTGAACAGGCTTAAAGCCCTTTACCAGATGGCCGTTTTCCGCAACTTTGCCCAAAGCACGGATAATATTGGCTTCTGTTTCAAAATTCATGGTGAGATACGGATTCTCCCAGTCACCGAGAACGCCCAATCTCTTGAAATCATTGCGCTGGGCATCAATCTGGGTTCTGGCATACTTACGGCACTCTTCTCTGAATTCTGCTGCGGTAACCTTCTGACCAGGCTTTCCTACAAGACCTTCAACCTTGAGTTCAATAGGAAGACCGTGACAGTCCCAGCCGGGAATATATGGAGCATCAAAACCGCTTAAGGTCTTGGACTTAATTATGATATCTTTAAGAATCTTATTTACTGAATGACCAATGTGAATATTGCCATTTGCATATGGAGGACCGTCGTGCAGAATAAATGACTTTCTGCCTTTTCTGGCGTTTCTAATCTGACTATAAAGATCATCTTCATACCAGGAATTTAACATCAGCGGTTCACGCTTTGCCAGATCACCACGCATCGGGAAAGGTGTATCAGGCAAATTAAGAGTTTTCTTATAATCTGTCATTTTGATTCAATACCATAATTAAAAAACACTGTCTTCAGGTTTCTAAGCTTATGCTTATTTCCCCGCCGTATCATGAGCGATAGACTTGCCGACAGTATGTCTATACAAGAACGGAAAATACCGCACCTTTAATCATTAAAAGCCGACTGAAAACGATTGACAGTTTAAAACGTCAGACATTCTCAGCCGCTCAATAAACCTACGGATGAACACTGAAATACGCTCTGGTTTCCTGTTCATCCTTTGAAATCTGCTGTTTCAGCTCATTCAGAGACGGAAACTTGATTTCATCTCTCAGTTTTCTGATAAATGAAACTTTAATCTCTTTCGTATACAGATTGCCGGAAAAATCAAATACAAAAACCTCCAGCAGAGGATACGTACCGTTTACAGTCGGTCTCATGCCTACATTTGCCATGCCGTATCGCATGGATCCGTCGGGCATACAGACCTTCACAGCATAAATACCGAACAGAGGCACAACCCTTCGGTTAAGATTGATATTGGCCGTCGGAAAATTTATCGTTGACCCTATTTTTCTTCCGTGACAGACCTTACCTCTTATATAGAAGTATTCTCCAAGCATTTCCGATACTTTATCCAGAGAACCTTCCCTTAAAAGCTGTCTTATCACCGTTGAGCTGACACGCTCTCCGTGATATCTGTAGCTGGACATGCTGTATACTTCGAATCCGTATTTTCTGCCGGACTCGACCAGCAGATCATATCCGCCTTTGCCCATCCTGCCGAAACGGAAATCATCTCCGACTATAAGCAGTTTAACGTTAAGTCTTTTTACCAGGACATCCTCAATAAACGACTCAGGAGACTGACAGGCAAATTTCTGATTGAATTTAGGGCAGAACAGGTAATCGATATCAAGCTCCTTGAGTCCCAGAAACTTGTCTCTGAACCTGCTTAACCTTGCCGGTATTTTCTCACAGGACAGAAATTCCAGAGGCTGTGGCTCAAAGCACATTACACCCGTTTTAATACCCAGTTTACGAGCCTTCTCCTTCAGTTCACTGAGGACGGCTCTGTGACCTATATGCAAACCGTCAAAATTACCTATGGTTAGTGCTATTCCTTCAGCACGGCAGGTATAATTATCAAGATTTCGCACTAAGTGCATAATTCAACCAACTATTAAAAACAATTTTATTTATCAACAAGAATAGGATTATACCAAAAAAACGTTATGTTTATAACATTTTTTAAACTACGCCCCCTTTAGCTGAGACGGACGAATTCCCAGCAGCAGCAACGTTACAAAATAAACCGCAGCTCCTGATGCAACAAGACACACCAAATACACAATTGAACTTATATGGCTTATTCCGGCCCATTCAGCGGCATCAGTTGCAAAACAGCCCTTAAGGAACATCAAAACCATGGACATAACAATCGTACCGGCAAGAAGCTTTAGAACAAAAACAACGGTATTTCTGCTGATATGATAAATATTCTTCTTGGCAAGACCACGCAGAAGCAGTGAGGCATTAACAATGGATGACAGTGTTGTGGACAGTGCCAGTCCCAGATAGCCGTAACCGCTGTTTCCACCTACAAGCAGCCAGTACTCAATAGGAAATACTATAATCAGACTGCATATAATGTTGGTCACCATGGAAATGATTCCGTATCTTACAGGTGTGGCGGTATCCTGTCTTGCGTTAAATCCGGGAGCCAGAACACGAACAAGCATAATAGCCCATAAGCCTGACACTGAGGCTATTACACTCAGAGACACATGACCTGCAGCGTCGAGGCCGAATTCTCCACTCATGTAAAGAACGCGGATTATTGGTTCACGAAGCATTATAATCCCCATCATTGCAGGGAAACCAAGCAGAAGAACAAGCCTGATACCCCAGTCCAATGTCTTAACGTAACCATCAAGATCCTTTTTGGCAAACTGACGAGACAGGGCAGGAAGAATCACCGTTCCTATCGCCACACCGAAAATTCCTATCGGGAATTCCAGCAGTCTGTCTGAGTAATACAGATAACTGATTGCCCCGGTCGTAAGCTTTGTGGCGATAATAGTATTGATAATCAGATTAATCTGACTGACCGAAACACTGAAAATAGCAGGAATCATCAGTTTTCTAATCTTGGTCACACCAGGATGATTCCAGCTGAAGCGAGGTATTACCAGACATCCCAGCTTATACAGAAACGGCAGATGAAATAAAAACTGCACTACCCCGCCAGTCATAAAACCGATTGAAAGAGCCAGATTCGGATCTTCAAAGTAATCTTTCAGAACAAAACAGCTTGCAATCATGCAGAGATTCATCAGACACGGAGTAATGGCAGGAATCAGAAATTTTTCAAAGGTGTTTAATATGGCACCAGACACGGCTGTAAGAGTAATGAAAAACAGGTATGGAGTCGTTATTTTCAGTAAAAAAGAGGCCTGTGTAAATTTGCCTTCCCCAGGATTTTCCAGCCACTCCTGAAACCAGCCCCACCCGAAAACGGCCGTTATCACGCTGCTGCCCAGCATACCTATTACGGTAATAATGAAGACAACCGCGCCGAGAGTTCCTGAAGTATTGCTTATAAGATCCTTGAGTCCTTCCTGATCCTTCTTTGCCTTGAATTCAGACATAACGGGCACAAAAGCCTGACTGAATGCGCCTTCTGCAAACAGTCGTCTTAAAAAATTAGGAATTCTCTGCGCAAACAGAAAAATATCCGAACTCTGACCGGCACCAAGAAGATTAGCAATGCACACATCTCTTATCAGTCCGAGAATTCTGGACATGAAAGTGGCAAGAGACGTGATTATACTGGAACGAAATAATTTACTCATGACAATCTGCAATCAATAATCATATGATATGAAAATAATAATCCGTGCTCAGTGTATCATAACCGAAAAGACAATCTCACCGTCCGGACATAATGCTGCAGATTATAATATCTATCTCCCTCATTCTCAAACATAATACTGATTCCGCACAGTTACGCTTTTTGGATAATAATGAAAATATGACGGTTACGCTCAGTATGTACCGCCTTTGCACAGTGCCCAGCCGAGATTTAAATAAATACATCAAAAAACATGACAATCCGGCATGCTTTTGATATAATCCGCACAGTTTATTGTCCAAACCTAGTTTGATTGCAATACGCATGAAATCCTAAATTCCGGGAAGTGTCTCTTTGTGCCGTAAAGCTATCCATAAACAGGGACAAACCACATTACAGTCTGTGACATAACCGGCTAATTATGTCTAAGCGTAATAGAGACTTTTATCTGTTGTTTTTTCAGACAAAGACAATTATAATTGCGTGCATCTGAAAACCAATCAGAATTGAATGGTTTGTGTGTTTAAAGATTAACACTGATAAATTGAACGATAAACCTTAAAAGTATTGTTAAGTTTATCTTTATATTGAAGAATTTTTAGGAGTTTACTTTGGCAAATATCAAGTCTGCTAAGAAGCGTGTAATTGTTTCAGAAAGAAATCGTGTTCAGAATGTTGCTCAGCGTTCAGCTATGCGTACTGCAGTAAAGAAGGTTGTAGCTTTAATTGCTGCTGGTAAGAAGGATGAAGCAAAAGAAGCATTCAACAATGCTCAGGTTCTTCTTGACCGTGCTGCTAGCAATGGTTTAATCCACAAGAACAAGGCTGCTCGTCATAAGTCTCGTTTAAGTGCTCAGATCAAGGCTATCGCTTAATATCTGAAGTATCCTACTGATACAAACATTACGTAAAACCGGCACATTCCATGTGTCGGTTTTATTTTTTTAAATTTATTGAACTTTTTTTAAACTACTCTCTCTAACATAATAGAGCTGAGAGGCTCTCCTTCATAATAATATCTTTCTTAACTCGCTTTAACCTTAATTCTAAAGCGAGTTTTTTCATTTTATCCGGAAAAGTTCTTATAAAATAAGAATAGCTGCCGATAATTCACAGGTAAAACAGACTGTTTAGGTGATATCTGGAGACGGACCCAAATTATCCTCCAAATATAAACAGGTTAATCACAGGTTTATCTACAATGAATTTTTATCGAATTTTAGACTTCTATAACAATTTTCACTGCATCAAACAGAGATTTCATAGAACAACTGAACATATTTAGTTTATACTAACCTAAAATTTTAGATAAATTGTGGAACTTTTTACTTAAGCCATCGTCTAAAATTATACCTGCGAAACGAAGATATAATGTTTATCATTTTCTTTGTTTTTCATTCCGTGTTTTCGGTCATCAAATAAAGCGTATTGATGACCGTTTTTTTTGCCTTACATTTCCTTATCCATAAATTCAACGGTCAGCGTGACTTTACGATATTCTTTATTATTTTCATGAGCACTTTCATCTGCTGTTTTAAAAACTCCGAACACAGCCAGAGGATTGTTCATTGAATCAAAAACTACTGGATGAAGGCATCTCACACCAAGAGGGACGCCGTACTCTTTCCACAACTGCTTTAATATCTGACTGTGATTTCGGCTCTCCGGCTTCAGCCTTAAAGAAGATTTAGGATTAAAACAGAGTCTTAATTCTTTCTCTGCCACATGCATGTAAAACTGTTCTTTTAAGACGGAGCCAACGGAATGAAAGGCCATGTTACCCGAAGCTGCAGTCTGTACTTCATCTGTTTCCGGCTGCAGGCTTATACGGAAATGTCCCAGACAGACAGATTTTCCTGACTCAACTATAATCTCACCGGCTTCACTCAGTTCAGAAGTATCAGGACTTACCACAAGATACCCGCGATAAAGTCCGACAGTCATATTATCAATCATCAGTCTGGCTTTAGCATCATTACTTGTTCTGAACTTCATTATTTCAGCAAGCTGTTTTCTGGATACGCTTAAATTATGATAATGACGCAGAAAAAAACGGATAAACGCACTCTGGTATTTCTCAGACAAATCACCTGTTATATCTGCAAGGGAACCGAGGTTTAGTGTAATCCCGGAATACAGAGATTTTTCCACATAAGCAGACACCTTTTCATTAAGCAGGTCATCCAGAAGCATAAGATCATCGCAGAGATTTTCCGAAACTCTTCTGGCCCCCGTCAGAATCTGAGGAAATCTCTTCTTAAGAACGGGAACAACCTCATGCCTGAGATAATTTCTGTCATATTTGATACTGGAGTTTGTAGGATCAGTGACGTAATCAAGCCCCCTTCCGTGACAGAATTCCTCAACTTCACTGCGGCTGACAGCAAGCATTGGTCTCGCGAGCATACCTGAAGCAAACGGCTGAGAAGACGGAATTGCGCTCATTCCGGGCAGGCCGCACCCCCTGTTAAGAGCCATAATCATGGTTTCCAGCAGATCATCTGCATGATGAGCGGTAAACAGTACGCAGTTATCCGCGGAAATGTATTTTGCCAGTGCCCTGTATCTCGCTGCTCTGGCATTTGCCTCTATGGAACCGGTTTTTTCCACGGTAACATGCTCAACATGAAATTCCACGCCCAGACCGGCACATTCCTTTTGACAGAAAACAGCCCAGTCATCAGCAACTTTCTGTAAATGATGATGAACATATACAGCCATAATGCCTGACGACAGATGTCTGTTAAGCGAAGCAAGTTCGAGAAGCATTCTGGAATCCGCCCCGCCGCTCAGAGCTATAACCCAGTTTAAATTTCTGTAAGGAGTAAAATCAATCTTTTCAGCTATTGAACAGGTTACATCCTTCTTATCTTCCGTCATAAAGGCCGCCTCTACCTTATCAGTTATACAGTTCTTATGCAGATAATAATAAAAAAACCTTAATGTTGTCATTAAGGTTTCTTATATCTTTTACAAAGACATCTTACAGCAATGCCTTTCCATGTCTTTTAGCAGTAACCGAACGCCATAAGCTTCTTATAACGATTTTCAAGAAGCTGATCTTCAGACTGCATCTTTAACTGATTGAGATCCATCAGAAGTCTGAGCTTGAGATTTTCAGACATGGTCTTGTAATCTCTGTGAGCTCCGCCTAAAGGTTCCTCAATAATATTGTCAATCAGGTTAAGTTCCTTTAATGCGGTAGCGGTAATGTTCATTGCTTCAGCGGCTGTTGAAGCCTTGTCGGCACTCTTCCAGAGAATTGAAGCGCAGCCTTCAGGTGAAATTACGGAATAGGTTGAATACTGAAGCATATTCACGCGATCACCGACACCGATAGCCAGTGCACCGCCTGAGCCGCCTTCACCGATTACTGTACAGATAATAGGTACACGAAGAGAACTCATTACCTTAAGATTTCTGGCAATGGCTTCAGCCTGACCGCGTTCTTCAGCACCAACTCCCGGATATGCACCCGGTGTGTCAATAAAGGTGATGATAGGCAGCTTGAATCTTTCAGCAGTCTGCATTAAACGCAGAGCCTTGCGATAACCTTCAGGTCTTGGCATGCCGAAATTTCTTAAAGTACGCTGCTGAACATCTCTACCCTTCTGATGACCGATAACCATTACTGATTCACCGTCAAGGCGAGCAATGCCACCGACAATGGCATTATCATCAGCATAGGCACGATCACCGTGAAATTCTTCAAAATCAGTAAAGATGTTTTCAATATAATCAAGGGTATATGGTCTTAAGGGATGACGTGAAAGCTGGGAAATCTGCCATGCACCGAGATTTGAAAAAATCTTGGTGGTCAATTCTTCCTGCTTCTTTTTCATAGATTCAATCTGATCACTAAAATCAAGACTATCGCCGATATTGGTACTGACTTTCTTAAGCTCTTCAATATGAGCCAGGATCTCAGCAATAGGCTGTTCAAAATCAAGATAATCCATATTCATAATAAGTAACACCTCATTCCTGACGAGAATTTAAGATTTTGTTCAGAAAAAACCGGCTGTACCGCCATCCCGCATATTCTGAACAACATCTGCATCCGTTATGTCTGACATAACAGATTAAGAATACAACATTACACAGCAAAACAATCTGACCTGTCAGTCATTTTTAGTACGGTCCGCATAAAAGCTTTCCAGCCATGCACGACAGGTTCCTATTACCATAACACACAACACCTGTGCCGCAGGCAAAATAAACACTGTGTTATTTAATGATTCTGAAGTTCGGGACTGAAAATCTTTTATCCACTTCTTGTTTCAAAAAAGTATACCAAACTTCCAGCAACCTTTCGATGAACCGCCCGTAACAACATATGTCACAAGCTTCCTGTTTCAGCTGCCGATGAGCAGGCTTCCCCGCGTCTTGCATGATGTAACAGGCTTTTATTCACGGAATTTCCGTAAACAGGCTCGGATAGTCCTTTTCCTACCTTTTGTTTTGTTGTCAATCCTTCCCCGAAGTCACAAAACCGGGGAACTCCTAGAACAACATCTTTAAAGTTTTAGTATTTTAAACCAAATATCCCTTAATTTCGACAAATTAATACCACAATGCAATCAAACTCAAACAAACACTGTAAGCGGGTAACAGGTTATCCGCCCCGACAGGCTAATCGTAAATAATTTCCACTCTGTTTTTCACATAATATTCCAATGAATCTATGATGGAATCACTCGGTATTACATAGTACTGAGTAGGAATAATCATAAATGAACGATCATTGTCTATTGCAAGCTCTAGTCTGGTATTTCCTCCCTGCCCCTCTGCTATCTCCCTAATCCTGCCGGCAATCTTCTGATCCTTAAGCTGTTCAGTATCCATATATACCCTGAGAGACTTTGCGGATCTCTGACGTGCAGTGGTGATATTCTCCACCTTGTCGATGAATATTTTCTTCATGTTCTCTCGATCATCATAACCGATCTTTCCGGTAACAATAACCAGGGTGTTCAGTTCCAGCTTGTCCTCAAAACGGGCAATCTGATCACGCCACAGGGTAAATACCATTCTGCCGGTGTTATCCATGATAACTCCGCTCATCAGGTGATCTCCTTTCGAAGTAACACTGCGCTTAACCTCTATCAGAATGCCTGCAACAGTTGCGGTAGGTCTGTCGGATGCATAACCGCCATATGAAGGAACAAGCGTTCCGATCTTGCTGACCTGCAGATAATCAATCTCATCAAGGTAACGGGACAGCGGATCGATAGTCAGATAGAGTCCGAGATACTCCACCTCACCCTGCAGAAGTTCCTTATCGGAAAAAGGCTTGGTAAACTGATAATCAGGATCCTTGAATTCATCTGCCACGTCAGCGAACATGTCAATGTACCCGCCCTGTTTTTCCTTGGAAGTAGAGTTACACAGATTCAATGCAAGATCCACGGTCTTAAGCAGAGTACTTCTGTCCTTTGGACTCTTGTTGGGACCTATCTTATCCAAAGCCCCGGCTTTAATAAGAGCCTCCAGCACTCGTTTGGAAAGATTACGGTTATCAACACGCCTGCACAGATCAAACAGACTTACAAACGGACCGTTTGAACGCTCCTTCATAATAGCCTCAACCGGAAAATCTCCAACCCCCTTTACCGCACTCAGACTGAATACTATATGACCTTCATCATTCACTATGAAAGAAGTCTGACCTTCATTGATATCGGGAGGATCCACCTTGATTTTCAGGCGACGGCATTCATTGACAAAAACTTCAATTTTTTCCGCATTGGTCTTTTCTGAAGACATCATTGCAGCCATGAATTCAGCAGGGTAATGCGCCTTAAGCCAGAGAGTCTGAAGAGTAACCAGAGCATAAGCTGCAGAGTGGGATTTATTAAATCCGTACATCGCGAACTTTTCCACCTGATCGAATATCTTCATTGCCTTGTCTACAGATATTATGCCCTTCTTCTGCACACCTTCAGAATAGGTTATACGGTGCTTGGCCATAACTTCAGGCTGCTTCTTACCCATGGCTCTTCGAAGAATATCCGCACCGCCCAGAGAATATCCGGCCAGCACCTGAGCGATCTGCATAACCTGTTCCTGATACACGATAATACCGTACGTAGGTCCCAGAACCGGCTTCAGATCTTCATGCTGGAAATCAGGATGAGGATAAGCTATAGGTTCATTACCTCTCTTACGGTCAACGAAGTTATCCACCATACCGCTGCCCAGCGGACCTGGACGATACAATGCAACAAGAGCAATCATATCTTCAAAACAGTCAGGCTGCATTTTCTTTATCAGTTCCCGCATACCGTTGGATTCAAGCTGGAACACCGCTGTTGTCTCAGCAGAACGCAGAAGTTCAAAAGAAAGCTCATCCTTGAGGTCTATGCGGTTAATGTTTACCGGAGGCTGATTGTTTTTAGCAAGTCGCGCATTAATCATATCAACAGCCCAGTGAATAACCGTCAGGGTACGCAGACCGAGGAAGTCGAACTTAACCAGACCTGCTTCTTCAACGTCATGCTTATCGAACTGGGTTTTAAAGTCACCGCCTTCCTCATCACACATCAGAGGGGCAAAGTCGGTAATAACGGTAGGAGATATTACCACACCGCCGGCATGCTTACCGTGGGAAGTGGTTATACCTTCAAGTTTCAGAGCTATGTCAATAATGTAATGATATTCCTCATCATTTTCATACTTATCAACAAATTCCTGAATACGGTATTCCTCTTTTTTCGGATCCAGCCCCAGTGTTGCCTTCAGAGTTACGTCAGGCTTGGACAGAATGAGTTTAGACAGATTGTCCCCGAAACTGTAGCTCTTCCCCAGAACTCTGCATACACTCTTGACGGAAGCCTTGGCAGCCAGAGTACCGAAGGTAATAATCTGGGATACGGAAGTTCTGCCGTATTTTGAAGCCACATACTTGATTACTTCACCTCGGTTATCCATACAGAAGTCAACGTCGAAGTCAGGCATGGATACACGTTCAGGATTAAGAAATCTTTCGAAGAGCAAATCGTAAGGAAGAGGGTCAAAATCCGTAATCTTTATGGCATAGGCAACCAGTGAACCGGCACCGGAACCACGTCCAGGGCCTACAGGAATATTATTCTTTTTGGACCACTGAATAAAGTCCATCACTATGAGGAAGTAACCAGGGAAGTCCATCTTTATAATTACGTCAAGTTCGATTTCAAGACGTTCAAGATATCTCGGCCTGTTCTTGTTCCTTTCCTCCTCATCAGGGAAAATAACAGCCAGTCGTTCTTCAAGGCCTTCATAAGCTTCTTTGCGAAGATATTCCGCGTCAGTGAGATCACCTGTAGGGAATTTAGGCAGGTAATTGGTACCAAGAGATAATTCCACATTACAGCGTCTGGCTATCTGCCATGTATTCTCTATAGCTTCGGGAATATCACTGAAAAGTTCTATCATTTCCTCTGGGGAGCGCATGTACATCTGATCTGTGTACGGATGAACCCACTTTTCATCATGAATGGTAACCTTGTCCTGAATGGCCACTCTTACACGATGTATTTCAAAGTCCTCTTTTTTGGCAAACATCACCGGATTCGTTGCCACGACCGGTATATTTTCTTCCACGGATTTTTTAAGAGCCAGGGCAATATATTCTTCTTCCTGAGGTCTGCCGCAACGGGAAATTTCAAAATAAAGTCTGTTCGGATAACATTCCCGATAATATTTAAGTCTCTGCTCAAACAGATCCTGTCTTCCTGAAAGCAGGAATTTTGCCAGATCTCCGTTCAGCCCTCCGGTCAGCATGATTACACCGTCACTGTAATCCTTTAACCAGCTCAGATTTACTCTGAACACATGATCCAGAGCCCCCTGCTGATAACCGTATGACTGCAGATCTACGATATTTCTGTATCCAGTAAGGTTTATTGCATAAAGCTTGATTCTGAAAAAGGTATGCTCAGCCGCGTTTTTCTTGGTATCGTCATATACGTTAAGCTCAATACCGAATATCGGTTTTACCCCCTGCCCCATGCCGCATTCATAGAGTTTTACGGCATTGCACTGATTCATGAAATCAGTTATCGATACGGCTTCCATCCCCAGAGACTTTGCATTGCTGACGACCTTCTTCACATCCATTAAGCCGTCACACATTGAATAGTCTGTATGCACGTATAAGTGAACAAATTTGTTATCTGACATTTTTAGTCCTCAATAACCTGGCGACCGAAACACAGATATTGAAACGTTGCTGTTTTCGGGCTTTTATCGGATCATGTTTCATCAACAGTCCGCTCAAATTCCATTGCTGCTAATCAAAAAATACAAGCGTGAACAAAGATTTTACCCTAATTAAGATAAAAACAATACCTGTTATTTTTATCTTATGATCTTGATAATATTTCTTTAACCGGCTTGTACGTTGTTCTGTAAAGTCCGTCTATTATCCCGAATTCATTTATGGCATTAAGATGCTGAGCCGTCGGATAGCCTTTATGTGAGGCAAAACCATATTCCGGATAGAGTTTATCAAGTTCATCAAGTTCACGATCACGTGTAACCTTGGCAATTATGGATGCGGCACTTATTTCCTTAACCAGCATATCCCCCTTGACCACAGCCTTGGCAGGCATCATCAGATGTTTTGGTATCTTATTACCGTCAACAAGAACGATATCAGGTACTATCTTTAAAGCCTCTACAGCTCTTTCCATTGCCAGCATTGAAGCCCACAGTATATTAAATTCATCTATTTCCGCCGGTGTAGCTATTCCCACTCCAACAGCCAGGGCCTTTTCCATAATCACGTCAAATAAGGCATCTCTCTTTTTCTCGGACAGCTTCTTGGAATCAGCAAGCCCTTCTATCGGATTGTCCGGATCAAGTATTACGGCACCGGCCACAACATTGCCGACCAGAGGTCCCCTGCCGGCCTCATCAGTACCGGCATATATAATATTTTCACCTGACAGAGGATAAACAAAAGGAGTCAGTTCCACTTTTGACATGACGATTCACCAAGCATATATAATTAACAGAATATCTGTCCATTATAAAAAATTTCAGACATTGAGGGCAAAAAAAGATTTTCACAGCCATGTGGATAACCTCTACGGCAGAAATAAAACATCAGCCTGATTATTTCCGTACTGTTCACATGCTTTTTTAATCACATATTATCGGTACTGTACCTACAGGTATTTTTACGACAACTGCCGGAAAACATTCCTGTATCTCATTATTGACAGAGAAAAACCGGTCTGCGCTTTCCGATAGAAAATAAAGATATAAAAACTGATTATGCCTGCTTATTATCAGACAATGACACTTTCCTGTCGGAGATAACCTTTAATACGGCATCAGCGGCTATGGAATCAGAATCCATGCAGAGAAGCTTGTGAAGCCGGTTAAACTCCATAAAGATATGACGGTTGTCACTGGTGAATATCTTGTTGATTTCTTCACTGATATTATCCGGAGTACAGTCATCCTGAATCAGTTCAGGAACTATCCTTCTTCCGCTTAACAGATTAGGCAGGGAAAACATGTTAACCTTGAGCAGATGCTTGCCTATCATGGCGGTAATGTTGCTCACTATATAACAGACAACCATGCTCTTATTAAGAAGCATTGCTTCAAGTGTAGCCGTTCCTGACGCAATTATCAGGGCATTAGAAGCACACATGACTTCCTTTGAGCGCCCAACCCATATGGTTAAGGGAATATTCGGGGCATGCTTCTGCCATATTTTTGAAATGAGCTCTGCCTTCTCTCTGGTTGTTGCGGCACTGACAAAACGCATTACAGGATACTTTCTCTGCAGTTCATAGGCCGCCTCGGCAAACTCAGGTGTCAGAAACTTTATTTCAGCCACACGGCTTCCCGGAAGAATTCCGACCACCTGATTACTCTTCATTGCTTCATCAGAAAAGTTAAGAGCAAGTCTGGCGGCGTTCATTGGAACATTCATAGGGATTTCTTTTGCAAGTCTGTGACCGACATATGTGCATGGTGCATCAAACCTGTCGTAAAAATCCTTTTCAAACGGAAGTATGGACAGCACCATGTCAGTAGCTGCCTTTATCTTGTATATACGATTCTGACGCCAGGCCCATATGGAAGGACTTACGTAATGAACCGTAGGTATTCCGCTCTGTTTTAGTTTTAATTCAACGTGAAGATTGAAATCAGGAGCGTCAATACCGATATAAACCAGCGGTTTGATTCTCTTTAATGATGAGATCAGATTTCGCCTGATTTTAAGAATTCTTGGTAAAGAACGAAGCACCTCACCGATCCCCATTACCGCAAGTTCTTCCATATCAAAAAGCTGCACGGAATTACTTCCGGCTGCTTTTTTCATTTTTGGACCGAATACTCCGATAAAACGGGCAAGAGGATCTTTTTTACGAATGGAACGTATCAGCCCTTCACCCAAAGTATCACCTGAAGACTCACAGGCTGCCACAGCATAGAAATGCTGATTATCAAACGAAGAGCTGTTTTCCATTTTATCGACAAATACCACGGGTGCTTTCTTTCAGAAAATCTACCAAAAGCTGAACTGAAGGTTCCTGTTCACACAATGGCGCAAGCTTGGTGATGGCTTCATCAACCGTCTTGCTTTCCTTGTACACAATCATGTATGCGTGTCTGATTGTAGAAATGGCTTCATTGCTGAAACCACGACGGCGTAACCCCTCTTTGTTGATACCGAAAGGTTTTGCATAGTGACCGGCAGCCATAACAAAAGGAGGAACGTCCTGATTTAAAGCAGCCATGCCGGCAATAAACGCATGATCACCTACACGACCGAACTGGTGAATAGCGGCAAGACCGCCGAAAATAACCCAGTTACCAATATGCACATGACCTGCTAAAGTAGCATTGTTGGCAAAAATACAGTCATCCCCGACCACACAGTCGTGAGCGACGTGAACATTAACCATAAACAGATTTCGACTGCCGACCTTGGTCAGACAGTTGTCCTGGACTGTACCGCGATGGAATGTGCAATGTTCTCTGATAACATTGTCATCACCGATTTCCAGAAAAGTCCTTTCACCAGCGTACTTCTTATCCTGACAGTCTTCACCTATAGTAGCAAACTGAAATATTTTATTGCGCTTACCAATCTTGACCGGTCCTTTAACAACGCAATGAGAAGCAATGGAAGTTCCTTCACCAATCTCTACCTCTGAACCGATAATGGTCCACGGGCCAACCGTAACTCCCGGTCCGATCACAGCATCATCACTGACAATGGCAGTGGAATGTATAACCGCACTTTTATCAATCATAGCTACCTGCCTTAACAGAAAAATTAGCCTTTACGCTTAGCACACATTAAATCAGCAGAGCAGACAACTTCGCCGTCAACTGATGCTACACCGGTAAACTTTGCAATACCGCGTCTTTCCTTAAGATATTCAACTTCAAGAACCAGCTGATCTCCAGGAACAACAGGTCTCTTGAAACGAGCGTTATCGATTGAAGCAAAATAATAGAGTTCGTCTGATTCAGGCTTGCCTACCATAGTAAAAGCGAGAATACCAGTTGCCTGAGCCATGGCTTCAAGAATTAAAACACCTGGCAGAACTGGCTTTCCTGGGAAATGTCCCTGAAAGAAAGGTTCGTTAAAAGACACGTTCTTGATAGCCTTGAGGGTCTTGTGTTCACCTTCTGTGCAATATTCAAGAACTCTGTCCACCAAAAGAAATGGATAACGATGTGGCAAAAGATTCAAAATCTGTTGAATATCTAATTCTTTCTGTATAGTGCTCAATTCTTTATTCCTTACCTTGGTTATCTGTAATTTCTGCCAGCTTCTTTTCTACACCTACCAGACGCTTGTAAATCTTCTCGATCTGATACATACGAACCTGGGTTCTGGCCCATGTCGAAGCATCCTGAACAGGCAGATAGGATTCGTATTTACCCGGCTTCTTGATATTGGATCCTACCTGACCCAGAATCTGTACGCCGTCGCAAACAGAAATATGGCCGTTAAATACTGAAGTACCGCCGATTATGCAGTACTTACCAATACTTACGCTACCTGCAATAACAGTGGCACCTGCAATTGCGGTTCCATAGCCAATCTTATCATTATGTGCAACCTGCACTTGATTGTCTATTATAACATTATCTTCAATCACTGTGTCATCTATTGCACCACGATCGACTGTAGTGGAAGCTCCGATTTCAACGTCATTACCAATCACGACACGACCCACCTGAGGAATTTTCACCCAGCGGCCACGTTCATTGGCATACCCGAATCCGTCAGAACCGATTACCGCGCCTGACTGAAACAGACAGCGATCTCCGATAACACAGTTATGATAAATACTTACGTTTGCCCATAATTTGGTATTCTTACCGATGATGGTATTTTTACCTACAAAACAGTTAGGGCCGATCTGAGCCCCTTCTCCGATATGCGCACCTGCTTCAATTACCGCATTGGCGCCTACTGACACGTTCTCCTCGAGCACGGCTGTAGGATCAATCACGGCACTTGGATGAATACCGGTTGCACTTCTGGGGGTAGTATCAAAAATCTGAGCAACCTTGGCAAAAGCAACGTACGGAACATCCACAACAATGTAATTGTGAGAGGAAACCTCATCCACCATATCAGCCTTTACAATAACTGCACCGGCCTTGGTTTCAGAGAGGTATTTACGCATTTTGTCATCAGACAGAAAACTGATCTCATTGCTCTGTGCAGTGGCTAAGTTAGCCACTTTGAAGACTTCATGATTTCCATCGCCAACAACTCTGCCACCTAATGATTCGGCAATTTCAGAAATTTTCATATGTATAAATACCTCGATTATACCGCTTAAACCAATATCAGTAATATATTCAAATGATTACTTAGCCTTGCTTACGCTTTCAACAACCTTTTCAGAAAGATCGATTGAATCACTGGAGATGTAAAGAAGGCTTTCAGCACGAATCACCACGTCAACATTGTTCTGCTTTGCCACTGAGTCGATTGCAGCCTGAATCTTCTTATCAATCTCAGTCTTTTCCTTGAACATTAACTTCTGCTGTTCTTCACGTAATTCGCTGTACTTAACCTGAAGTTCAGTTTCAATTAACTGAAGTTCACGCTGCTTCTTTGCTCTGTCTTCAGGAGAAAGATCATTGTTACCTAAAGCCTTCTGTAAAGCGGCGCCGTCACTCTGAAGCTTATCAAGAGCCTTAGCCTTTGAAGCTGTAGCCTTGTTCACCTTATCTTCTGCTGCCTTAGACTGAGGAATCTTGCTGTAAACATAAGGAACACTTACAGTTGCAACCTTGGTGTCAGCATAGGCTTCAGAGAAAGCCGCTGTACCTAAAACAAGAGAAACACCGATAGCTAAAGAAGATAATGACTTTAACATAATCACTCCTACATAATAATCTTAATCAAAATAAACAACCTATTAAGATATTCTAAAAAAACAAATTATAAAAGGTAAAACTTTAAAAATTGAGATATTAGCATGTTGGTTGCCTAATATTACTCCATCATGCATTAACACAATGTTAGATAATATAAATGCAAAATAATTCCTTTCACATGTAAAAAACTGATGTTTTTCGGAAAAACCTGCATGATTTTCCATGCAGGTTCTTCGTTTCTCATCAGAATGTTCTGCCAAGAGTAAAGCTGAAGAATTCCGTACGATCACCGGTCTTCTTCTTGATTGGTTCAGCAATAGTAAAACCGATAGGTCCCATCGGAGACATCCATACAAGGCTTACGCCATAGGAAACTCTTATATTGTTAGGATCTGAATAATCGTAAAGATAATCGCAGTTACCCAGACACTGCTTCAAGTAGGAATCATCAAAAGTAGTATCCCAGAGAGTACCGGCATCCACAAACAGTGTTGTTCTCAGCTTTGTATCATATCCTTCAGAAGTGAAAGGAGTAGGAACAACGAGCTGGAGACTTCCCGCAACGACTGCATTACCGCCAACAACATCACGGGTGGCGATTACACCGTTATTACCAAGCAGTGAATAGTCATAAAGAGCTCTGGGGCCGATGGAGTTATACTTAAAGCCCCTCATCCATTCATCACCGCCGAGATAGAAATTCTCGAAGAACGGCAGCACCTGTTCAAAACCGCGCTTGGTACCGTAACCGTTACCATACCCCGCCATGGCCCTGAAATTAATCACATAATCATGATCCTTGTCTATAGGCCAGAAATGAGTGGTATCAGCGGTCAGCTTATAGTACTGCGTGTCAGATCCCGGCACGGCCACGGATACGTTTGACCACTGCTTATTGCCTTCTGTCGGGAACACCCCGCGGTCAAGATAGTTTCTGACATAAGTTACGCTGCCGACATAGTTCTGAAACACTATACTGTTTGAACTGCTGTCGTCATCTGAATACATATCCCAGAATTTCTGAATCTGCACAAATGAATTGGTCTGAGACAGCTTGTTGTTTATATAACTGAAGCCGTACTTGATAAAATTATTTTCATCCAGAGGATAACCGATATTGAATCCGCCGCCCCAACGGATGTTTGTATAGTCAACCAGGTTTGCGTCGCCGGCCTTGAATTTTTCATAGAAGATGTTTTCACCGAGAGACACACCGTCGATAGTAAAATACGGCTCATTGTAAGTCAGTTCAATCTTTCGGTCATATTTGTTGGTATTAATTCCCAGGGATGCCTTACCGCCATAACCAAGGAAGTTATCCTGAGAAATTTCACCATTCAGGGTCAAACCTGTTTCTGTACCGAAACCAACACCAGCCTTTATGGATCCGGTCGGTCTTTCCTTTATGGTTGTAACCAGCTCAACACTGTCAGGGTCCATTCCGGTCTTCTTTGGCTCAACTTCAACAGATTCAAAGAAACCAAGCTGATTAAGACGCGTCTTGGAAACGTTTATGGCTTCATTTGACAGCCATGTTCCATCCATCTGTCTTATCTCACGACGGATAACCTCATCCGTGGTAATGCTGTTTCCAACAATCCTTACATTGGTAACATATATACGTCTGCCCGGTTCCACGTGGAAGTTGATATTAACAATACGGTTATCGTCATCAATATCAGTTATGGCTTTTACCTTGGTATAGGCATAACCGAACTTACCCATGTAGTTAGCAAGTATTTCTTCAGCATGAGAAACCTGAGCAGCATTGTAGATATCACCTTTTTCCAAAGGAACAATGCGCTGCATTTCTTCGGCATGACCATAGGTCTCACCGATTATATGGAAATCGTTTAACTTGTACTGTTCGCCTTCCTTTACAGCAATACTTACGTATACACCTTTACGATCAGGTGTCACTTCAACACGGGTTGATTCGACATTAAAACGAACATAACCGCGGTTCATGTAATACGAACGAAGAGTTTCCAGATCTCCGTTAAATCTCTGGCTGTAAAAGTTTCTGCTGGCGATAAAATTCCACCATGGCACGGAATCTCTCAGTTCAAACTGTCCGATCAGCTTTTCTTCAGGGAAAACCTTGTTTCCGACAATGTTTATCTGTTCTATCTTGGCATTAACACCTTCAACAAAATTAAACTTAACGTCAACACGGTTACGCGGAAGATAAACAAGAATGGTATTCACCTTCGCCTGATAACGCCCCATGCTGTGGTAATAATCTTCAAGAGATGCTTCCAGCTCCTTAAGCTTTATTACGTTGAGAGTTTCACCGACCTTAACACCCTGTGAATTAATTATTTCGGTAATCTGGTCTGTCTTAATTGCATCATTACCAGCAAAAGTCAGATTCACGATTGTTGGACGTTCCTTAACATCAATTGTCAGCACGCCGTTTTCGTTAATATACGCATCCACGGAATCAAAGTTATGAGTCGCGTAAATCTTTTTAAGTGATACGGATATATCGTCCTTGGTTACAACATCCCCTACCTGTATAGGCATAGCCAGAAGCACGGCACCTTTAGTAACGCGATATAAACCTTTAACCTTGATATCGGTAATCTGCATCACCGGCTCGGAACCGTCAGCACCGGCAGAAGCAGAATTGCAGAAACACAGGGCATTGGCAATACACACAGCCAACAAACCACGTTTTAAAAACGAATTAAACATTTTTCTATAAACTTTTTATTCAATCAGCTACAAACCGTAGTATAAATCATTAAACACGGCCATTAACATCAATGCAAACAGAAGAACCATACCCACAAACAGAAGTTTCCCCATTACGGCCTGACTCAATGGTTTCCCCCTGATGATCTCAACTACATAAAAGAACAGATGGCCGCCATCCAGCACCGGTACCGGCATTAAATTCAGCAAACCCAAATTCACACTGACCAGAGCCATAAAATTAAGGTAGTACACAAGCCCGAGACTTGCAGTCAAACCAGCCCCCTTAGCTATTCCTATAGGACCTGAGACATTCTTGACTGAAATATCACCTGTAATAAACTTCTTTATAATCTGTAAAGTTACAATACCCATTCGATAGGTTTTGACAACGCCTTTTGCAACTGATTCATCAAATGAGTACTTTCTTTCAAAATAAATCTCGTCTATAGCTTCGGCCATTTTTGGAGAAATACCTGCAAAACCCGTCACCTTACCGTCGATATTTTTTGATTCAGGAATCAGTGTAAGCTTCTGTTCCACCCCCTTTCTCTCTATAGTCAGCAAAACAGGCTTTCCGGGATTATCACGGATTGTCTGAGAGAAATCACTCCATCTGGAGTATTCCTTACCGTTGTATGCAATAATCGTATCGTCTGCCAATAAGCCCGCCTTCTCAGCAGCTGAATCCTTCTGAACCAGCGCAACGACACTCAATACTCTCCCTTTCAGTGAATTAAGACCTATCTGACTCAGGAGATCGGTTTTACGAGGATCGATCTCCCAATCTGAAAGATTTAATGTAATTTCCCTGAGCTCGCCTTTTCCAAGTTCACCACGAACACCGACAACAACATCTTCTTTAACATGACTTATCAGCTCATATAAAGCTTCTTCCCAATCGGCTACATGAACCCCTCCGACTGAGACAATAAGATCGTCATCTTTAAATCCCGCTTTGGCAGCTACCCCGTTCACATCCGTAATTTCCACTGCCGGTTTGAGATCCGGAACTCCATACATAAAATTGAATGTATAGAGAAACCAGGCAAGAACTATGTTACAGAAAGGTCCCGCAAAAACGATCAGAAATTTCTGCCACACCTTCTTTTCACAGAAAGCCCTTCCCTTGTACTGAGGCTGGGTTTCAAGCTTCTGCATTTCCTTTTTTCCGGAATCACTTGAATCCTCACCGTACATTTTAACGTAACCGCCTAACGGTATGGCGCACAACGCATATTCTGTTCCTAATCTGTCTCTGAAAGAACAGATGCGCGGACCGAACCCCAGAGCAAAACGTTCCACATAAACACCGCACATTCTGGCCACAATAAAATGACCGGCCTCATGAATTGCTATAAGTACCGCAAGAGCGATAACAAAATAAAAGATACTGGATAAAACAGCCACGGTTACTCCTAAAGAACAGACAGTTCACTGAATGCTCTGGCTCTGGCCTGAGTATCAACCTCAAGAATAGACTCCAGATCAGGTGCATTTACGCAGGCAAACTGTGAAGCCACCTTGGCGCAAACCTTATAAATGTCAGTAAACTTTATCTTGTTATCAAGGAATGCGTAAACCGCAACTTCATTGGCCGCATTTACGGCAGTAGTCATTGCCTGAGAAGTGGCACAGGCATCTATAGCAAGCTTAAGACAAGGATATTTCACAAAATCAGGCTCTCTGAAAGTAAGCGAACCTACCGTAAAGAAATCCAGTTCTCCGACACCGCCGTTAATACGCTGCGGATAAGCCAGGGCTCTGGCAATAGGAGTACGCATGTCCGGTTTGCCCATCTGAGCAAGAACAGAACCATCTACATACTGAACCATTGAATGAATTACAGATTCAGGATGCACAACAACCCTGATATCATCCGGTGAAGCATTAAACAGCCATTTAGCCTCAATGAATTCAAGACCTTTATTCATCATTGTTGCACTGTCTACACTTATCTTCTTTCCCATACTCCAGTTAGGGTGACTCACTGCCTCGGCGGGAGTAACGGCATCAAGTGTTGAAACATCACGATCTCTGAACGGGCCGCCTGAACCTGTCAGAATAATATTTCTGATTCCTGCTTCCTTAAGTTCACATCGGCCGATACGCTGCTGTTCCTTTTCAGGCAGGCACTGGAAAATGGCACTGTGTTCGCTGTCAACAGGGATAATTCTAGATTTGAAACGTCTTGCAGCATCAATAAAAATATGACCACTCATCACGAGTGATTCCTTGTTTGCCAGATAAACTGTTTTTCCCTGAGTAATTGCTGAAAGTGTAGGCTTCAGACCGGCAGCACCAACAATGGCTGACATTAAACCGTCATATTCTTCACTTGCAGCCACGGTATTGAGATTTTCTGCACCAAACAGGATCTCTGTCCTGCGATGTTCGGTCTGCACCAGTTCCTTAAGCTTTTCGTAGGCGGTTCTGTCCGTCATAACTACAACGCTCGGAGAAAATTCCCTGATGATTGAAGCCATCACGGAGTAATTCTTATTTCCTGTTGCTGCGTAGAGACTGTATAAATCAGGATTTCTTCTGATTACGTCAATTGTACTTCTGCCAATAGAGCCGGTAGCTCCTAAAATAGTAATCTTCTTCATAACAATTATCCTAAAATTCGATCCAACGCAGCAAATGTGATTAAAAATACCGGAAGAGCTGCAAGAAGCGAATCAATTCGATCCAGCATGCCTCCGTGTCCCGGGAAAATGAAACCGGAATCTTTAATACCGCTTTCTCTTTTTAAAAGACTTTCCCATAAATCACCTATAACTGAAAATACAACAGTAACCACTGACGCAACTGTCAGTGCAAACATATTCATCTGGAAAGCCTTTCCGTAACAGCCGAAATATGCAAGAACGGCAAAAATAATCAGAGCAAGAACCACCCCGCCGGCAAGTCCCTCAAAAGTCTTGTTCGGACTGACGTGCGGACTCATCTTGTGTTTGCCACATGCCTTTCCGACAAAATATGCTCCGGAATCTGCTGCCCATACTAGAACCATCACTGAAAGAATTGACACCGCCCCTATTGAAGAATCGGTCACAAAACTCTGAAAACGAAGAATTCCGGCGGCCATGAAGAACGGAATGAAATATATAAATCCGGCAAGAATCTTAAAAAATTTTGAACTGACAATTCCACTGTTTTTAGGATAACGAAGCACCAGAAAAGCAGAAAGAATCCACCACGCAGCACTTAGTATAAATACCCACATGACCAGGATGTTGCTTCCTTCAGCGAAAAGCTGATGCAGTCTGGTATCATCCAGCAATATGTAGTCCAGATTACTTTTTTCCGTAGCTGCCGTAACTAGCAGAGTACCACTGAAAATTACCACTGATGAATACAGCAGTCTTTGCAGCACTGGCTTCCAGCCGTTCTTTTTTATGTACTCAGAGGGTGATTTCAGCAAATGTTCATCGTTTATTTCACCTCTGAAAATAAACTGAGAATATTCAAAAGCCCCGATAAAAACAATTAAAAGCAGTCCTGCCAGAAAAAACTGAGGGTACGGAGTTGTCAGCCACAATGAGGCAAGAACAATTAAAATTAAGCCTGTGATAATTCGCTGTTTCATTATTTAAACCTAAAAAAATTCTTGAACCACTACCGTCCCATGCGCCGGAACAGATAACGTGTGTCTACCTACTCCGAAACAAACTGTAATATCAAATGAGCAGTAATATATTTCTGGCTGATAATTCTTAAAACAGAGTTTGCAAATCCGTACATAACCGACAGTAATGTGTAAAAATACGGTCAGACTCTGTTACATGCTCAGTCTGTAAACAGACTACAGCCGGAATCATTAATCAGTATCTCTACTGCTTTTCACCCCTAATCTGTTCGCCGGTACAGCCGAAGCGTCTTTCTCTTGAAGCAAAATAATTCACCGCCTTCTGAAAAACATCTTCATTAAAATCAGGCCATAAAACGTCGGAGACGTAAATTTCACTGTACGCGAGCTGCCACAAAAGAAAATTACTGATACGCTTTTCCCCGCCTGTACGTATCAGAAGATCCACATCCTGAGAAACCTCAAGATGCTCTGAAATCATACTTTCATTAAAGTCTTTTATGTTCAGAATATCCGTTGCAGCATCGTTTAGAATCTTTTTTACTGCATTAACGATATCCCATCTGCCACCGTAATTAACGGCGATGTTCAATAGCAGACCACTGTTGTTTTCGGTAAGTTTTTCTGCCTCGTCAATTCTCTTCCTGAAGCTATCAGAAAAAACATCCCGATCCCCAATCACCTTCAGCTTAACCTGATTTTTATGAAGTTTCTTCACCTCATTGGATAAGGCCCAGGCAAACAGATCCATCAGACCGGACACTTCATCTTTAGGCCTTCTCCAGTTTTCAGAGGAAAAGGCAAAAAGAGTCAGTACCTTTATTCCATTCTGGCAGGCATATGAAACAGATTTTCTTACAGATTCAACACCTGCCTTATGGCCAAAGATTCGTGGCTGCCCGCGATCTTTCGCCCATCTGCCGTTGCCATCCATAATAATGGCAACATGAGATGGAACTCTCTGTTTATTTAATTGCTGGAAGTCTGCTATTTCACTCATAAACGGAACGGAAATTAAATTTCCATCAGCTCCTTTTCTTTTTCAGCTAAAAGAACATCAGCCTTCTTGATGAATGAATCGGTCAGCTTCTGAATTTCATCCTGTGACTTACGTTCATCATCTTCAGAAATTTCCTTATCCTTGAGTAATGCCTTAACTTCGTTGTTGGCATCACGACGTAAATTACGAATCTGAACCTTGCTCTGTTCAACATCAGCACGAACAACCTTGATAAGATCCTTACGACGCTCTTCAGTTAAAGGAGGAAGAGGAACACGGATACTGGTACCTGCAGTAACAGGATTCAAACCTAAACCGCTGTTCATAATTCCCTTTTCAACTGCTGAAATGGAACCCTTGTCAAATACGTTTACAACCAGGGTACGGGCATCTTCAACATTAACCTGAGCAACCTGACGTAAAGGAGTTGCTGAGCCATAGTAGTCAACCATAACGCTGTCTAAAATTGCAGGCTGGGCACGACCTGTACGAATCTTTGCAAGGCTTGACTTTAAAGCTTCCACAGCCTTGTTCATCTTGTCGCTAGTTTCTTTTTGGATTTCTTTAATCATATCTTTACTCCGCACTCTGAAGTGCCATCAAATAAAAAAAAGGTCTAAGACCGATAAATCTGAATTACTTAATTACAGTACCTTCTTCTTCACCTCTGATAACTTTCATCAGAGCACCCTTCTTGTTCATATTGAACACCATGATAGGCATCTTGTGATCTCTGGCCAGAATGAAAGCACTTAAATCCATTACCTTCAATTCTTTTTCGACAACTTCCTTGTATGAAAGTTCATGATAAAGAACTGCATCAGGATCCTTCATTGGGTCTGCACTGTATACACCGTCAACTTTAGTTCCCTTAATCACTGCATCAGCCTGGATTTCAATACCACGAAGGCATGCGGCACTGTCAGTGGTAAAGAAAGGGTTTCCGGTGCCTGCTGAAAGAATTACTACCTCACCCTTTTCCAGTCTTGAAATCGCCTCCATCCATGAATAAGGAGTAGTAATACCCTGAATAGGCATTGCTGACATCAAAGTGGTCTTTATGGAATTTCTTTCCAGCGAATCCCTCATTGCAAGACCGTTCATTACGGTTGCAAGCATACCCATGTGATCACCGACAACTCGATTCATGCCTGATTCAGCAAGCTTTGCACCTCTGAAGATATTACCGCCACCGATAACAAGTCCTACCTGTACCCCTGCCTTCACAAGCTCACCGATTTCTTCAGACATTCTCTGAAGAACATCAGGATCGATACCAAAAGCTTCTTTTCCTTCAAGGGCTTCACCACTAAGCTTTAACAAAATTCTTTTATATGCTACGTCTGAACTCATTTCATTACTACCGTATAATTAAATCCGCATGCTTAGTACAGAGATCTGACAAACTCTCAGCATGCGTATCGAAGTCATGACAGCTTTCATATTCTTCAACAAAAGTACACGCTTCAATGTATCAACTAATAAAAATCAAGTAATTATAATCTATATTTGTATTTTTAGTCCATAGAATACACGTGACATAATTTCCATATTCAACACGGCATGCGTGCAAAAACAGCCTTGTATTTCCATAGAACACGGCACAAAAAAAGGACAATCCATCCGGACTGTCCTTTTCAAGAAGCAAATTTATAAAAAGTTAAAATTACTTCTGAGCGGCAGCAACCTGCTGAGCAACTTCAGTAGCAAAGTCAACAACCTGCTTTTCAATACCTTCGCCTACTACCATGCGAACGAATGACTTAACAACAGCGTTGTTCTTCTTAAGAAGGTCACCAACGGTGATGCTGTCGTCCTTAACGAAGTTCTGAGTGGTAAGAGAAACTTCACCGGTATACTTAGCCATACGACCATTGATAATCTTTTCAACGATTTCAGCTGGCTTTGGCTTAGCAGCTTCAGCATTTTCTTTCATAGCGATTTCAAGCTGAACCTGACGTTCATGTTCAACCTGTTCAGCAGGAACATCAGAAGGGTTTACATACTGTGGAGCAAGACCGCAAACGTGCATTGCCACATCATTTGCTAAAGCATTGTCACCACCTTCCATGTCAACTAAAACGCCAATACGCTTGTTGCCGTGGATGTATAAACCAACGTTGCTGCCCTTGATTGCAGAAATACGGCGAATTGACATGTTTTCACCGATCTTAGCGATAAGATTGTTTAAGAAAACTTCAACAGTTTCACCGTTCGCGTAAGTTAAAGCCTTGAGAGCGGCAACATCGGTAACATTGTTTTCAGCAGCAAGAGCTACAACATTGTTACAGAATTCATTGAAGCTTGCATCCTTGGCTACGAAGTCGGTTTCGCAGTTGATTTCAGCAATGAATACGCCGTTTGCAGAAGAAGCTGATACAATAACACCTTCAGCAGTTACGCGGCCGGCCTTCTTAGCAGCCTTGGCCTGACCGTTCTTACGCATATCATCAATTGCCTTTTCAATGTCACCATCAGCAGCAACCAATGCCTTCTTACAATCCATCATGCCTGCGCCGGTACGTTCACGCAGTTCCTTTACGAGAGCAGCAGTAATATTAGCCATCTTTTAATATTCCCTAAAATTCTTGAGTAAATGAGGAGAGCCTGCTCTCCTCATAATTTACGAGTTAAGTGTCAGATTAAGCTTCAGCAGCTTCTTCCTTGGCACTGGCGGTAGTAGCAGCTTCACGAGCTTCGTTAACAGTTGCAGCTACAGCGCTGAGGTAAAGGTTGATAGCACGGATAGCATCATCATTACCAGGAACTACATAGTTAACCTGATCTGGGTTTGAGTTGGTATCAACAACTGCAACAACAGGAATACCAAGCTTGTTAGCTTCCTTGATTGCAATGTGTTCAACTTCAGCGTCGATTACGAAAAGAACGTCTGGTAAACCACCCATATCCTTGATACCGCCAAGGCTCTTTTCGAGCTTAGCCATATCACGGGTACGTTCAAGAGCTTCCTTCTTGGTAAGCTTGTCAAAAGTACCGTCGGTAGCCTGAGTTTCGAGTTCCTTAAGACGCTTGATAGACTGTCTTACAGTCTTCCAGTTGGTGAGCATACCACCTAACCAGCGATGGTTAACGTAGAACTGACCACACTGTGAAGCAAATTCCTTAACCTGTTCAGAAGCAGCACGCTTGGTACCAACGAATAATACCTTACCCTTGTCTGCAGCCTTCTTGCTGATGAAGTTTAAAGCATCGTTGAAAAGAGCTTCAGTCTTATCAAGGTTGATGATATGTACACCATTACGTGAACCGTAAATGTACTGCTTCATCTTAGGATTCCAGTAGCAGGTCTGGTGACCGAAATGTACACCAGCTTCGAACATTTCGTTAATTGAAACTTTAGCCATTTTTTTAATTTCCTTTTTGGGGTTATTCCTCCACCGAACGGGAATGTGAACTGTAAACAGCACCCCCACATTTACCTTTTTCATATCCGGTGTGTGTAATAAACAAAAAACCTCTGGTAAATTTAACCAGACTTTTTATACAATTTGAATAAAAAGCGTGCAGATTATACATTACTATCATTATACATTTCAATATATTTTTACTCGTCCGGACAAAGTCACTCCTCATTTGTTCTCTGTGCTCCGAGATACTGATATCACAATAATCAGCAATGTTTTTAAACTTTCTTTCAGTCCGCGACAGGAATTATTTTCAATAGTGCAAAATTGAAAAACAATAATTCTTATCAATGGTATAATACACGCAAAGATTTTATTAACAGATCAACGGATGTTTGCATAAGGAGCAGTCCTGAGGCAGTAATTTGAAATCCGTCGATTCTGCCATTGAAAATGATTTTATTTATAAAAAGATACGAATATGGCCAGTAATATTATTATTAAAACTCCTGAACAGATTGAAAAGCTCAGAGTTGCAGGCAGGATTGCAGCTGAAGTTCTTGAAATGATTGAACCTTATGTTCAGGCCGGAATCACTACAGAAGAGCTTGATGACATCATGCTCAAGTTCATAGAAGATGACAGGCAGGCAATTTCCGCATGTCTAGGATATCACGGTTACCCTAAATGCACCTGCATATCCATCAACGAAGTTGTCTGTCACGGTATCCCAGGAAAACACAAACTGCATAACGGAGATATTGTAAATATCGATGTAACGGTTATAAAAGACGGTTTTCACGGAGACACCAGTAAAATGTTTGTTGTCGGACAGACTTCTCCTAGAAACCACCAGCTGGTGAAAGTGACCCAGCAGTGTCTCTATGAAGCAATCAGAGCTGTAGGTCCTGGAAAGAATCTTACAGAAGTGGGCAGAGTTATAGAAAACATTGCCAAGAAAGAAGGCTTTTCCATTGTCCGTGATTACTGCGGACACGGTATCGGTGAAGGATTCCATGAAGAGCCGCAGGTCGTTCACTACTACCCTAATCCATACAGTCTGATCCTTAAACCGGGAATGGTATTTACCATTGAACCTATGCTGAATGCAGGAACCTGGAAGGTCAAAGTCAACCGTAAGGACGGCTGGACCGTAACAACCTCCGACAAACAGCCTTCCGCTCAGTTTGAACACACCATAGTTATCACGGAAACAGGTTGCGAAGTTCTTACTTTGAGAAAGGAAGAAGAAGAAACATTAGGTCGTTACATCACCAACGCGGATTAATAATACTGACCGTAAATCATCATGATTTACGGTCTCTATAATCAGTCTTCTGAATTTACGGCATCGAGTTTTGAAACCAGCTGTTCACGAAGAGATTCCTTTCCCTGCTGACTTATAGCATTCCCGTTTTTATCCGTCACAGTGAAAAAGTCATCGGCTCTTTCACCGGTAGTGGTTATCTTTGCCGCATGAATAACAAGTTCATTATCGCTGAATACACCGGCAATTTTTGCCAGAAGTCCGGGTATATCCAGAGTTGATATTTCAAAAGAAGTCACTGATTTATTGCTGTCATCCAGGAATGTCACTATCGTCGGATGTTTAAACTGCTTAAGCTTTTGGGACATCGGCTTTATTCTGGAAGGTTTAAATTCACTGGCTGCAAGCGCCGTTGAAATAGCCTTTCTTATGGCTGGTATTCTGTCAAAATCAATCTGACTGTCGTTGTTATCCACAAAAGTAAAGGTATCCAGTGCATAATTGTTGCTGGTATTTGAAATTATTGAGGCAAGAACATTAAGATTCTTTTCAGCCAGAACCCCGGTTACCCTGGCAAACAGACCATTACTGTTTTTGGCGTAAACAAAAAGTTCCGTTCCATTGGTTGCCTTATTCTGACCAAACAGCACCAGAGGACGGTCTTCTCCCGAATGATTTATTATGTTCTGGGTATGCCATGCTATCTGCTCGGGAAGATATCTGATAAAGTATTCAGGCCTCAGGTTTGTCCATATCTTAAAAATATCCAGAGGATTATTCCCCATGGCTGTAAGTATTTCCATTGCTCTCTTCTGATTTTCTCTTACATGAAGACTCAAATCAGGAGGATTTTCCAGACCTTTTCGTAATGCATTCCTGGCCTCAAAATAGAGTGTTCTGAGCAGAGTATCCTTATAGCTGTTCCATTCGGTATCATTTGTACCGCAGATATCAGCCACGGTAAGACAGTACAGATAATTCAGAAGATTTTCATCACCAACTCTTCTTGCAAATTCCGCCACGACCTCAGGTGATGAGATATCTCTTCTCTGAGCCACCATGGACATATACAGATGATTTCTAACTACCCACGCCACAAGTTTGCTTTCATAGCGGTTATACCCGTGAAGCTGACAGAAATACAATGCTTCGGGAGCACCGAGTTCTGCATGATGTCCTCCCTGCCCCTTGGCAATATCGTGGAACAGAGCGGCAATAAACAGCAGTTCAGGCATACTGATGTGACTGTATATCTGCCTGAACAGACTGAATTCCGAATCTTTCTCATGAGTAAAACTGTATATATTCCTCAATACTCTCATAGTATGTTCATCTACCGTATATGTATGGAACATATCAAACTGCATCAGACCGACAATATTTTCCCAATGAGGCATGTACAGAGAAAGAATGTGGTGTTTATGCATAATAGGCAGGGCAACAACTAGAGCACGTGGATGACTGATGATTCTCTTGAAGGTGTCCCGGCATTCACTTCTTTCATAGAGATGGTAATTTATGCTTCTTCTGGCATTTCTCAGATAACGGATACAGTTAACGTGAATACCGGTAAGTTCTTCCCTCTCTGTCAGAATCAGAAAAAGCTCAAGAATAATCTGAGGGCGGGTTACAAAAATTTTAGGATCAATTACATCAATGAGATTATCCCTGAACAGAAAGTACTGATTAAAGATTTTTCCCTCAATAACCCTTTCAGGAAAAATCTTTTCATACATCAGCTGCATGCTGATTTCATTTAATTCCACCACCCTGTGAAGAGTCTGGTAGAAACGTTTCATCAGTGTTTCCACGGGGGTATTTCCTTCACCGGTATAACCGAGATAGGTTGCCACCTTCTGCTGTCTGTCAAAAGTAAGTCTGTTATCAGGTTTGTTTATTGACAGATGCAGTGCGAATCTCATTCTCCACAGAAAGTCCTGACACTCCTTGAGCTCAAGATACTCCATTCTGGTGAGCAGGCCGTTGGTATACAGTTCCCGAAGACCTGTTATGCCGAACCCCTTGTGTGCTATCCATAGAATATTCTGAATATCTCTTAAACCGCCTGGATTATTTTTCAAATCCGGCTCAAGCATGTAGATAGTGTCTTTATGAGATGAATGTCTGGCATTCTGCTCAGCCATTTTGGCTCTGTAGAAATCAGTAATCGGCCAGAACATATCTGATTCAACTCTGCTCTTGAACATGTCATATGTTTCTTCAGAGCCCGCAAGAAATCTTGATTCAAGATAATTTGTGGCAATAGTTACGTCTTTGGCTCCTTCTTCGAAGCATTCTTCAAGTGTTCTCACTGACTGCCCTATATCCAATCGCAAATCCCACAGCAGACTGGTAAATTTTGAAATCTGTTCATTCAGAGCTTCGGTTATAGGCTCCCTGCTTATAAGCAGTATGTCTATATCAGAATGAGGCTGCAGATCCGAGCGACCGTAACCGCCCACAGCCACAAGACTCAGGGTTTTATATTCATTAAAGTTGAACTGTCTGTAAAGTCTCAGCATCAGTTCATCTATAAACATGGAACGGTTAAGAACCAGTTCATTAACGGTAACTCCGGCAAAAAAAGCTTCTTTCATGTCTTCAAACTGTTTCGCAATAGCTTCGCGACCATTCTGCATCGTGATTTCAGAATCAGGCCAGAACCCTGTGTTACCGTTGTTCATAATTTAATCCTATGCTTATATATTCTTATCTTTAATTCATTATTTCCCAAGTTTATCAGGGAATTCAACTTTTTTCCGCCAACGCAGCCATAGATTTTAAGGTTAAAATCAGCCTCATGAACCAGACTTTTAAGCATGAAGCGGAAACACTGAAATTTTTTTTGAGATTATCAGTAGAGTCATAAATTAGGAGAGAACCTTATCACAAAACAGAAACATGATTACTGTTCACACCGGAATACGCCATAATCATGGAGATACCTGATGACAATCATGCAAATCTGATACCTTTTTTGAAATTACTGCACCATAAAAAAAGCCTTCGCATCAGCGAAGGCTTTTTGAATATGCTTAAAACATCAGAATTGAAAATTAACCGCCGAAGTTATCCAGCAGGATATTTTCATCTTCAACACCAAGGCTGTGAAGCATATCGATAGTAGACTTGGTCATCATTGGAGGACCGCACATATAGAATTCACAGTCTTCCGGAGCCTTGTGGTTCTTCAGATAGTTTTCATAAAGAACATTATGAATAAATCCGGTGTAACCAGTCCAGTTATCTTCAGGTAATGCATCACTTAAAGCAATGTGCCATGTAAAGTTTGGATGTTCCTTGGCAAGCTGATCAAATTCTTCCTGATAGAACACTTCCTTGAGGGAACGAGCACCATACCAGAAGCTGATCTTACGGTTGGTCTTGATTCTCTTAAGCTGATCGAAAATATGAGAACGCATAGGAGCCATACCGGCACCACCGCCGACGAATACCATTTCAGCATCAGTTTCCTTGGCAAAGAATTCACCGAACGGACCTGAAATTGTTACCTTGTCACCAGGCT
The DNA here is from genome assembly GCF_900115655.1 of Ruminobacter amylophilus. Lineage (GTDB taxonomy): Bacteria > Pseudomonadota > Gammaproteobacteria > Enterobacterales > Succinivibrionaceae > Ruminobacter > Ruminobacter amylophilus. The sequence continues at coordinate 39,313 of NZ_FOXF01000008.1, read as the reverse complement.
TCAGTGACCAGATGTATGAAGACATCTGTCCAGGAGGAAGGGTTAAATCGCGAAGAGGTGGAGTTGCAATTCTCACGTTCAGCATAATCAGCCCCTTTTCTTCAGGATAAGAAGCCATTGAGTACGCACGGAGAATGTGAGTATCAACCTTTGAAACCAGATCACGGAGTTTAAACTTGTCCCAATCATTCAGATATTTTTCAGGAATATCGAAATCACGGTAGTTAACAGTGTGAGGTTCAGCTTCGATCTGAATATAACCACCAGCTCTGAAAGGAACTTCTTCACCTTCAGGAATCTGCAGACGGAGTTCCTTGATGAAGGTAGCCACGTTATTGTTTGAAATAACGGTACAGGTCCACTTCTTAACACCGAATACTGAAGCAGGAAGTTCAATTTCCATATCCTGACGAACACCGACCTGACATGCAAGTCTCCAGCCTTCTCTGACTTCACGCTTGGTTAAATGACCAAGTTCGGTAGGAAGAACGTCACCACCGCCTTTAGTCACCTTACAGCGACACTGACCGCAGGCACCGCCGCCGCCACATGCAGACGGAACGAAGATACCCTGGTTGGCAAGTGCGGTTAACAGCTTGTCACCTGCAGGAACTTTAATAGCCTTTTCAGGATCGCCGTTGATACCGATGGTTACATCACCACTGTTTACCATGAAATGCTTGGCAACAATAATTGCTGATACAAGCAGCAGCACGATAAGGATGAATAAACCAACACCATATAATACGGTTAACATTTAACTTTATCCCCCTTAAAGCTTAATACCAGAGAAGGACATAAAGCCTAAGGCAATAAGTCCGGCAGTAATGAATACTATGCCTAAACCGTTGAGGCCCTGTGGAGTATGAGCATACTTGAGTTTTTCACGGATTGCAGCGAGAAGAACCAGAGCAATAGCCCATGAAGTACCGGAACCGATACCATAAACCACAGATTCAGCGAAGTTGTATTCACGCTGTACCATGAATGACACGCCACCGAAAATAGCACAGTTTACTGTAATTAAAGGCAAGAAAATACCCAAAGCGGAGTAAAGGCTAGGTACATACTTATCAAGGAACATTTCCAGAATCTGCACCAGTGCGGCAATTACACCGATATAGGTAATAAAACCTAAAAATGACAAATCAATACCGGTCTGGATTGCATTTGGCTTCAACACATAGGTATAAACAAGGTTGTTAGCCGGTACGGCAATGGTCTGTACAACAATTACCGCAATACCTAAACCGATAGCTGTCTTAACCTTCTTGGAAACTGCCAGGAAGGTACACATGCCCAGGAAGAAACTAAGAGCAAGGTTCTCAATAAAGACAGACTTTATAAATAAATTAACGTAATCCATTATGAAGCATCCTTACGTGAGGTGTCATACTCAGGCTTGGTATTAACCTTGTATACCTGATTGGTTAACCATATTAAGAGACCGATTAAGAAGAATGCACATGGAGGCATCAGCATGAAGCCGTTTGGCACATACCAGCCGCCGTCATTTACGGTCTTTAATAAAGTAATATCAAACCACTTGCCTGAACCGAAGATTTCACGAACGGTACCCAGGAAGCAGAGAATGATACCGTAACCGATACCATTACCGAGACCATCCAGGAATGATAATACTGGAGGATACTTCATGGCGAAAGCTTCAGCACGACCCATAACGATACAGTTGGTAATAATCAGGCCCACGAAAACAGAAAGCTGCTTTGACAGGTCATAGCTGAAGGCCTTGAGGAACTGGTCTACAACAATTACCAGAGAAGCAATTACTGTCATCTGAGCAATAATTCTTACGCTGTTCGGAATGTACTTACGTATAGAAGAAATAATCAGGTTAGAGAAAGCAGTTACGAAAGTTAACGCCAGACTCATAACGAGAGCAGTCTTCATGTTTGAGGATACTGCAAGTGATGAACAGATACCGAGTACCTGAATCATTACAGGATTATCCTTAATCAAAGGTCTTGTAAAAACCTCTTTTGCAGAAGGTAAATCACTCATTATTTCACCTCTTTATTCTTTAACTGCTGTAAGAACGGAGCATATACGTCTTCGAACCAGTACTTAACTGAGTTATTCACGCCGTCACTGGTAAGAGTTGCACCGGAAATGGCATCAACCATATATTCACTGTTCTTGTCAGCGTTCTTTTTCACTGCAAACTGATAGGCACTGTTTTCATCGTAAAGCTTCTTGTTTTTCCACTTTGCTGTGTACGCAGGATTTGCAACTTCAGCACCGAGACCAGCAGTTTCCCCCTGACTGTAATACTTCAGGCCTTCAATAGTGGTACCATTGGCATTTACGGCAAGATAACCGTACATGGTAGACCACAGCCCCTGACCGTAGAACGGAAGTACAACCTTGGTGGTTGCTCCGTTTTCAACAACAAAATATACAGGCATGTACTTGGCGTGGGTCTTTATACCGGCAGAATCCTTACCTGACTCAATTACAGTATTCTTGCCCGGAAGTTTGGCTTCAGAAACGAAGTTATAGGCACCGGCATCACTGCTGCCGACAACCTTTTCTACTTCTGCATCACTTAAAAGCACGTTTCTGTCGAGATCAAGAAGTCTGGCCTTAACCTTGTCATTGAACAGTGTGGTTATATCTTCACCTTCATAATCAATACCTGCAGCTTCGAGCACGCTCTTCATACGGTCAACATTGATTTCCTTTTCCTGTAAAGGCTTAAGTACAACCACTGTCAAACATACTAAAACAGAACATACAAAGCACAGTAAACCAATTACGGTGAATGTTCTTAATGTACTATCTTTGTTAGCCATTTTTTAATTTACACTCCCCTTTACAAGAACTGGTTTAGCTGCAATGCGCTTACGACGGTTGATATTGAACTGGGATACACAGTAGTCAAACAGAGGAGCCCAGCAGTTCGCAAATAAGATAGCGAGCATCACGCCTTCTGGGTATGCAGGATTGAATACGCGAATCAGACAAACCATCACACCGATAAGGAAACCGTAAGCAATCTTACCTTTCTTGGTAAATGCTGATGAAACCGGATCGGTAGCCATGAAGAAGATACCGAAAGCAAAACCACCAACAACAATATGTTCAATAAATGACATCTGAAGCATGTGATTAGCAGGGTTTACAGATACCATGGAGTTGCATAAGAATGACATGATAAGGAGACCTAAGAATCCACCTAAAACAACTCTTGCTGAAGCAACGCCCATAATGATAAGAGCAATACCGCCGATAAGAATACCGAGGGTTGAACCTTCACCGATACAGCCAGGAATGTTACCTAAGAATGCATCCATCCATGAGTTCAGTTTGCCGGTCTTAGAGAATTCACTGAGAGCTGTCGCACCGGTATATCCATCAACAGGAACCCATACGGCATCACCTGAAATCTGTGCAGGGTATGCAAAGAACAGGAATGCACGACCAACAAGAGCAGGATTCATGAAGTTACGACCTGTACCGCCGAATACTTCCTTGCCGATGATTACGCCGAAGGAAATACCTAAGGCAACCTGCCATAAAGGAATGGTAGGAGGAACAATAAGAGCAAAGAACAGTGAAGTTACAAACAGACCTTCGTTAACTTCATGCTTGCGGACGATACAGAATAAAACTTCCCAGAAAGCACCTACACCGAAAGAAACGGCATAAATAGGAAGGAAGAATATCGCACCGATAAGCATCTTGCTGTAAATGCCTGCATCAGATGAAAGCGAACCACCCAGCATCTGCACCAGGGCATAATGCCAGTCGGCACTGAACAGACTGAATGAACTTGAGGTATCAGCACTTGATGCAATCGCATTGATTGTCTGATTACCAACATTAAACCAGCCCCAGAACATGCATGGGAATACAGCAAAGAACACCATAATCATCATGCGCTTGAAATCAATAACGTCACGTACATGAGTGGTGGTGTTGTGAGTAACTACGCCCGGAGTGTAAAAGAAAGTTGAAGTACCTTCAAATAAAGGATAAAACTTCTCAAGCTTGCCGCCTTTGGAGAAGAGAGGTTCAAGCTTATTAAGAATAGAAAGAATCATCTGTTACCCCTCTAACTCAATCTTGGTTAAACACTTTCTGAGCAGTCTGCCATACTCGGTCTTACCAGGACATACATATGTGCATAAAGCAAGATCTTCTTCATCAAGTTCCATGCAGCCTAACAGCTTGGCAGCATCGGTATCACCGATTTCAATAGCTCTTAGAAGCATGGCAGGAATAATATCGAGAGGCATGATCTTTTCATAGCTTCCGATTGGAACCATTGCTCTTGAGCCACCGTTAACAGCGGTGTTGATGTCGTAATCTCTAGGAGGCAGGAAGGCACTGAGAACGGTACGGGTTACGGAATGCTTCTTTGCGCCCGGCATAATCCAACCGAGGAACTCACGCTTGTTTCCTTCAGGGATAACACTCACCTGCAGGTGGAATCTTCCAAGATAATCAAAAGCGCCTGCAGCTGTATTACCATTCAGTACGGAACCGGAAATCACACGATAATTTGAACCAGAAAGTTCGTTTGCAGTGATTTCAGATACACATGCACCCTGAATTGTTCTGATTAATCTTGGTTTAATTACATTCGGACCGGCAAGGCTGATTACTCTTTCACTGTAGATGTCACCTGTTCTGAACAGATGACCGATGGCAATCACTTCCTGATAACCGATAGACCACATAACGTGTTCTTCTGAAGCTCTGTGAATGAAGTGAATATGAGTACCGGCAAGACCTGCTGGATGCTTACCAACAAAGATTCTTTCCTGAATGTTCTTTGACTTGTAATCAGTTGGCAGAGAAGCTTCACCCTTACATACGTATACATTACCGCCGGTAAGAGTACTAATTACATCAAGACCGTCACAGAAATCCTTTGCATGGCTGCTGATAACAACCTTAGGATCTCCTGCCAGAGGGTTTGTATCCATTGCAGTAACAAAGATATGTTCAGGAGCTGAATCCACAGCCGGAGTCTTGCTGTACGGACGTGTTCTGAAAGCTGTCCACGCACCTGAATCAACCAGCTGCTTTACAACCTCATCACGACTTAAGGTACAGAGATCTTCATTAGGATAAGCATTAAATTTTCTGCTACCAACAATAGCAGAATCCATTTCGATAACTAAAGACTGGAACGCCCTTTTTTCACCACGGTTAATGGCAACAACCTTACCAGGAACAGGTGCTGTATAGCCAACGCCAGGATTCTTCTTATCTGTAAAAAGAGTCTGACCCTTGTCCACAACATCACCAACTTCAACAAGCATGGATGGCTTTAACCCAGGGAAATCGGTACCTAAAATGGCTACATGCTTTACGGCATTATTACTTGCATTAACCACATTTTCCGGTTTACCGCTGATAGGGAGATCTAATCCTTTCTTGATATTTATCATTGTATTTCCAAAGAATAAATTGCAAAAGAAAGCTCTATGTCTTTACGACACACCCAAAAAATCACGACCCTCCGTCCCTTTGCAAAAAAGACAGAGTAATCGGAATTGTGGTGTAGTTTATCACACAAGTGAATATTTTTGTTATTTTAGTTTTTGGTTATATGGAATATTTATAAATTCTGATGATTATGCAACAATCAGTAAATCACTGTCAGATAAGACTTGTACGAACCAGTATCTGATTTCTAATCAACTTTTTCATGTATTCTGTTTATTCAGAAAACATGAATGATTATGCAGACACTTTTTCCTTTTCACTGTTTTCAGATACAGCTTCTCCGTAAGGAGCTATATAAATCAGCATCAGCATACCCGGTATAGCAAGAGCATAACAGATGATAAAGAAGTTTTCATAGCCTACACTGTTGATAATGTACCCTGCTCGAGACGTAAAAAGAGTTTTAGGCAAAGCAGACAGAGCCGTCAGCAGAGCCAGCTGAGTAGCAATATAATTCCCTTTGGTTTCCCTGCACATGTATGCTACGAAACACGCTGTTCCCAGTCCGGCTCCCAGATTTTCACCGCACACGACAAGAGACAGGAGAAAAGAATTAGGAAATTCAAAACTACCAGCCATATTAGAATGGAACGACTCGATTCCCAATCTCCCGAGCGTACCGTTGATAAATCCGTCAGATGAAACAAGGAAGGACACGAAATCCACCTGATTCTGCCAGACATGGGTAATAAAAACAAATCCAAGGATGGTAACTATCTGTGCCAGACCAAACCACCATAATGCTTTGTTTATACCTATTTTCAGCATTATGATACCGCCGACAATGCTGCCTACGAGCAGGGCCCAGAATCCCACAATCTTGTTTACTGTTCCTATGACTGTTTTTGTATATCCCATTTCCATGTAAAAAGGTGTAACAAGTGCTGTTGCCATGCTGTCGCCGAACTTATAAAGAAAAATAAACATAATCATGGCCAGAAGACCTATTCTGCCCTTGCGATCAATCAGTTCCTTGAATGGTTCAACCACGGATTCCTTCAATGATCGATTGGCTGTTCTGGCTACCTGAGGTTCACTTATAAAGAATGTTGTCATCAGACCGACCAGCATAAACAAGGCTGTTATTATAATCGTCAGACTCCACGGCAGATGATCACTTAAAAACAGGGACAGTGTTCCGGGAATCAGTCCGGCAAAACGATAGGCATTAACAAAGATTGAATTGCCCAGTCCCAGCTCCTCATCAGACAGAATTTCTCGCCGGTAGGCATCTAGAGCAATGTCCTGCGTTGCGGAAAAAAATGCCACAGTAAAATATAAAATCATTATTATATTCAGCTGAAACCCGACCTTCGGCGAACAGAACCCCATCATTATGAAGCAATAAAGCAGAATTATCTGAGTAAGAAACATCCAGGTTCGACGTCTCCCCACCCTGTTGGAATAAAACAAATCAAGAGCGGGAGCCCAGATGAATTTCCATGCATAAGGAATCGTCAGAAGAGAAAGAGAACCGATGGTACTAATGTCTATTCCTTCATCCTTAAGCCATGCCGCAACCAGATTATACAGAAAATAAAAAGGCAGCCCGGAAGTAAACCCCAGGCAGATGCACAAAAACATTCTTTTGGAATAAATTCTAGACAATACGGAATTCTGTTTATCTGTTTGAGCCATGATTTTATTATTTTCTTATTCTGTTTAATCTTTAATTATCAACTATTCAGCGTAATATCATCCATTTATTAACATAAACAATGACATTTCAAAACACACAACGATATTCAGGTAAACATCATAGCAAATATTAATTTTTTTTCTCTTAAAAAGACTTATTCAGACCAATATAATTGATAAAAACAGCTAATCATCGCAAAAAATATTTAAGAAAACAAAAAGGCTGAACAAAAGTTCTGCCTCTTTCTTCAAATAATTCACAGGAAACTGCTGAAAATCTTCCGACTAGTCCCTGAAATTATTAAACTGGAACGGCTGACCTAGTTCTGAACTGCGAACAAGGGCAATAACTTCCTGAAGATCATCTCTCTTTTTACCGGTAACACGCACGGTTTCGCCCTGAATCTGGGTGGTAACCTTGATTTTTGAATCTTTAATAAGTTTAACCACCTTCTTCGCCATGGCCTGATCTATACCGCTTTTAAGTTTCACAAGCTCGTTACATCTTTTTCCTGACGGTTCAGGTTCCTGAAAATCAAGAGAAGCAGGATCAATATTACGCTTGGACATTTTGTCACGTAAAATGTCATTCATCTGCTTAATCTGAAAATCAGCATCTGCAGATAATTTAATCTGCTTATCCTTTTCAACTAAGGTAAAGGTGGCATCAACACCTCTGAAATCAAAGCGGTTGGTAATTTCACGATTAGCATTGTCTACAGCATTCTGAACTTCATTCATCTGAAGTTCAGAAACAATGTCAAAAGAAGGCATACTCACTCCATTTATAACATACAGCACGAAGACGAAAGACTTCAGCACCGTTTCAAACATACAACGAATATCAGTCAGGAATCACTGACTGTCCGAAAAGACCATAGGTCCTCACGTTAAATTATTATTACTTAACACGGTTCAGAATATTTTTATAACCGTCAAGAAACTGTTCAGCCTTACCGACAACTGACACGCCGTCCATTCCACACTGTTCATAGATTTCAGAAGCGGTGGCCTGTTCGATAAACTCATCCGGAATACCAAGATTAAGCACAGGACATACCAGATAATTTCTGCTTACAAGCCTTGCAACCTCTTCCCCGGCTCCACCTTGTACAACTCCGTCTTCAAGAGTTACTATAACACTGTGTTTTCCGGCCATGGATACAATCAGTTCTTCATCCATTGGCTTAACGAAACGCATGTCAACAACAGTGTAGTCCTTATGCTGTTCATTTACAGTCCTGTAAACATCATGAACCAAAGGCCCCCATACAATAAAACAGATATCCTTTCCTTCCCTGAGAACATTCCCCTTTCCTATTTCAACAGTAGCATCAGTAACTTCGTTGTCAGAGAATATTCCTCCACCTCTAGGATAACGCACGGCAGCAGGGTGTCCGTATGCCAATGCGGTATTAAGCATCTTCCACTGCATTCCAAGCGAACTAGGAGTCATCATAATCATATTCGGTACAGACCGAATAAATGCTATATCAAAAACCCCCTGGTGGGTAGGGCCATCTGGTCCTACTACGCCGGCTCTGTCTACAGCCACGACCACGGGTACATCCTGAATTGCCAGGTCATGAATTATCTGGTCATAAGCTCTCTGAAGGAATGTGGAATATACACAGACCACCGGCAGCATACCGCCCGCCGCAAGCCCGCTGGAAAGAAGCAGAGCATGCTGCTCAGCTATGGCCACGTCAAAATAACGGTCTTTGTATTTCTGGGAAAACGGCACCATTCCTGAACCGGAACACATTGCAGGGGTTATACCCATAACCTTTTCATTATGTTCGGCCGCGTACATAAGCCAGTTTCCGAAATTTTCATCAAATGTATTTCTCTTCTTGTCAGATGTTTCCACTCCGACAGGCACATCAAATTTCGGAACCCCGTGATATGCAGTAGGATTTTCCTCTGCAGGCTGATATCCTTTTCCTTTAATGGTACCTACATGAAGAATTCTCGGACCTTTTAACTGCTTGAGGTTCTGAAGTACAGACACCAGTGTTTCTATATCATGCCCGTCAATCGGTCCGACATAGTTAAATCCCAGTTCCTCAAACAAGGTTCCCGGAAGCATCATTCCCTTAAGATGCTCGTGTGCCCTTATGGCAAATTCCTTGATTTTAGGCAGAGAAGACAGGGTTTTTCTCCCCTTCTTCAGCATATTGTTGTACGAAGGGGCACTGAGCCACATGGCCATATGTTTGGACAGACTCCCAACGCTTTCAGAAATACTCATTTCATTATCATTCAGAATGATGAGTACATCTTCATTAAGGTCACCTGCATGATTCATTGCTTCGAAAGCCACGCCGCCGGTCAAAGCCCCGTCACCTATGACAGCAACAACCTTCTTGTCATTTTTCTCAATTCTGTTGGCGATTGCCAGTCCCAGAGCTTCGCTTATGGAAGTACTTGCATGACCTGTGGAAAACACATCATATTCACTTTCCTGTCTCCACAGGAAAGGATGAAGTCCGTTTTTCTGACGTATGGTTTTCAACAGATCTCTTCTTCCTGTTAAAATTTTATGGGGATAAGCCTGATGTCCCACATCCCAAATAAGCTGGTCATGAGGAGTGTCAAAAACGTAATGCAGTGCAATGGTAAGTTCTACAGCTCCAAGTCCGGAGGCAAAATGACCACTCGTCTTACTCACTGTACTGATTAAGAAATCTCTAAGCTCAGAAGCCAAGGAACTCAGCTTACTCACCGGAAGTTTCTTTAAGTCCTTGGGAGAATCTATCTTACTTAACAGAGGATACTGTTCACTACTCATCTGTTAATGATCCCTTTCTACTATGTACATGGCAAAATCCTGCAGAATTCTGGTATCAAAAGGCAGCGCAGCGACTGAAGCCACTGCTGTTGAAGCCAGAGATTTGGCATATTCCTTGGCTTTTTCTAATCCCATAAGCTTTGGATAGGTGCTTTTGTTTGAATCAATATCCGATCCCTGAGGTTTTCCCAAGGTTTCGGTATCGGAAATTATATCCAGAACATCATCCCATACCTGAAATGCCAGACCTATGCAGTGAGCATAGATACGGAAACCTTTTTTGATGTTCTCATCAAGATCCTTAACACACAGAAGACCTAATTCCACCGCACTTTCAATCAGTGCTCCGGTCTTGTACTGATGGACCTTCTCAAGTTCACTCTGAGAAACCAGACGGTTTTCAGCTTCAATGTCCAACTCCTGACCACCGCAAATCCCCTGATAACCGCTTCCTACGGCAAGCACTTTAAGCATTTCAACCTGATTAGAAAGCATATCCTTTTCAAACTCCGCTTTCGCAAGAACCTCAAAAGCAAAAGCCTGCAGAGCATCACCTGACAGAACCCCGGTAGCTTCACCATACTTCTTGTGCACAGTAGGATGACCTCGTCTCAAATCATCATCATCCATAGCAGGTAAATCGTCATGAATCAGCGAATAGGCATGAATACACTCTATGGCGACAGCCGGAGCATCAGCAAGCTTAAGATCTGCGTTCAAGGCATTGGCTGTTGCATACACCAGAAAAGGACGAACGCGCTTTCCTCCTAATAAAGTGCCGTAACTCATGGCCTCCTTTAGTTTAGGAGCAACGACAGGTAATCCATCTATAGCCTGTTTTAATTTTTCATTAACTCTTTCCTGATACGCTGTCAAAACTTCCTTTAAAGTCATATCACTCACCTATCATATACGTGTATCTGCTTTCTTACATTCATTATACAGATTATTGTTAATATATTCTAAACTATATTCCGGCATTAAAATCAGAAACGACATCATCTCCTGTTTTTGTTCCGTTTGCCAGAGATTGACTGTCGGTTAGTATTTTTACTTTTCCTTCTGCATCCTTTAAAGCTTTTTCACAGTCTTTAATCAGCCCCACCCCCTGTTCAAAAAGACTCAGGTGCTCGGATAACGGCAGTTTTCCAGACTCCATCTTCTTCACAAGTTCATCAATCTGTTCAAGCATTTGTTCAAGAGTCTGAGGATTATCCATAAGTTAATTTCCACCGATCAACACAAAATATTTACTAAAAGGAGGCAATAAGTCCTATAATGCGACCTTAAGAAAGAATGATTATAGCACGGTATCATTTTTCGTGCGATACATCGAACGAATGTGTTACCTCAGCCAGATTATTAACAGCCCCGTTACTACACAGATATGAAAACCATCAGATATCACGGAAACATCCGAAAAGCAAACAACAGAGCTGACTTAAAAAAACTTCACGGGAAACCAGTGGCCTGCATTATAGGAGCAGGAAGTATCGGTCAGTTGACAGCCGAACTGCTCAGACGCAAAGGTTTGTTTAAAACCTGTTTTATTGATACCAGAATCAAAAAAGAAAAACGTGTTACCTGTTCCTGTGAATCAATAAACAGCGGGACAACATACAGATGTTCCAAAGGGGTGTATCCTGAGTCCTTTGTAAAAGCTGCTGATTTAATCATTATCACTGTGAAAGCATTCTCTGTCGCCAAAATCATCAGAGACATAGCTCCTCATCTGAATCGTAAAACGCCGGTTATTCTTATGGTTAACGGTTTCGGAGCCCAGGAAGAATTAAAAAAGCTGACTCACGAAAACAGACTTTATCTGGCTTCCACCTCAAACGGTGCAACTCATAAAAAGTACAGTGTATTTGAAAAAGGACTGGGTACCACCTACGTAGGACCTCTGAAACACGCAAAAGAAACCGAAGTTATAAGATATTTTGTAAAAAGTCTTCCTTCAGGAACATATACTGATGCCATTTATGACGAGCTTCTGAGAAAACTGGCAGTAAATGCCGTAATCAACCCTGTAACAGCCATAAGAAACTGCGTGAATGCCGAAATTCTGCGCGATCCGGAAATTATTAAGAATATCATAACCGAAATAACTCCTGTCCTCAGAAAATTAGGACTCAATGACTCTTCTGAAAGTCTGCAGCGCCGTGTTGAAACCGTAGCGGCAAACACGGGAACAAACTATTCATCCATGCAGCAGGACTATTATTACGGCAGATTATCAGAAATTGATTACATTTTAGGAATTTTAATCAAAAAAGCCAAAATTTATGGTATAAAAACTCCATGTATAGATAATCTTTATCAGAAACTGAAAAACATGTGATTAAGGAGTTCTTATGACCTCAGCTCTTGTAATTATGGCTAACGGTGCGGAGGATGTGGAAACCATCTCCGTAACTGATATTCTATCCAGAGGAGGAATAAAAGTTACCACAGCAGCCGTATCAGACTCTTCAACTGAAATATCAACAGCCCACGGTCTGACCATTAAGACCGATATTCTGCTCAAAAATGCCAATGATAATTATGATGTTGTAGTTGTACCTGGTGGATATGACGGTTCCATAAACTGCAGAAAATCAGAGCTTGTAGGGAACATTCTAAAAAAACAAAGAGAACGCGGAGCCCTTATTGCTGCTATCTGCGCCGCTCCGGGATTTGTTCTGGCTCATCATGGTATCCTTGACAACACTACTGTGGCAACCGGTTATCCTGGAACCACTGATGAAATTCCCGTCAAATCAGACAAGGATGTGGTTATAGACCCTGTTAATAAGATTATTACAGCTCAGGGGCCTGCTTTTGCGGCAAAATTTGCCTTCACAATTCTAGCTGTTCTCAAAGATGTGGATACAGCTAACAAAGTTGCATCAGGAATGCTCTATACTCATGATATTACCGCTTAATTTTAAAGAAGATGAAAAAGACCGGCACACCAGTCTTTTTTCATTCATATTATTACCTGTGTCATATTAACACCTTCCGGAAAATTTGTTTCATTGTATCCGGAAGTTGCAGCAGATACTTAAAGAGCACAGCAGCTCTGCTGTTTTTCTCTCTGACGATATACCTTGACATTCTGGAAGCCCTGATCCTTTAGATACATGGCCTGCATCTTGCTCATAACTCCCTTGTCGCAGTACAGGAGATAGGTTTTTGTCTGATCAAGATCTTTAAATACGGAAGAGATCTTAAAGAACGGAATTGTCAGATGTGGTTTATCTGTCACCAGAGGTTTTGCATCGATTTCATCCTGAGCTCTGATATCAACAACTACTTCATTGCTTGCTGCATAATCAGTAATTTCCACATCTCCGCCAATCATTTCCTTTGTATCTTCTGGAATATCCCTTATATCCATCCATTTTGATGCTTCAGCAAGTTCATCAATAAGAGACATGTCAATCTTGCTTTCTTCAGACTCAACAAAATTGATATCTGCTTTGACTGTCGGACGATCGGATATAACTCCACAGTATTCAGGCATCGTTTCCGCAAAATGGATGGTACCAATCTCTCTTGCCTTATCAATGATGTCCTGCTTGTCGGTCACGACCAAAGGTCTAAGAATCAGAGTATCAGTTACTCTGTCTATCACAGACAGATTGGTAAGTGTCTGACTTGACACCTGTCCGACGCTTTCGCCAGTAACCAGAGCACCGGCGCCAAGCTTTTTGGCTATTATGGATGCAATACGCATCATCATGCGTTTTAAAATCACACCTCTTACACTGTGATCCGTTTTAGTAAGAATTTCACCGACCATCTTTTCAAACGGAACACTGATAAAACGAACCTTGTGAGATGAAGAGAATTTATCCCAGATATAGTAACTTTCCTGCTTAACACCTATTTCATGAGCGTTGCCCCCCATGTTAAAGAACAGGTAATGCACACGACAGCCTCGTCTTATGAACATATATGAAGAAACTCCGGAATCGAAACCGCCGGAGATAAGACTCAGAACCTCTTCCTGAGTAGACAGCGGATATCCTCCCATTCCCTGATAAACGGAAGTAATAAGAAACATGCGGTTATTGTCAATTTCAAGATTTATGGTCATATCAGGATTTTTCAGTTTAACCCCCTTTGAACTGAAATTCTGATTAAGACCGCCACCTACGTATTTTTCAACATCAATAGACTTAAAATCCTGATTTCCTTTTCTTTTTACACGTACACAGAAAGTTTTATCCTGAATCTTTAAACCGTATACGGCAGCTACCTTCTCGTATATATCATGCATTGAAGAATATTCATATTCCTCAGATTCCAGAATCGTATGAATTCCGGGAATACGACAAAGGAATTCGGCGATCTCGGCAGGAGTTTTAGAACAAGGGCTTTCTTCATCTAAACGAACTACAAGCTTATCCCAGCAGTCCTGAATTTTAACCTTGACAGAAGCTCTGTTGAGCACGTTTCTGATATTTCGCTGCAGAACCTTTGACATTTCCTGTCTGACAGATTTGCTTTTTACGATGATTTCAGGGAAAAACTTAATAATGTATTTCATAAGGAGTATAACTATGTGTGTAATAAAAACAAGGACACAAATTCATTGTGTCCTCTAAAATTCCATATCAGAGAAGCAAGCTTTGACTTAAAGCGTTACTTATTACTCACGATCATGCTTGTGACAGCAGCATTCATGTTCTTCATCATGTTCATGATGATGCTTACCGCAGCATTCGTGCTCATCGTCGTGGTCATGATGATGTTTGCCGCAGCATTCATGTTCTCCATCATGGTCGTGATGATGCTTGCCGCAGCATTCATGATCGTCATCATGTCCGTGACAGCAGCCGTGCGCACCGTGAACGTGGCCATGTTCAATTTCTGAATCTGTAGCCTGTCTTACATCAATAATGTCAACCATAAACTTAAGAGTCATACCGGCAAGAGGATGATTTCCGTCAACCACAACAGTATCTCCCTTGATTTCCTTCACGACAATAGGCTTCTTTCCCATGTCTGTATCAGCAAGGAAACTGTCACCGACATTAAGTTCCATGCCTTCAAACATATTGATGTCAATTTCCTGAATTAATTCAGGGTGTCTGATTCCGTATGCTCTGTCCGGCTGAACAAGAACATCAATCCTGTCCCCTTTTTCCTTACCCATCAGTGCGTCTTCAAGACCGGGAACAATATTTGAATGACCGATAAGAACTTCCATGGCATCCTGACCATTAGTGGTGTCAAGAACCTGACCATTTTCATCAGTAACAATGTAATCAATTGATACTACAGTATTAGAGGTAATTTTCATAAATGAATAATCTCAGCAAATCATTTTAACCAATTTAGACAAACCTCGCTGATTATAACATAATGAATTGTATTAATACTTTAAGTTCGTTCTTTAAATTTATCTCTGTACACAAATTACTTTCTGAACTCTCACCTTGTGTTTCAATCTAAAAGTATCATCTACCGTCAATTTGAAGGAATATATCATCAAAAAGAAACGCGTTAGGTAATACTGATATTTTTTGCAGTGTGGCAGCTTACTTCCTTGTAATCAACTCTTTTACTTCTGAAAAAAATAATTCTTACAATAACTTAATAAGTTCCTGCCCACGAACTCCAACAGAACATAAACTTATCTTTATTTAAAGTATATGATATATTAGCTTGCAGAAAATTTAATACATACCTCTGTACATTATTACTTTTTATTTTAGGCAATACCGGACACTGTTAAAGACGTTTCCGGTACAACATAATGCATAAGCAACCATATCACGTATCAGCGTTATATGTGCTTAAATCAGAATTAAACGAATATCATGATCTACATCAATAATCTGGAAATAATGCGTGGGACAAACACCCTGCTTAAAGACGCAACTGCCACAATATACCCTCACAAAAGAGTCGGCCTTGTAGGGCGTAACGGGTGTGGTAAATCAACACTATTTGCAGCCATAAAAGGAGAATTATCACCTGAATCAGGAGAAATAATTATCCCTAACGGATGGGTTATAAGTTCTGTGGCGCAGGAAACCCCCGGACTTGATAAAAGTGCTCTTGATTATGTAATTGATGGTGACACCAAATACAGAAATCTGCAGAAGATGATGGAGGATGCAGAAAACTCACACAATGGCATGGCCATGGCGGAAATACATGCAGAACTTGAAAATATCGGAGCATACACTATCAAAAGCCGTGCAGAAACACTGCTTACAGGTTTGGGATTCAGTCAGGAAGAATACAACAGTCCAGTTAAAAACTTTTCAGGTGGATGGAGAATGCGTCTGAATCTTGCTCAGGCCCTTTTATGCCCATCAGACCTGCTACTTCTTGACGAACCGACGAACCACCTCGATCTGGATACTGTAATCTGGCTTGAAGACTGGCTCAAGAACTACAGCGGAACACTGATTATCATTTCACATGACAGGGATTTTCTTGACAATATATGTACCCATATCATCCATATGGAAAATCAGAAACTGAACATGTATACAGGTAATTTTACAAGCTTTGAAGAAGAAAGAGCCCACAAAATTAATCTTCAGCAGGCTCTCTACGAAAAACAGCAGGCTCAGCTGGCACATCTTCAAGCTTTTGTAGATAAATTCAGGTACAAGGCAACAAAAGCGAAACAGGCCCAGAGTCGTCTTAAAGCAATGGAAAAAATGGAAAGAATCGTACTTGCTCACTACGATTCACCTTTTTCTTTCGAATTCAGAGACAGCACTGAACTTCCTCAAACACTTGTAAGAATGGAAAATTTAAGTGCTGGATACCCTGATAAAACCGTCCTTACAGATGTCAAAATCAACCTTGTTCCAGGATCCAGAATTGGCCTTCTCGGTAGAAACGGAGCCGGTAAATCCACCTTTATAAAGACCATTGCAGGAACTTTACCTCCACTTGGGGGCTCAGTAGAAATAGCCAAGGGGATAAAAGTAGGATACTTTGCCCAGCATCAGCTGGAATATCTGGATAATGATGGTACACCATTATCACACCTTACAAAGCTTGCCGATAATCATAAGGAACTGGAGCTTAGGTCCTTCCTGGGAGGCTTTGGCTTCAGCGGAGACAAAGCCCTGGATAAAGTTGAACATTTCAGCGGTGGTGAAAAGGCAAGACTTGTTCTTGCCCTCATTGTTTGGCAAAGACCAAATTTATTACTGCTTGACGAACCGACCAACCACCTTGATCTCAATATGAGAGAGGCAATCATTCTAGCTCTGTCCGACTTCAAAGGTGCTTTAATAGTTGTTTCTCATGACAGACACCTTCTGAAAACAACAACAAATGAATTTTATCTTGTAAGCGAAGGTAAAGTTTCACAGTTTAATGGTGATTTGGATGACTACCACAACTATCTGGTTGAACTTGACAAGAAGAACGAACAGCAGAAAAAAGAACTCAGCAGATCTCAGGATGAAGGTAAAAGCAGTTCAAAGTCAGCATTTAAATCCAAAGAACAGAAAAAACTGGAAGCAGAATTCAGAGAAAGACTTCGTCCTTTAAAGAAAGAAATTGAAAATCTTGATAAAAAAATAACAAAACTAACCTCCGAAAAGAAACAGCTTGAAATTCAACTTACGGATGAAAGCATATATAATGCTGAACACAAGGATGAACTCCAGAAGGTCCTTCTACAACAGAGCAAAGTATCCTCTGAACTTGAAGAAGCTGAAATGCTGTGGATGGAAAAAAGTGAACTGTTAGAACAGCAAACAAACGAATTTAATCAATATCAGAATACAGATTAAGAACAGGAATAGAATTATGCTAAGTTATAGACACGGATTTCATGCCGGAAACCACGCAGATGTGCTGAAGCACATGGTTTTATGTCTTATTCTGCGTCAGTTAAAACAGAAGGGGAAACCACTAAGTTACATAGATACCCATTCCGGTGCCGGGGCCTATTCTCTACAAAGCGCCTGGAGTCAACAGACCTCAGAATATAGAAACGGCATTAACAAAATTTTGAACAATGAGTTACTGCTAAGAGAAGTTCCTGATTACTATAAGATTCTGAATACAGTAAACGATGGCGAGGAAACTCTTAAATACTATCCAGGTTCTCCCATGATTGCTGCACAGATGCTTGATGAAGCTGATAATGCACAGTTTTTAGAATTGCACCCGACAGAATACGACAACCTGAAATACAACCTTTATCATTACAAATACTGCCATGTACACCATCGTGACGCTGAAGAAGGTGTGTTGGCTTTACTTCCACCAGCCATACGCAGAGGTCTTATTTTTATAGACCCTTCATATGAACTCGAAAATGATTATAAACATACCGTCAGCATTGTCAAAAAGGCCTATGGGAAATTTGCACAGGGTGTATATGCCATCTGGTACCCGTTATTGGGAAAAGCCAGTGACCACAGCTACGAACTTGTAAGAAGCCTTACAAAGATCAACATAAAACGTACCATTAAAGCCGAGTTTACGGTATGTGCACAAGACACATTAATGGGTATGCATGGTTCAGGAATGATTATCTGCAATGCCCCGTATAATTTAATGGACAAACTTGAGATAATTCTTCCGGAAATCACAAAATCACTGGCATTGGATAATACCGCAAGATACAGATTGGAAATACTCACAAATGATGATTAATATGCATCAATGTGCGGATTAGACGGTATATACAATTACCTTATGGAAGAGACTTTCATACTGAAATTCTAAAATCACCAGAAAGGAAAGAAACATTTAAAATGATTCTTTCCTTTTTGCGTCTAACGATTTCTTTTTAGGGTAGCCAGACTTTAGGAACTTTTTATTAATTAAAGTTACAGGCTCACTTCAAATCATATACAAAAAAACCCGTTATCAATCACTTTGATTAGCAACAGGCTTTTAGTTATTTGTACTTTATTACTTAAATACTACCAGCAATGATTTGAATCAGCTGATTGTCCTCTACACGCATCAATTGAACAGTTTGAAAATTTTCTTCCTAAACTGTTAATTGTTAATGTTTGGCAAGCCTGCACATCTCTAGTCTGAGATCCTCTGGCCTGTACAGTAATAAAATACTCATTACCATTATCTGAAATAAACTGTTGATAATTATAATAATTACTAACGCTATCAGGCAAAGGATTAACATTATTGTCAACGCAATTGGCATATGTGTTATTTAGTGAAAAACAGTTTTCAAACGCACTTACCAACTTTGTTAATTCCTGTTCAGCATCAGATCTTCTAGCCTGTACAACATAACTACGATATGAAGGAACAGCAATCATAGACAAAATACCAACAATAACAATGGTTATCAGTAACTCAATTAAGGTGAACCCCTTTCTATTATTTAAATCTACCATATTACCCTCCATACACATTAATCTACTTTTGGTACTCTAACTCTAACATGTGTCTGTACTATAGCTGCTGAACGGTTATTACCTACTCTGTCAAGTCCTCTTGAGGTGATTCGATAATATTCATAATTGAAATTACATTCCGAACCAGTAGCGTCGCAAGGACGAATCTCTCTCTGTTCAATGTAATAGATTGTTGTTCCATTATTTAGAACAACACAATTATTCTTAGGGCATAAACTAGCATCCCATTCAGAGGCATTTCTATACCACGGATTATTCTGAGAATTAACCTCATTATTATTCCTAAGCCGTTTAATACCTCTGAAAAAATCAGCAGTATTAACTAAGCTACCGTCAATAGTCCACTGAGATACAGAGGGAGTTCCCTCCTTTTTAAACATATCAGCTCTTTTAGAAAAATCCTTTACATTGCTGGTTGCGGACAAGAAATTTATAGCTCTGTTTACACCTGAAATAGCGCTATTTGAACCCAGTGCGCGACCGTAATAAGAGTTGTCACTCTTCTGACTTTTAGAAGTAACACCTGCGAGAGTAACGGCAATAATTCCAATAATTACCGTTATCATCAATGCGACAACAAGTGCCACACCTCTTTGATTTCTGATAAACATAATATTGAATCTCCCTTACTCAAAATTAGAACCGTTAAACAAAGGAACAGTACCTGAAATTATGCGGTGCATTCTGGTTGTTCTATCATTTGGAACAACGTATATTCCCATATTATCATTAGATACAGGATTGTTTACACATACGCGTGAACCGGTATAATTCATAGTTGACTTATTAAAGAAGGCGTCTGAAGGGCACGGACCACTAGGGCTAATTTCATTTTGGTCAAATAAAGTCAACTCAACTCGGCCATTATTGGTGTTCTGAGCTTTAATTACATTCTGACCTGTTTCCTGTGATGTAACGAATGAATATTTAACCAGATTTATAAACGGCCAAAAATCACCTACGGATTCTGCAGTAAAATAGGCATCACCCTCACCTGTGCGAGTAGTACCATACAAAATTCTCATACTTACAATTGAACCATCAATGACCTGAGGTGTGCCGACAGGTATATCCCAAGTGGCTGCGTCCCCCTGAAGAGCATGCTGTGCACATACAAGACCATTATTGTTCACAAAAATAAGCATTTCCAATTCTACAGTATCAGGGACACTGATACCTCGACAGTCAAAAGTATAGCCGTTTGCTACAGTGTTCCCGTTGTCATCTCGAACGTCATCTCTTAAGGAAGAACCAAAGAATCTGAACTTAATACTGTTGTTTCCATTGAATAAAGAACCACCATGGATAAAGACATCTCTTCTCCATGCATATGTATTACTGAAGAAAGTATTTGAGCTAAAGGCTGAGCTCTCAGCCATAAATTTAGCTTTCTCAGCGTATCTTCTGTAGTTCATGTGCCCTGCCTGAAATATAAGATTATTAACAAGGTTATCCACCTGTCGTGCACTTTTTCCTGAACGACCTGTAGCACTGGATATACCAAAATTCAACATACTTGACGTCAGCATCTGATATAATCCCGCAACAATAATTGAGGCAACCAATATGCTTATCATAAGTTCTATTAAGCCAAAACCCTTCTTGTTTGATAAAATCATAACAACACCTCAATTCTATTGCACACAACTCCATGCTCTATACGACGTTTATTAAGAATATCATCATTAACATTCCCCGTTATCGGACAGTAGTTATCCAAATTATCAAGAGATACAACTATGTCATTGCCATTCTGATCAGTACGATCACCCTTTTTCTTAGGTACATACGCAAAACTTATAGTTAACTGATAAGAATTTAATTTACTGAGAGCTGTCAAATTTCTTGTCAATCTAAACCTAACAGCCTGACTTACAATGGCTGGAGACCTAGCAAGCCTTGTGCAAACGTCCTCAACACCATTTGCCAAAACAGATACAGGAGAAACAGCCTGTCCCTGATATCTCAATTGAGTTTTTGCATTGGCGCAATTAAAATCAATCTCCTGTTCTCCTCCCCAAGCTAAATTACTTACAGAGTAGTTACTTACCTGAAACAACTTAATAAAATCCTGAAAAACTGCAGTTTCAGAAGTTCTGGCATAAGAACTGCTTAAAGCTCTGGAACTATAAGCCTGCAAAGCTGCAAAACCCAGCATAGCAACAGACACGATCAGCATTGAAACGAGAAGTTCCAGTAAAGAGAAACCTTTTTGCTTTCTATTCATAAATCACCTCAGTAGCCAACGCAATCAGTCGCGTTCTGTGTCATTTGTTTGGTTGTGTCGCCAGATGTTCTCATTACTATGGTCCAGGTAACAGCACGTCCAGATATAACACGACACAATCTTGCAGTGACGTTGCCTTGAACTGCCATAACATCTTGCTGAGCAGCCCCAACCAGACCAGACATACCATTCGGCAGAAAACGAATATTTGCATTCGGATTTGTTTGTGCATCAGTACCGACACTAAATCTGATATTGTTATCAGTTATATCAAAATTAGACACGAAATCATCATTATCGGTGAAATCTCCTCGTCCCGTAGCAAAGTTAGAGTTAATAAATGTACCAAACCCTCTGTTCCAGTCCCTTTGGTTAATTGGCTGTATTGTCACTGGCTGATTAGTCTGCTGGGCTGTGGTTCTTGCAAGATCAAATTCAGCAATTACAGCTTCAGCCTTTGTCGCAAGATCCTGCTCTAATTTCCAATCACGCATGTTAGGTATAGCCACCAACATTAGAATTCCTGCAATAACAATAGCCACAATCATTTCTAGTAGAGTAAAGCCCTTGTTATTACAAACTTTTTGAAACGTCACGCTTCCACCTCCTGTGTACAACGTATCCGTCATATTCAGATAAGTCATAATAATCTCCGTTAGACTCAATTTATAATAATCCACACTTTCCAATTTTAATAACTTTTTTAATCTTTGTTACACTTGGGTTAAATATTTGAGAGATAAATACAAAAAAAATTACACCAATGATAATTTTATGTAAAAAAAACAAAATTCTTATGCCAAATTAATCAATTTTTAGAATTTTTCTCTAATGCATCACTCCATAATATGTGATCTATCATTCATAAACAAGTTAAAAAATATACATTTAATTGTGTTAACCTTATTTCTATTTAGTTTTAAATAATATACTGCCAAAACAGTTATTCTCTATGAATTAACCTTTAAAAACTGCTCTCTCGTCTACACGGAATTTAATCTAAACATAATTCATGCATTCTAGTTTTTAAAAACAGACAAATATCGTGATCAATTTCAAAAACTGTTGTGTATTCACATATGTTTTATTAATAAAAAAATCAATATCAACTCATAAAAAAGTACATATTTTATAAAATTTTCTATTTTTTTTTACTTATCCAAAAATATTTATTGCACAAAACTGCATTTTTCACAATAATGCACAAACTAAAAAAATTTTTAACGCTTATTGAGAAGACCAGACTGATTTCGAATCTCCTCTTCTCTACAGCTATCTTTTGGCAGGGGTGCAAACCCATTTGTGAGGTGCTACTAGAAGCCCATGAACAATTTATTCAATACCAAACTTAATTACCGCGAGCTTATTAATAAGCATGGTTCACCTTTATTGATACTTGATAAGGCAACCGTTCGTTTTCAGTATCAGGAGCTCTCACGAGCCCTGCCGGATGTAACTCTTCATTACGCATTAAAACCGCTTCCCAACAAAGATGTTGTTTCTTCTCTTCTTGAAGAAGGAGCCTGCTTTGATCTGGCATCCAAGGGAGAGATTGATCTTGTAAGATCTCTTAAGATCAATCCTATGCAGTGTATCCACACCCACCCTATCAAGAAAGACAATGACATCCGCTATTCTCTAGATTACGGTTGTAATACTTTTGTTGTGGATAATGTGGAAGAAGCAAAAAAATTTACCCCATACAAAGATGAAGTAAAACTTCTTATCAGGGTAAGCTTCCCTAATCCTGAAACCCCTGTGGATCTGTCAAAAAAATTCGGGGTTCTTCCTGAAGACTGTCTGGAGTTGCTTAAACTTGCCGGTAGTTTGGGTTTAAATATTCATGGTCTTTCATTCCATGTAGGTTCTCAAGTACCTAATGCCAACAGACATGTTGAAGCTATTAACGACTGTGCAAAGATTATCAGAGAAGCTTCTGATTCAGGAATTAAACTCAAAGTTCTTGATATCGGCGGAGGTTTCCCTGTTGACTATGAAAAAGCAGAAAGTACCAATATTTTCGACTTCTGTGCCCCTATTCGTGATGCTTTAAAGCAGATTCCATCAGACATCAAGATTATTGCTGAACCTGGAAGATTTCTGAGCGCCCCAGCCATGATAAACATATGCACTGTTGTGGGCAAGGCAGAAAGATTCAATAAACCATGGTACTATCTTGATGATGGTGTCTACTGCAGCTACAGCGGTCAGATTTTCGATCACGTGATCTATCCTAAGTTCACTCCTTACGTAGATGGTGACAAACAGGAATCAGTTCTTGCCGGTCCTACATGTGACAGTATTGATATCATTGCAGAAAACATTGAGTTACCTGCTCTTGATATCGGAGATATCATCGTCGGCAAGATGATGGGAGCTTATACAATTTCTACAGCCACAGAATTCAACTTTATAAACAAGACCGATATCCTGGTTATAGATACTGAAAGAGATCCTGAATACCAGATTCCTGCTGCAGAATAACAGCACGATACAAATACGTTCCTGCCTAAATACGGCGGAAATAAAAGAAAGGGATGTTTAGTAAAACATCCCTTTCTTGCGTGTTTTAGACAATACATTCCACAGGGAAAAATCAGAGTTATTATAAAAAAACAAATCCCCTTCTTTAAATCCCGAGTAGATTAGAGAAGAGGATTTAATCAGATTACGTTCAGCTTAAGATTTCTTAACCTTTTGCTGGTTATAGTATGGAGCCGCATACATACGCTTTACATAATCACGCAGTTCAGGAGAAATTTTTGACATTCTTTCTTCAAATTTTTTCTTTTCCTCAGGAGCGACACCATCTTCAACGCCGGCTGAAAGAAGACAGGAAGGGAACATTGCATAATTCAAATAAATAAAGTTATCAATTGTCTGCGCAAGCTCTTCAGGTGTTTCAAAATCTCCTGAAAGAGGCTCGCCGGCAGTGATATTTACCCTACCTTTATAACCGTTTATACCGCCAACGATACTGTCAATATCTTCAAACTGAGATTTTACATATGTACCGTTTTTCTCTGTTTCAAATATTTCCTTTGCCTTTGCCTGATCACCAGGATCAAATTCATATGTTATGGAAACAGGAACAATGTTTAATGTTTTCACATAGTCCTTAAAAGACAGTTTTTTCTTTTTTCCATACATATAAAACATCTTGAGGATCGCTTCTTCGGTTTTGTCATTTCCGTCTTTAGCTCGACCTTCTCTCTGGGCAATCCATACATTATGGTTTTCTTCAATTGAACGACCGATGTACTCACTCAAATGAGCCAGGGCTTTAAGTTTGTCTCGTCCCTGAACCGAACGTTTTACTATGAAACTTTTATTCAGACGCATCAGATCGGTAGCCACCTTCATGCGAAGCAGGTTGTCGCCTATTGCAATTTTAACTGTATCAAGATTATTGAAATAGCATGCCATATCAATAAATGCAGGGTCGAGAGAAATATCACGATGATTGGAAATAAAAAGATATCCCTTTTTAGGATCCAGCTTTTCAAAACCCTTACAGGTAAAACCATCAGTGGTATCTCTGATAATACCTTTCATGAATCTTGCAACATAATTCTGAACCTGAGCAATAGTTTTAACCTTGGAAAAACGAAGTTTCAGGATAAATTTCAAAAAAGGCTTACCTAATTTTGACAGAAAATCCGGAAGAAAACCAAAAATTCTCTTGTAAATACCTGTTACTAATTCTTCATTATCCAGAATACTCTTAATGGCATCCTGAACCTCATCATCACGATAATGTCTGATGTCATCAAATTCAGATGATTCAGTTGTTATAACATTATTATCCAAAACAGACTCTTTTTCATTCTGTTCAACATTCTGAGCGGATGAATCTATGCTCATTTAAAATTTCTCCAAATTCAGAAAAATTATTCTTAAAAATGTAAATTTACAAACTGTATATTCCAGCCGATAAGCCAAAACAAACAAATGCTGATTATCAACTTTTTACTCAGCATGATATAATACACTATAGTGATTAATATCACAGGATATATTATGTTTAGCGTAAAGATCTTAATATACTAATGCAATTTTAGCAAATTTTGAGTATTATTCTCATTGAACGTATATTTAGTTATTAAATCTATACTTTATAAAGACAGCATGCTTATGAAAAGATGCTTCTTTTGATATCGCACCTGATAAATGTTGATAGCGTAAATTAAGGATAAAGAATGTTTGGTAAACCTCAATCAGATCCTACTCAGGAATGGTTTCTCTCTCATTGCCATGTACACAAATATCCGGCAAAAAGCACTTTGATTCATGCCGGTGAAAAAGCTGAAACCCTTTACTATATCGTTAAGGGGTCAGTTGCCGTTTTAATTAAGGATGAAGAAGGAAAGGAAATGATTCTTTCATACCTTAATCAGGGTGACTTTATCGGTGAATTGGGTTTATTTGATGAATCAGAAGATCCGGTTCGTACTGCTTGGGTTCGTGCAAAAGGTCCTTGCGAAATTGCAGAAATTTCTTATAAGAAGTTCCGCCAGCTGATTCAGGTAAATCCAGAAATTCTGATGCGTTTAAGTGCTCAGATGGCTCGCAGATTGTCAAAGACCAGTGGCAAGGTTGGTAATCTTGCATTCCTTGATGTTCAGGGTCGTATCGCGCGCACTCTGTTCAATCTGGCTCACCAGCCTGATGCAATGACTCACCCAGACGGCATGCAGATTAAGATTACCCGTCAGGAAATCGGTCAGATCGTAGGTTGCTCAAGAGAAACTGTTGGTCGTATTCTTAAAATGCTGGAAGAGCAGAATATCATCAGTGCTCATGGCAAGACCATCGTTGTATTTAACACTCGTTAATCATACAACAGCATAAGGTATTTCACCCCCTCACTTGAGGGGGTTTTATTTTGCGTATCGTTTTAATAGAACCATAAAAAAGGATGAACAGCCACGAAGCTGTTCATCCTTTTTCAATTATCAGATACCTGTATTACTTGCCGAATACTACTGACAGAGCCTTGTCAAAACGAGCAAAACCTTCGTTAATATCATCTGTGGTAATATTAAGTGCAGGGACGGTTCTTATCACGCTATGACCTGCAGTCAGCACAAATACACCTTGATTCAGACATTCTGAAGTAATCTTCTTTAACAGAGTCTCATCCTTAAGTTCAGCACCAATCATCAGGCCTATACCGCGAACTTCCTTAAAGCAGTCATACTTGGCATTAAGTTCAGCATAATGCTTTCTGAACAGATCAGCCTTAACATTTACGTCCTTTAAGAATTCTGGTCTGTTAACAAGTTCAAATGACTTGCAGCCTACGGAAGTAGCCAAAGGATTAGAACCAAATGTGGTTCCATGTAAACCAGGCTTGAATATTGAAGCAACCTTATCCTTTGCCATCATTGCACCGATAGCTATGCCTGCACCCAGTCCCTTTGCGGAAGTAAGGATATCTGGCTCAACCTGATAATGCTGGTATGCATACAGACACCCCGTTCTTCCGAAACCGGTCTGAACTTCATCAAAGATTAATAAGGCATCATTTTCATCACAAAGCTGACGTACACCTTTAATAAACTCTTCTGTTGCAGGAAGAATTCCACCTTCACCCTGTATAGGTTCCATAATAACAGCACAGGTCTTTTCCTTGGAAATTAGAGACTTCAGCTGTTCCAAATCATTAAAGTCAGCATGAACGATATCCCCTGGTAAAGGTCCAAAACCTTCACAGTACTTAGCCTGTCCGCCTACGGTAACATCAAACAGCGTTCTGCCATGGAAACTGTTATAGAATGAAATAATCTGACTCTTTTCCTTACCGAATTTTTCAAAAGCATATCTACGTGCCAGCTTAAGGGCTGCTTCATTAGCTTCACCGCCTGAATTTGCAAAAAATACCTTGTCAGCAAAAGTACTTTCAACAAGATGCTTAGCAAGAGTAATTGCCGGTTCAGTACACATGTAATTTGAAATATGCCACAGCTTATGAGCCTGCTCTTCCAATGCAGAAACGATTTCAGGATGACAGTGACCAACAACATTAACGGCAATACCGCCACCGAAATCAACATATTCCTTACCTGCATCATCCCAAAATCTTGAGCCGCTACCCTTTACGGCTACAAACGGAGCCGGGCAGTAAACACCCATTAAATACTTGTCAAAATCTGCTCTGGTAACTTTACTCATAAGAATTTATAACCTCACTATCATTTAAGCGTTGAATACTCTTACACGAGAACTCAATTTTACACTGAATACACCGGCAATACCACAAGCTGATGCCGTTCGGATTCCTGTTGCGACGTCCGGTGTATTTTCAAAAGATCCAAGTCTTATGCACGGACTCAACAGGCGTACATTCAGATATGCCCCACACTATTACAGTTATCATCTTGCCAACCGAACATAATGTGTTTTCAGCAAACGAAAAACTATAAAAAACAATCATAATCCATGTTTATGAATTATACTCACTTCTAATATTTATGCAATATTTTTGCATAAATATTCAATTATCTAACTTTTAGTGCCCACATGGTCAACCTCGTGTGTCACCGGCCCGTCTTTGTTTTCTATTTCCGATAACTCATTATGCAGACGTTCCTGGTGATACCCAGGATTTTTGGTATACCTTGCTAAAAGATAATAAAAACCCGGCAGTACAACAAGAGTAACAACAGTCGCTATACTCATTCCAAAAAATATCACCGTACCTACTGCTCTTCTGCTTTCAAAACCCGAACCGGTTGCCGTTATCAAAGGAACAGCACCGATAATGGCTGTAAGAGAAGTCATTAAGATAGGTTTAATACGTCTCACCGAAGCCTTAATGGTTGCAGTTATCAGATCAGGACTGCCTTTTCTGAGCTGATTGGCAAATTCAACAATAAGAATACCGTTCTTAGTAACCATCCCCACCAGTAACAGCAAACCGATTTCACTGTATATGTTAAGTGACAGTTTCATTATCCACAAACCTAAAAGACCGCCGAATATCCCCAGAGGAATGGTAATCATAATTGCAACAGGGTGAACAAGACTTTCAAACTGAGCCGCAAGAACGAGATAAGTGACCAGAACAGACAGTAAAAAAACAATCATCATTTCATTTTCACTGTCCCTGAAATTGCGTGACTCACCGTTTAACGCTACGCTCATACTTTTATCAAGATTCTTAGCACACCATGCGTCCATCCAATCCAAAGCCTCTCCAAGACTTTTATCAGCGGCAGGATGAGCTGAAATAGTTATGGCTTTCTGTCTGTCGAAATGCGGTAATTTTCTGGCTTTTGCCACCAGTTTGAATTCTGCCACGCTTCCTAAAGATACCATCTGACCAGAATCTGTTCTGATATTAAGAGAGGCTATGTCAGTAATATCTCTGAACAATTTCTCTTCTGCACGGATATACACATTGTATTCACTGTCATTCTCAACAAACGAGGTTTGTGTAGAACCGCCCAGATATGTCTGAAGAGCATTGGAAATATCCGTCATGGTTACACCGAGTACTGCAGCTCTGTCGTAGTCTATTACCGCTTCTATTTCTGGGGTTCTCTCACTGAAATTACTGTCCGCATTAATAATATATCCTGCTTCATTGGCATCTTTAATAAGTTTCAGAACAGAATCATTAATCTGCTCAAAGCTGTTCCCTTTAATTACGTATTTAATTGGCGAGCCTGATGTTCCCTTAAACCCTGGCTGATATATATATACCTTCAAATCAGCAATATTTTTTAATTTTTTATTCAGGAACTTGATAAATTCCGTTGAAGAAACACTTCTCCTGTTCCAGTCCTCAAGCTGAATAACAACAAAACCACTCTGATCCGAGCCCTGTCCAAGAGACGGGGTACTGAAACTCAGTGACTTGACAATCCC
Organism: Ruminobacter amylophilus; assembly: GCF_900115655.1. Classification (GTDB taxonomy): domain Bacteria; phylum Pseudomonadota; class Gammaproteobacteria; order Enterobacterales; family Succinivibrionaceae; genus Ruminobacter; species Ruminobacter amylophilus. The sequence continues at coordinate 9,945 of NZ_FOXF01000008.1, read as the reverse complement.
CTGCCCCAGCATAGGCAACAATTCATCTTCCAACGCAGTCATACTGCGTTTCATTCTGTGAATACTGGCACCCTCTTCGCCGAGGGCATATATGTAAACAACGCCTCTGTCCTCACTGGGACTTAACTGATGAGGAATTACCTGATAAAAAATCACCATAAAACCTATTATGGCCAGAAGAATTGAAGGGTACAGATAAACTCTTCTAAGCATCTGTCTCAGAAAACGTTCATACACATTTTCCAAAGCTCTGATTACCCTGTCTATCAGATTTGAAATCCCCCTGCCCTCTTTTTTCTTTTTCAGCACAAAACCACACAGAGCCGGACTCAGCGTTAGAGCAACAAAACTTGAAAAGAATACGGCTAAAGAAAGGAGAACCGCAAATTCAATAAACATTTTTCCGGTAACCCCCTGAATAAAAACCAGAGGCAGAAAAATAATAATAAGAACAACCGAGGTGGAAACTATGGCAAATCCAACTTCGCCCGATCCCCGCCAGCATGCAGCAAGAACTCCCTCCCCTTTTTTGATATGAAAAGAAATATTCTCTACCATAACAATGGCATCATCTACCACAAGACCGATGGCAAGAATAAGACTTAGAAGTGTTATGATATTTATGGAAAAGCCAAAAAAATACGCACCTATAAAAGAAGATATCAGGGATATAGGTACCGTAAGTGCAGGAATCAGCGTGGTATTCCATGAACCTATAAACAGATATAAAACAACTATTACCAGAAATACTGTTATTGCCAGAGTTTCGTAAACTTCAGTAATGGAATTCTGAATATAGACAGTGCTGTCAAAATCCGTATCAAGAACAAAACCTTCCGGCAGATACTGTTTAAGTTCCTCAACCTTCTTTCTGATATTTTTGGACACGTCCAGAGGATTTGCATTTGACTGAGGAATAACACCTATACCTATACTTGAAATACCATTACGATGGTAGATACTTTCCTCATTTTTGGCTTTAACCTCAACAGTTGCCACATCTCTCAGACGAATTGTCTTGTCCATCCCGTCATGACGTATAGGAAGCAGCTCGAAAGTTTTGTTATCAATATATACTCTTTTAATCTGAACTGGAAACACCATGTCCTGATTACGTATTTCACCACTTGGAAGTTCAATATTTTCATAGCCAATCGCCCTCTTTATATCCTCAACTGTCACTCCCATAACAGCCATCTTCTGAGGAATGAGGCGTACGTACATTACTTTTTCAAGAGCTCCCACAAGTTCTATCTGGGAAACCCCGTCAACAAGACTCAGATTCTTCTCAAGAACATTGGTGGCATAATCTGATAGCTTTACCCTGTCGACAACTGAACTGGAAAGATTAAGCCAGAGTACTACTTCCCCGTCACCACTGTCTCTTGATACCATTGGCTCATCAATATCGTCAGGAAGTTTTTTTCTGGCTCTGGACACAGCATCTCTGGCATCAGACACTGCTTCAAGCATGTTTTTACCGGTTTTGAACTCCATGGATATCCAGGAGCGACCGCTTCTGCTGTTTGAAGTAATTTTATTGATTCCGGATATACCGGAAAGTTCATTCTCTATGATACGGGTAACTTTGGATTCAATAACCTCAGGAGATGCTCCGGAATACGTGGTTACTATTGTCAAAGACGGATAGTCAATATTAGGAAGTTCACGTACAGGAAGTCTAAAAAAACAAACCAATCCGAATATCAGTAACAAAAGACTCATCACTGATGCGAATATCGGTCTTTTTATAGAAACTTCACTTAAAATCACAGCATCTGATCCCTGGTATTGTTCTTGTCTTTCTTCTTCAGAGGAACTTCACCGCCAAGAGCTTCAATATCATCCTGCTTTATAACAGAAACAGTATCGCCGTCATGAAGTCTGTCTACCCCTTCCACAACAATGGTTGTTCCAACTCTAAGTCCCTGATTTATAGCTATCATGGCTCCGTTTACGGGGCCTAAGGCAACCTTTCTTCTGAATACCCTGTTATCTTCATTCAATACGTAAACAAAACGATCATCTCCAACATAAACAAGAGATTTAAGAGGAACGACCGGAAGCTTTTCCGAAGCAAGATTAAGTGCTACCTGAAGCATCATGCCGTCAAGAAGCTTAAATTCAGGATTATCGAAATAGATACGCACACTGACAGCCAGTGTGTCTACATTCACATGTGTATCTATCTGTTTTACCTTTCCTCTGAATACATGTCCGGGCCATGCATCAGTGGTTGCAGTAACTTCCTGTCCTACAACAACTTTTGAAAGGAAACGTTCGGGAATAGGGAAATCGACATAAACCTGACTGATATCATCAAGCTGCAGCAGAACAACCCCGGGTTTAACCAGCTGGCCGGCAGTAATGTTGTGAAGGCTCAGTATTCCTTCAAAAGGTGCCAGAATATCACGTTCGTTTAGTTCAGCTCTTCTCGCATCAACGACTGCGGCCTGACCTTTTACCTGAGCTCTGAGCTGTTCATATGAATCCTGACTGACAACACCTTTGTTTATCAGCTTTCCTGATACTTCGAGACGTCTTTCATAATTCTTAAGAACAATCTCTGATTCTTTCAGTAAAGCCTTGTGCCTCTCATTTTCCAGCTGAATTAAAAGATCTCCGGACTTAACCATCTGAGTCGGTTTGACAAAAACTTTGGATATTCTGCCGGTAACTTCTGAAGTAATCTGTACAGAACGATTGGCATGTACTCTGCCAACAAGAGGAAGCTTAGTACCGGTGGAAGAATACTCGACCTCGGCAACTCTAACCGCCATCAGTGAATTATTTTCATTAGCGACAACCGGATATTTCAAAATCGATGAATAATTGACGGCAAAAAGAATCCCGCCAATAACAGCCATAAGCAATAAGCCACCTAGAATTCTCCACATACCGGTTGTCCTGTAATAAACTCTATTTAAGGTTTAGAAACTATAAAATGAAACCTACAGCCTTGTATACCTTATCAAGAATAATCTGAGCTCTGGCTGAAGCCTTATCCGCACCAGTCTTCAATACTTCACGCAGGTAAGTCTCGTCAGCACGGAGTTCCTTATAACGCTGCTGAACAGGTTCAAGGAAAGCAACAACCGCATCTGCAACTTCAGTCTTAAGATGACCATACATCTTGCCTTCAAAGTGCTTTTCAAGTTCTGCTACCGGAGTTTCTGTTACGGCACTCATTAAATCGAGCAGGTTGGATACACCGGCCTTGTTTTCCCAGTCATAACGAACAACAGGAGGTTCATCACTGTCGGTTACAGCTTTCTTCAGTTTCTTGACAATACTCTTAGGATCTTCGAGCATGGTAATAACATTATTTCTGTTATCATCTGACTTTGACATTTTCTTATGAGGATCCTGAAGACTCATTACACGAGCTCCAGATTCAGGAACAAATCCCTTAGGCAGTACAAAAATATCACCGTATAACTGATTGAATCTGTATGCAATATCTCTTGTAAGTTCAAGATGCTGAAGCTGATCTTCTCCAACAGGAACGAGGCTTGCCTGATAAAGCAGAATGTCTGCAGCCATAAGTACAGGATAATCAAAAAGGCCCGCTGTAGTACCGGCGTTGCCGTAACGCTGAGACTTATCCTTAAACTGAGTCATTCTGCTCAGTTCCCCCATCTGTGTATAACAGTTAAGAATCCATGAAAGCTGAGCGTGAGCAGGTACATGTGACTGTAGGAACAGGGTACATTTTGCAGGGTCGATGCCAATTGCCAGATACAGCGCAAGAGTATTAAAGCTTGCCTGATGCAGGGCTGCAGGATCCTGTCTTACCGTAATGGCATGCTGGTCAACAACACTATATACACAATCGTACTGTTCCTGCATTTTTACCCATTGACGCAATGCACCAATGTAGTTACCAATGGATAATTCACCTGACGGCTGAGCAGCACTAAACACTATTTCTTTCATAACAGTAAAGATTCCTAATTTATACAGTCCTTCTACCAGAACTTTATTAATGTAATTTTCAGGACACAGATACAGCACATGTCCCTGACACAACTTGAATTTTCAGATGGTATTATAACTTATTAATTGAACAATAAAAGAAGCTATTTAAGCTCTCTTATTATTTCTGAAATATCTGAAAATCTATCTATAATCCGACTGGCACCGGCCTTTCTAAAATCAATTCCCTGATTATATCCAAATGTCACGGCAATACCGGGAATGCCGGTATTTACTGCCGCCTCAACGTCATTAATTGAATCCCCCACCATCCAGGAATCATACACATTGACATTAAGCATTGAGGCCACATAATTCAAAGGAGCAGGATCCGGTTTCTTTTCAGAAATGATTTCGCTGCCAAGCCAGTAATCAAAGCAATCAAGTAAACCAGACGGTGCCAAAACCGGCTCTATAAACCTGTGAGGCTTATTAGTAACCACCGCTAACTTTATTCCCAGTGATTTCAGTGAGGACAGTGTTGTAAAAACACCCGGATAAATGCAGTCTTTACAGTCACAACATGACAAATATGCTTCATTAAAAACATTACGAGCATCTGACAGTAACTTCTCATCCACATCAGTCAATGCAATATCACGCCTGCCAGCCAGTGCTCTGGCAACAAGTAATGCGGCCCCATTACCAATATAACTTCTCAGTCTTTCCATAGAAATCACCGGATAGCCAACTGCTTTAAGAGCCTCATTCACAGCATGTCCAAGCTGGCACGCTGTGTCTGCCAGAGTTCCGTCAAGATCAAACATAATAAGTTGGGGAACTCTAAGCTCATGCATTAGATTTTCTCCAGTTCAGAACGCATCGAAGATATAACTTTTCTGTAGTCATCTGAACCAAAAATAGCTGAACCGGCCACAAACATATTAGCCCCGGCAGATGCTATCTCACCGATATTATTTGGCTTAACTCCACCATCAACCTCGATTATCAGATCATCTCTACCGTTTTTCACAGCAGCGGCTCTTAATGCACTGATCTTTTTGAGAGCACTTGGAATAAAACTCTGACCGCCGAATCCTGGATTTACTGACATAATCACAACCATATCGAGCTTATCCCATACATAATCAAGCACATTCAAAGGTGTGGCAGGATTCAAGGCTAAACCAGCCTTGCATCCACGACTTTTGATAAGCTGAAGAGATCTGTCAATATGCTTAGATGCTTCAGGATGGAAAGTAATGCTTGTTGCTCCGGCATCAGCAAATGAACCAATCAAGTCATCAACTGGTGTTACCATGAGATGAGCATCTATAGGAGCTTCAATTCCGTACTTGCGCAGGGCACTGCAGATTTGAGGTCCAAACGTAAGATTCGGCACGTAATGGTTATCCATTACATCAAAATGAACAACATCAGCTCCTGCATCCAATACTTCTTTTACATCATCACCTAAACGCGCCAAATCTGCTGATAAGATAGATGGAGCAATTATATATTTCATTGAATTTCCTTTTTAACGGCAGCTACATTTTTTGCCCATGGCTTTGTTTTCTTAATTGCATCAGGCAAACCAGAAATAGATTTCGTTGCTGAACTTCTGTCTTTAAAATCGCCATACATAACTATGTACTGCTGATCCTTTTGTCTGAAGAGAACCCATGAATTACCAACCGATTTAGCAATACGATCCGCCTCGGCCTTCTTTGAAGTAGCAACTAACTGCACAGTATAATGAGAATCATTCAATTCTTCAAAAGATAATTGTTTGTTTTCCTTAAGCTTATTCTGCTCAGCCAAATCGTCAGCCACTTTCTTTTCAGCTTCAAGTTTTGCCTTTAATTCAGCTGCCTTCTTTTCTTCTGCAGCTTTCTTTTCAGCTTCTAGCTTTGCCTTTAATTCCGCAGCCTTCTTTTCTTCTGCAGCTTTCTTTTCAGCTTCTAGCTTTGCCTTTAATTCCGCAGCCTTCTTTTCTTCCTCTGCTTTCTTTTCAGCTTCTAGCTTTGCCTTTAATTCCGCAGCCTTCTTTTCTTCTGCAGCTTTCTTTTCGGCTTCAAGCTTTGCCTTTAATTCCGCGGCCTTCTTTTCTTCTGCAGCTTTCTTTTCGGCTTCAAGCTTTGCCTTTAACTCCGCAGCCTTCTTTTCTTCTGCAGCTTTCTTTTCAGCTTCAAGCTTTGCCTTTAATTCCGCAGCCTTCTTTTCTTCTGCAGCTTTCTTTTCAGCTTCAAGCTTTGCCTTTAATTCCGCAGCCTTCTTTTTCTCCTCGGCTTTCTTTTCCTCTTCTAGTTTAGCTAACTCCTGTTTCTTTCTTTCTTCAGCTAAAACTTTTGCCTTTGCATCAATATCAGCTTCAGCCTTTAACAGCTCCACATCCTTACCAATAGCGTTCTTTTTATTAATTTCCTCAATAACTTCTGCATTGTCTTCATCTGAAATAATAATTTTAGAATCTGAAGCAACACTTTCCTTATTGACTTCTAGTTTGTCAATATTATCTTGTGCCACATCTCTCTTATCTTTTAAGGCACCGTCATCCTCAATGTTTTTATGTGTTTTTTCTGCGTCTTCAACAGTAATCAACGGATTAAGGTCATCTCTGGTCTTTGAAAGCTCCGGCATCAGTGAATCTACATTTTTATCATCATCTTCTATGGCATTGAGTACATCCTGAGCTTTCTGATTCTGTTCAGTAATAATAGAATTATCCACAAGAGGCTTATTCTGATATTTAATAACAAAAACAAGGGCACCTGCAACCATTACGGCTATAGCAGCTCCACCAAACAAAGCGGTTAAAGTAGCTTTTCTGCGTCTCCTTGCCCTATCAATAGGATTATATTTGTTGCTATCAGTATCCGATAAACCTTCGATCATACTCTTAATCGCACCAGGATTACCTTTAGCAGCCTGAAGTTCCTTACTGTTTTTCAATGTACGATCATCCAGACCGCGCATTCCTACCATGCTTCCGTAGTATGACATGACCAGAATGCTCTCCTGAACACTGATTGGTTTTATCTCCATATCCATTGGTTCTACGGATAGAGAATTAAGCTGTCTGATTTTCTGTGCCTGCTTTGCTGATGATGAAACAGTTGTTACAATTGAGAACAACTGCTCCTTTTTATACTTACTGTAGATATCCACAAGTTCTGATATAAAACGATCGGCAATATTATCAAAATCATCGATTACAATCAGTACACGCTTCTTGCCAAAATTCATTTTCTGAACAGAACCGATCAGCTTGTCGTTTGAATTAATCTTATTTGCATTGGAAATCTGATTTAAAAGTATCTCTCTGCACTTTGTCAGATCCGGATTTCCAGAACCGGGAATATAGGCCTTAATGAATTTGTCATCAACTGATGAAATAAGTTGCTCACATATAACAGTTTTTCCAGCACCAAGACTCCCTTTGATAACAATAAAAGGGGCTCCTACTGAAATCTGATACTTAATTCGCTCTACTAATGATTTTTGACTAGTTAGTTGTGGTAACTGTTCCAAGGCCATGTTATTTCCCTTCTCTATTGCTAATAATCAGTCGACAGATATTTATTATGTTAGGCCAATAGTTATAAAAAATTTCTTTCTCAGGCAGATTGATACACAACACCGGCCTCAAAAGACTCTATTAACAACCTCAAATATGAAAAATTTTATGACGAAGCATACCTTCGTATAAAACCCGATCAATGAATTATATTAGATATTATTACAGTCATACAAATTTACAATTTTTTTACTACAAAGACTGTGAATATACTAGAAAAAATAGAATATTAAACAAATGGAACGTGCTATACGAAGAGAAAGCCGGATATTCAGCTTTCTCTTTAAACAAGCAGATAAAACAAGGATTACTTTGTTGCTTCTACAATCTCAGCCTGTGACAAATCATCCTTTACAGAAGATTTTCCGAGAGCATCAGGAATAATGTAGCGAATATGACCATTTAATGCTTTTTTATCATGTATCATGAGTTTCATAAAATCATCAGTTGTCATATTTTCAGGCTTGGAAACAGGAAGTCTGTTATTCTTTAATAAAGCAACAATACGATTGAATTCGTCGACTGACAAATATCCTCTTATTAATGCGACACGTGATGCCATTACGGTACCTGCAGCAACAGCTTCTCCGTGAAGCCATACTCCATACCCCATAAAAGTCTCAATGGCATGACCGAAGGTATGTCCTAAATTAAGGATGGCACGAATACCACCTTCCTTCTCATCCTGATGAACAACTTCTGCCTTAATTGAACAACATCTGTAAACGACTTCTGATATAACATCAAAATCAAGCTTCCATATATTGTCAGTATGTTCTTCAAGAAACTTGAAGAACGAATTATCCCAAATAATACCATACTTGATAACTTCGGCCATTCCGGCAGCAAGCTCACGTTCAGGAAGTGTTTTCAAACAGTTCAGATCAATAATAACTGCCTTAGGCTGATAAAAAGCTCCTATCATATTTTTGCCAAGAGGGTGATTTATTCCTGTTTTTCCTCCCACTGATGAATCGACATGAGATAACAATGTTGTAGGAACCTGAATAAAATCAACACCTCTCTGGAATGAAGCAGCGGCAAACCCAGTCAGATCTCCAATCACACCACCACCGAGAGCAACAAGAGTAGTATCACGACCGCAGTTATGCTCCAGAAGAAAAGTCATAATCTGATTAAAGCTTTCTAAATTCTTATACTTTTCACCATCAGGAAGTATGCAGCTCGAAACTTTATATCCTAATCTGGCAATTGATTCTTCCAACTTAGAAAGATACCAGGTACAAACAGTAGTATTGGTAACTATTACAACATTACCTTTCTTCTTAATATAACCGCCCCAGACGTCTTCACGCTCGAGAAGGCCGCAGTCTATAAAAATAGGATAACTACGATCACCTAAATCAACAGTTAAAGTTTTCATTACATATCCTTCAGCTCATCAAACTTATCAACAATCTGTAAAGCAATCTGCTTTGCTGAATACTGATCCGTTTCAACAACTATGTCAGCCACTTCCATATATAACGGCTCTCTTTCAGCCATTAAACGGGTTAAAGTTCCCAAAGGGTCGGAATTATTTAACAAAGGACGTCTGGTGTCTCTGCAAGTTCTCTGATATTGCTTATCAACTGATGTTTTTAAATAAACCACAACACCTCTGGAAGAAAGAGCCTTTCTGTTGTTGGAATTCTTCACAGCCCCGCCACCTGTAGCAAGTATAATTCCCTTTTTCTGAGTAAGTTCGTCAATAACGACTTCCTCTCTTTTTCTAAACCCTTCTTCCCCCTCAACATCAAAAACCCAAGATATATCCGCACCAGTTCTTTTTTCAATTTCAGTGTCAGAATCGATCAAAGGTAAAGAAGTAAGCTCAGACAGAATTTTACCTATCGTACTTTTACCAGCCCCCATTGGCCCTACTAGAAATATATTCTGAGATTCAGACATAATGCTTAATAGCCCTAAATTAACTTATAGTTATAGACATCATCGACTAGATAATGAATGATTATAACTTATTTTACAGAAAGATAAACACTGAAAAAGAATATTAAAAATAGGGTTCTTCTCGGAATTGTTGGGAATGTAGATATTGAAGAAGGGGCAAAAGTATTCTAGTATTTAAGTTACCACACAAAAACAAATAGAGATACTTTATGCCCCTTCAGACGAATGATACACAGATAAACTCAGTTTGCCACCCATTTACTGCTGTTTCCCACAGCTTCGATCCCAAAACCTTAAAATCCGTTTATTCTTTCGAAAGCAACCGCCAAACGTCGAACATGAGATGTCCTTTTTGCGGGAAAATGAACGTGTATGTTCATGCCAGACATTCCACGGAAATTAAGGATTTTCCGTTTCTTCCAAAACACAGGCAAAGTCTTGTTTTTTACTACCATGGTTATAAATGCAGAGAATGCGGACATCATTTTATGGAACCTATTCCCGCAAAAGTTCCGAATGCCAGAATAACCATACGGGCAGCT
>NZ_FOXF01000041.1 GCF_900115655.1 Ruminobacter amylophilus | reverse complement strand
CACTCCGCTCACGTACAGAATACCTTTTAGGACCATCTCTGCCAGAGTCTTCAACAATAGTATTAACCGGTCTTTTGACCTTTCTGATTTCTTCAGGAACCTTCATAAAAACACCTCTTGTATATAGTCCGTATTATATCATAAACGGACTAATAAAGACATAAAATAATGATAATTTTGCAAAAAAAATCACTAACTTTTACGGTAAAACAGGAGTTAAAAAGGCAGATTATTTCCAAAAACCAGGGAAACAGATTAATTTTTGATATGATTTGAAAAGAAACGACCTTAGAACAAGAAGGTTTCTATAGTCCTGAGGTTTGTGAAAGTTTTACTTCATTCGAAAACTTTCCGGTACGCTCATTCTGTCCGGCTCCGTATTCTGTCTTTTTTACGTAACAGATGCCAGGGCTGATCTTGACGATGAAATCAGTTCCGATTTTTCCGGCATGATGACGGTCACGGCACCTGATTCCTATAAGACTCAGCGCCGCGGCGTCATATCCGGATGTTCACTTAATATAAGAAACGGTATTGAAAATCCCGGACTTGTTGCCGTTTCTTCTCCCGGAATAAGTGCAGGATGCAGGGGCATAGATCTTTACGGCGGTTCCTTTTCGTATATAAACCGGGAGGAGTTCATCAGATTCTTAAGAGCAATTGCGGCCAATGCTGAAGGATATGCCTTTGAAATCGCCTTAAGCAGCATGTGTGAAAAGTGCGCCCAGCACATTGAAACACTTCAGAGAAAGGTTCAGGCTCTGAATCAGTATTTCGGGAACAGCTGTCAGCTGGCGCAGGGAATTGTCAATGACAGTCTCAGTGCGTTCAACCGCAAGGGGCTCAATGATATATCCCTGATAGGTCAGTACGAAGGAATAGGGGATCTGTACGAGATGAGTACCCGTACCGATACCGATGCCATACTTGATAGTTTAAGAGACAGCGTTCCGGAAAAGATAAAGGAGGCGGAGATTACCGGCAATCTTTTGTGGAACCTGTTTGAACAGAGTCCGACGTTAAGCGGAGACCGGGAGCTTGCCGAGGCGGTAATGAGTATTACCGGAACCGTAATAGTCAGTGAAAACGGCAGGGAGGTACGCATAGCTTCAGGTCTGCGGATAAGCATGAAGGATCTGATAGCCGGCGGTACGGTTCCCATGTACGGCTGTGCCGATTACGGCAACGGCTGCATTGTTCTGAATAACAGAACACGTAAAATAAGGGGATTCGGCGGTCTGATAAGGGACATGTTTCTTGGAGCGGACGGTTCTCCCGGAATAGTCAGACGCTACAGTGGAAACAGCGGTTCCTTCACGGTGAAGGAGACTGAGTTTCTGAATACCCTGCCTGAAGGTACAGGTGCCATGATTCGAAATCTTTGCGCCAGAAATGAAAATGCCGCGGTAATGTTCGTGGAAAAGACCGCCAATATTCTGGCACTGCTCTATACCAGAAATCTTCTTGAAAAATATCTTAATCAGATTTCCGCTCTGGCCAGGTCTTCAAACAGCGGATATGCTCCGATTCTGAATCGGCAGATTCAGGAGGTCCGTTCGTCCGTAAGCTCAGAAACCACTTATTTAAGCAGCGTGTTCGGAGGTCTGGACGACCTTTCACGAATATATCTTGACTACATGGAACTTCTTCCGGAAAAGGATTACGTGCCTGAACACAGTCTTGACGCATTCGACTGACGGGAAGAACCGGAATCAGGCAGAATTCCGGTCTGATGATTTTCCGCCTGTTCATGAAAATAATGCGGCCCGGTACTTTAGCCGTAATATTTTACGTGCTCTTTCATCTTTTCAATTTTATCCTTATCGGGAGTTTTTCCTTCGTCGGGATACACGGTAACCGGAATCTGTTCGCCTTTTTCATTGGCAGGTATTTTTACAGGTGATGAAGGTTCACCTAATGGAATTTCCTTATATCCAGCCGGTAATGCCGGTGCACCGGCTGCGGTAAAAATCATTACAGCGGATAATAAGGCTAAAAAAAGATTTTTTTAACATTGTCGGTACTACGGTGTTGAGATTGTTAAGGATGCATTTTACGATAACCGTATTACGAATAATGATGATATGTTTTTATGATTACCGTACAGGTTACAAATCCATGAAATGGTTAATGCTTTCTGGTGCCGGAGTTTTTGAAATTGTCCGGGCCGTCACCATGAAATATCCGCAGGGCTTCAGTCAGCCTGTTCCGTCCGTAATTACGGCGGCTGCCTGTATTCTGAGTGCTGTTTTTCCGGCTTTCGCCCTGAAGGAACTGCCTTTAGGTTCCGCCTGTGCCATGCGGGTGGGGTTCGGCATAACCGGTACAGCTTTTTTCGGAGTCATGTTTTTTAACGAGAGGCTTTCGGTTATGCAGGTCGTGTCCCCGGTTTTAATTATCGCGGGAGTCGCCGGGCTTAAATTATTTGCAGAATCGGATTAGGTATCCAGAAAGGTGAGAAATCATCTGCACGCGCCGGTATGCGCTTTCTGATATATTCAGCAATAAAAATGAATTTTCAGGATAACTCACAGTCTAATTCAGGGGTACTGATACAATGGAATTATGCCCCGTACCATGACGGATTCCGGGAAGCGCGAGGAGAAGCTTTGAATGTACAGATGGCTTTCCAATATTTTTATACTGAGCCTTAAAGAAGTTAAAAGTCTCTTGAGCGACCTGATTCTGGTTGCACTCATGGTTTATTTCTTTACGGTTGCGGTAGCCGTGGCCGCCAAAGGTGCAAGCCAGGATGTGCGCAATGCTCCCGTTGCCGTAGTGGATCATGACGAGTCCGCTCTGTCCCTGAGACTCAGACAGTCCATTCGTCCGCCTCATTTCAAATATCCCGAAGCCATCGGAGACGAAACGGTACAGCGTCACATGGATCTGGGAGACTATTACTTTACCATTGATATTCCTCCGGAATATGAAAAGGACTATCTCAGTGAGAAGTATCCTAAAATTCAGATTCTGGTTGATGCCACTGCCATGACTCTGGCAGGTACCGGTACCGGATACCTGAGTTCCATTCTTTCCGATGAACTCCGCAAGTCAGCCGTGGAATACAATACGCCTCAGATATCTCCTCAGATTGCGGCGGAACCCAGAGTGAACGTACTGTTCAATCCGAATGCGTCAGCCATATGGCAGATGGGCGTGGTTCAGATTATAGGCAATCTCACTCTGCTTACCCTGATGCTTTCAGGAGCCGCGGTTATTCGAGAAAAGGAAAGGGGAACCATTGAACATCTGCTGGTTATGCCGGTATCCGCATCTGAAATCGCCATATCCAAGGTATGCGCCAACGGATCTGTTATAGTGTTTCTTGCTCTGCTGTCATTATGGATTATCGTGCATTCGATTCTCGGCGTGCCTGTTATGGGGAGTCTTTATCTTCTTACCGCCGGAATGCTCATATATGTGCTGAGCTTTGCATCTCTGGGAATTCTGCTGGCAGTCCTTGCTCCCTCCATGCCTCAGTTCGGCCTGCTGTGCATTCCGGTATACATGCTGGTATATCTTCTTGCCGGAGCCACAAGTCCCGTGGAGTGCATGCCTGAAACCATGCAGAAGATCATTCAGATATCACCGACCACCCAGTTCGTATCGTTTACTCAGGACGTGGTTCATCGCGGATCGGGGCTCGGTGACGTGTACCGAAAGCTTCTTATAATGCTGGGACAGGGACTTTTCTTCCTGACGATAGCCCTGATAAAATTCAAGTCCATGCTGTCCAGACAGTAAAGGACGGAGATTGCGTATTATGAAAAAATCATTTACCGTTCATTCTGAAAAACTCCCTAATAAAGGCCTGATGTCCGCCGTATCGGCCTCCGTCCTGCTGGCTCTTTTATCCTGTGTAGGCGGCTGTGCGTCCCTTACCGTCGATTATGAATCGGATATCGTACTGCCGGAAAACTATACCGGTTTTATCTCCGGGGAAAAGAACGAAAAGGCGCTAAATGAATGGTGGCGGCTCTTTAATGACGACTGTCTCAGCAGGCTGATTGCCGCAGCGATTGAAGCCAACGGGGATCTCAGAACCGCACGCTTAAGATATGAAACCGCTCTGCATGAGGAGGGACTCAGCAGAGCAGATCTCGGACCAAAGCTCAGTCTCGGCGGAGGAATTCTCGGCGGCCGCGGCAGTGTTGATACCTCCGGCGGCAGAATTGATTCAACCGACAGTCAGTCTGCGCTTTTTACGGGACTTCAGGGAAGCTGGGAACCTGATTTCTTCGGAGAGAAGCAGAGCCGGGCCGATGCCGCGGGGTACAGGGCTCTGGCTGCATCAGACAGTATTAATGCCGTACAGACATCGGTAACGGCACTTCTTGCCAGAAAGTATTTTGAGGTACTGTATCTTCAGGAGCGCAGAGGAATACTTCTGGAAAACATCGCCAATCTTAAGGATCTCAGGCGGTATGCCGAGGGCAGATTCAGGGCCGGTCAGGCTACGGCCTATGACATCACGGATATCGGAAACCGTATCACCGAAGCGGAATCCGAACTCGGCATCATTGACTCCGGGGCTGAAGCCTCCGTCAGAGCGATAGCCGTGCTTACAGGTGTGCCTCCGCAGAATTTTTCCATTGATAATCTGCCGTCAGGGCTTCCGGACGGCATTCCGGAGCCACCGGCAGGTTTTGTGCCGGGTGATCTGCTGCTCCGCCGTCCGGACATTCTGTCCAAGAGAAACGAAATCAATGCCAGAGCCGCCATGGTGGCTTCAGCCAAGGCTGATCTGTATCCGAGGTTTAACATTTCCTTCCTGGGACAGACGGGCAGAATTGAACTTCATGCAGGTCCGGACGCCAGAGGATGGGGAAGCTTTCTGTCAGGAACCGTTTCGGTTCCGGTGTTCACCAACGGACGCATAAGGGAGAACATAGAAGCCAGAAACTCGGAAATGAAGGTGACTCTTGCAGAGTACGATACCATGATCCTCAAGGCACTCAAGGAGGTCGATGACGGATATGCGGGAATTACCGCGGAGACTGCCAGAATTGCAGCTCTTGAAAAAGGCCTCAGTGAAGCGGTAAAGCTCAGGAAGGAGGCTGACAAACTCTTCAGATACGGCAGGGCGGATTTTGATGCCATGGTTAATGCCGAGACCAGAAAGCTTTCCTTTGAAGCGAAACTTTCCGAATCGAGATACCGACGCATCGGGGCTCTTATAGACCTTTACAGGGCTCTGGGCGGCGGCTGGAACTATGAACCAGATGCTTCAGCGGAAAAGAGCACTGCTGAAGACGGAAATGAACCTTAAACCTCCGCCGGAACACGGCGGAACGCATGACGTCAGGTATCCGCATGGCGCCTGCGTGATTTGAATTTAAGAATGTTTGATTAAGAAGGATAAAGTATCATGAGCTTGAATCAGAATACCGGCGCCGGTCGCGATGATAATTACGGTGACTACGGTTTTGTATCTCACAGGGATGCCGGACTCGGAATATTCAATATCCGTTTTATCAGAAGTCCGTCGCATGATCGCGGCTACTCCTTTATGGATGCCTTCAAGACCTGTATAAACAAGATGTTTACCATAAGAGGAAGAGCCTGCAGATCCGAATTCTGGTGGTACGCTCTTTTCATGTTTTTTCTGGTTATGCCTCTGATTGCCGGCTGTGTTCCTGATGACGTGATGATAGGTTCCGCACTGGAGCTTCTGGCAAAAATCTCTCTGGCTGCCGTTACCATCAGGCGACTCCATGACAAGAACAGGAACGGACTGTGGATTGTGCCGGTATTCCTGCCGTGGATAGGTTCAGTTTATCTCTTTATGCTTCTTGTATGCTTCTGCTTTAAGGGAACACCTGAGGAAAACAGATACGGAGTTGATCCTCTGGGCTGACAGACGTTTCTGAACGCGGACTGAATGTTCTGACTGAATAAAACAAATAAACGGCAAAGCCCCGGAAACGGGGCTTTGTACTGCCTGAACGGCTGATTACCGTCGGATGATGTTGATTTCAGTGTCTGACCGGTCTGATCTTTCAGGATCATCGAAGATGATTTCCCTGATTTCTTCGGCGGTGATCTTTCCTGCAATTGGATTCTTGATGCTGTCTATGACGCTGTTTACGGTGGCGTCCACGGTGGAGTACTCAAAGGCCAGATTGGTGTTTATCAGAGTACAGTCCTCAAGAACCACGTTTTCCATGTAGCAGAATCCCTGCAGACTTTCGATGATGCAGTTTACGAATTTTACGTTCTTTGAATTCCAGCCGATATATTCGCCTGATATGAATGAATTGCGGACAACCACGTTTTCAGCATTCCAGAAGGAGTCTTTCGAAAGCATGCGGGCATTTTCAATAACCACGTTTCTGGCTCCGTCAAAGGAGTAGTTGCCGATAAGTTCAAAGTCGGAAATTTCCACGTTCTCGCAGTTCATGGCAAAGTAGTTTCCTTTTGCATGAACCTTCTTCATTTTTATGTCCCTGCAGTGCCACAGTGTTTCTTCCGCATTGGGTAAGGATACATTGTCAAGAATGATGCCGGTGGTTCTTCTGAAGGTTTTGGGAGCCTCAATGATACAGTCGGTCATGGAAATGTCGCTGGTATACCATATGCCGGCTCTCGCCATATCGTAAAGAGTGCAGTCCCTGAGTTTCAGATTTCTGCTGTACCACATGGGATATTTCCACTTGAAATAGGAATGAGTCAGGGTAATGTTGGCGGATTCCTTGAGGGGAGATTCCCCGTCGGCAAATGTTGAATGGATTATGTCGAGATCACGGGCTTTGAAAAGGGCTCGTTCTCCGGTAAACAGCTGCTGTTTTAATGGTTCTGTCATTGGAACTCCGTATTGTTTTATATTTGTTATGTCAGCCTGAAGGAGATCCGTTTCCGGAATTATCCCCCGAGGGAAGCCCCGGGCGCAGTGGCTGATTCCGCAATTGTCACTGAGCACGGGATTACCGGTCGGAAAAAATCCCCGAGGCTTCTCTGATGCCTGATAAGTGCATGTCACTCATACGAAGGATCGGCTGTCTGAGTGTCTGTGTAATCTTTATTATTTTAACAGATGTCGGGTAGAAAGTTATTCAAAATTAATCAGTTGATGTTCATTACTTTCAGTTTTCCGTCCGGTGCGCGTCAGAAGGTGAGGCACGTCCGTTTATCTTCGGTCTGCATTGATTCAGGCCTGAATTTTCAGTAAAAATCCGCGCATCCGGGAATAAGGCGTGTTTTTGTGGTATGATTTAGGAACATTTCATAAATTCCGGCAGGCGTTTGAGTGAACTGCCGGTTTCATCAACATGGTTATTAAACTGAAAAACAGCATTATCAGCATGACTAGTGAAAAGAAATACGATAAATCGTTTAAGAAAAGCTATCTGAAACCTAAATACTGGGGCTCCTGGCTTGGCATTCTTTTTCTGGGATTCCTTGCCTTCATTCCGGCCTGCATCAGGGATTTTGCGGCGGACGTTCTCTGTTTTCTGCTGTGGCGTGTCAATCACCGCATGAAAAAGAACGTGCTTATAAATCTTACCATGGCGTATCCCCGTATGTCCGAGGAGGATAAACTCAGAATCTACCGCGACTTTCTGAGAGTGGGAATAAAGGTGATTTTCGGTTACGGCGAAAGCTTCTACAGAAGCGGAAATTACCTGAGAGATCATTATCTATGCACGGGCAGAGAGTATTTTGATGAAGCGGTTGCCACCGGCAGACCGATAGTATTCATGGCGCCTCATGCATGGGCCATCGACAGATGCGGTCTGTTCTTATCAGCCAACAGCCTTAAGATGTGCACCATGATGCATACTTCAAAAAACGAGGTCTATGACTGGTTCATGAACTCAATCAGACTTAAATACGACGGTAAGGTGTTTGAGAGAAGCGCCGGTATCAGAACCATCATCAAGGCTTTAAAGGACGGATACAGTTCCTTCTTCCTTCCGGACGAGGATCTCGGATCCAAAGGTGCGGAGTTCGTTGATTTCTTCGCATCCAGAAAGGCCACACTGGTAACCGTATCCAGACTCGCCAAACTCGGAAATGCCATCGTGGTGCCGATGTTTTCATGCTACAACGAAGAAAAGCATGCATATGAGGTTGTCTTCGGAAAGTATTTCGACAACTATCCGTCAGGTGACGACAGGGCGGATGCCGGACGCCTCAATCACTGCATAGAGGAACTCATCACCGGCAGGGAAAAACAGTACATGTGGTTCCTGCGCATGTATAAGACCAGACCGGAGGGAGAGGAGTTTACCGACATATACGGCAAACAGTATTCCTACGATTACGTGAGAGAGGAAATTCAGAAGCGGTTTAGATAATCCGAGACAATACCGAATCAGACCGGAAACATGTGTTTCCGGTTTTTTTTTTGTTCCGTAAGAATCTGCTGATGCCGATAATGACGGATATTTTTGTTTTAATATCGCACAGAATCACGCATAAACGCCGATAATATAAGTACACAGCTCAATATTTTTTACTAATTGTATGTATGGTTTTTCCGTTTTGATTTATCATAGGTCAGTCGCCGGATCATCCGGACACGGAATAATCAAGAGACTAGTGAAATGAAGTACAGAAAATTTTTAACCTGCTGCATCGCCGCCATCATTGCCGCAGGCTGCAGCATCAGCGGTCAGAAGAACAGTGACAGAGCCTTTACCATTACTGAAATGGATCGCATGAGTGAGGTTTATTACAAGGAATTCAGTGACAATCACAATATTACCAAGAGTGCCGTCAGGGAACTTCGTACGTCTCAGTGCATTATGAGAGCCCTGACCCGTTCGGTGGAAGGTGCATATGCGGGTATGAGAACCGAATGGGCCGTGGACATAACCCGCGACTGCAGCATGAATACGGCCGTACTTTCTCACGGTCATCTGCTTATCAGCAACTGTGTCGTCGGCAAGCTGCAGAATCAGGACCAGGAAGCGTACATCATTGCCCATGCCTTTGCCCATACCCTGCTTGAACATGACAATGAGAGAATTTCTCCGTATCTCGCTGAAAAATCAAAGGAGAAGGATTATTCATTCAAGAGGTACCTGAGATCCGAAGGCGGTTATGACGTGTTCACCAGAGCCGTAGGTCTCCCTGGCAGAGAAGGCCTTATTACTCCATACAGTCTGGAACAGGAAATGATGGCTGACATTATAGCCATCAATACCATGGCCAATGCCGGTTTCAATCCTTCAGCCGCACTTATAGTCTGGCAGAACATGAACATTGATCCGGATCTTAATGCCGGGAAGTACATTGAAACACATCCTCATTCATCCGACTACCTTAATCAGCTCAGCGAACTGGTTGAAAAGGCAATGCCTGAATACAGACGTGTAAGAACTGATTACGGTCGTGTGCCTCTATGTCAGAAATAAGGATTAGAACTCCTCTTTCTTCAGAAATCTCCGGAATTGCCAAAATGCAGTTCCGGTCCATGCGTCAGAAGGAGTATGTTAATTACACCGGTCTGGAACTTTCAATCTATGCCATGGAGCTGCCTCAGATTATTTCCATGTGGAGTGAAAGAATGGTGTATACCGAATTCTGCGACAGAAACTACGGCTCCCTGATTCTGGTGGCAGTTGAGGACAATCCGCTGCCCGGTAAGCCTGACATCGTGCGCGGCGTGGCTTTCACCAGTGTTCTGGACGGCTGGCTTTACATACGTTCCCTTTATGTCGAACCGGAAATGACCGGCAGAAAAATCGGTTCAGCACTGATGACTGCCTCTATTCTGTCACAGATGCAGAGGTTTTATCTTGTGGGGCTTCGACTGGAAGTCTTTACGGGCAATCTTCCGGCAGTAGGTCTCTACGGAAGCTTCGGCATGACGGATAAGCCTTTTGAGTATCCTGAGGAATTCGGCGGCACGGCAAAACATGCGGTACCTCCGAGATTCAGAATTTCATCAATGGAAAACCGTATCAGTCCTGATTTTATGGAAATAATGACCCGCAGGATTCAGCCCCCCGTATCGGAAATGCTGCCGGAATCATGCAGGGAATTCATTGCATCCGGAAATTTTGAAAAAATCAGAGAGGCTGTAGCAGCAAAACATTACATTCCCTCATGGTTCAATGAACATATTTTGAAACCTCGTCCCGAAGGAGATGAGAACCGCACTGAATTCGATGACTGGTGCGATTTTCAGGACTGGATTGAAGCCATGGAAACGACGGATGAACCTGACGGAAAGAACTAGTTCAAATCATTTCCTTTAATCATTCTTAAATCCACCGGATAAAAATTCTTCGGCATATTCAATGTATTTTCTGCGGTTTAGCTTAAGTCCGGTGTTTTCAATTTCAGGCATGTCCAGCCATATTTTCGGAACATAAACATGTGACATTACCGAAAGTGCGTGCTGTTTCAGATCCTGAAGCGTTCCCCTGAAATCATCCGCGGTTTTCACCAGGACAACAGCCATTTTTCCCCATTCATCATGCGGCACCGGGACCACCACGGCTTTTTCAATGCGACTGTCTTTAAGCAGTTCTGCTTCAATCTGTTCGGGGTGAATGTTCTCTCCTCCGGAGATAAACATGTTGTCCTTTCTGCCTCTTATGACAAGCCCCTCACTGAGAAATTCCCCGATGTCTCCCGTATGAAAATATCCGTCTTTGTCCGTAACGGGGTTGATGACGCCGTTTTTAAAGTATCCGAGGCACAGTGTTTCACCCCGCACCAGAATTTCATTATCCTTTCCGATTATGATTTCCCTGTCCGGCAGGGCAAAACCTGCGGTAACAGGGGTATTTTTTTTCAGTTCACAGGTGCAGATCTGAGAGGCCATTTCAGTGGAACCGTAGCTTCCGTAAAGCGCTATATCAGGATAAAGCTGATGAACCCTGTCTACAAGAGAAGGTTCAATTGGAGCTCCTCCGAGGAGGATTGCTCTTACCCTGCTTTTTTTCAGGATTTCCGGATCCGCGTTTATGATGCGTACAAGCTGGGTGGGAACAAGTGAAAGGACTGTTATGCCGTCATCAAGAATCTGTTCCGTGAGTTTTTTATCTCGGCGCGGAGCTACCATGGTGGCTCCTGCCATGAGTGTTTTGAATATAACCGCCTGCCCCCCGACGTGATTAAGGGGAAGAGACAGCAGGTAGCGATCCTTCGGCCGGAGTTTAAGCATAATCTGACTGCCCAGGGCACTTGCGATATGAGCTTTGAGGCAGTGAACCACAAGCTTCGGCAGGGCGGTTGATCCGGAGGTCAGCATCATGTTGCAGGGAAAATCGAGATCGACTGTGTGAATTTTACAGTTCTCATATTCCCGGTCACCGGTATCGGTATTCAGAGTACGGTACACAAAACTGCAGAAGTCTCTGATGTCGGTTATGACCAGAGCCTGTATCTTGCCGGCTGTTTTTCTGATGCGTCCCGCCGTTTCTCTGGCGGAATAGGGAATGTAGGTTATGCCTGCACGTATAAATGCGAAGAGCGAAGATATGTATTCGCAGGACGGTTCTGTCTTAACCATTACTTTGGGAAAGTCTTTGTCGAAAAAGCCAATGGTTGCCGGATCCATTCCGTGCGTAATGTCGGAGCCGTTAAGTATGTCCGCCGTTATCTCCGGATTTTTTCTGAAATTTCTGAACGGTCGTTCCCATGATGACACCATCTTTTCAAGTTCTCTGTAGGTAATGTTTGCAGTACCGTCAGTGAAGGCAGTGTTTTCATAGAAAAGCATTGAGACATTTTCCAGGGGGCATGGATATTTGATCATTGTCTGGTTCCATTTTTTTCGATATTACGATACTGAGGAGATTTTAATACTTTTGTGGACGGATTAGAAATAAATATCTGTTACTACAGGTTAGAACAGTTATAAAAACAACTGTAACGGTGCACCGGCATCTGACTCCGAATTCGGAATTACACGCCAGAAAATGAACCATGGAAGAGAAGAAATAACGCCAGAAAGAACCTGAGACTGCAGGAACTCATGTGAAGGTTTACCTGAGTCATGAAGATAAAGCTGTCATCAGGAGGAAGGCTGATTCATTTGGCATGACAATCAGCAATTATCTTAAGACGGTCGGATGAGGCTGTGAGCCTTTGGATAAACTTTCATTTAAGAAAGTTGATGAACTGCTTTGGGGTTCTCTTACATTTTGCATGCACTTACAGTACTCGCTCCTGTTCTGATTGATGTATCTGGACAGATACGGTATAGGTGTATCTGACAGCCCTTGTTGAATGAGGTACAAAATATTAACAATTCGTCCGGTTCTTCCATTTCCGTCACAGAAAGGATATATGACTGTTCATCTGATCATGAGTCAGGTCGATTGGATTGTCCTGTTTCCTCAAAGTCAGGTTGTCTTGAAAAAGGTCTTTGTTCAGCGGGTATTTTTGATGTGTCTCAAGAAGACTCAAATAGACTCAGTGAAGTTGAATTCAAAGTTAAATAACCTTCATAAACCGGCTTTTTCACATAACTGCAGGATAGAGACAATGAAACACACCATACGCCGGCTGTGGATGGTGTCTGATCCGGCACATGCAGGCTGTCGGATCGTGTCAGGAATACCGCAACGGTGCGATTGATGGAGACGTGTCTTGTATCTGACTGCGCACCGGAATTTATGCGGCGCAGGAATCTACTTTAGATTTTTCATAAAGGTTTCAAGCTCCGCATCAGTAATATTTCTGCTGTGAATTTCAAATATCAGGCTTCCGTCAGGCTGCTGTAAAATCGAACCGTCTGTAATAACGGGAACACTGTACTGCGGTGACGTGCAGTCTCTGAATGTATACAGTCCGGCTGAATTCCCCGCTTTTTCGAGTGGTATGGTGTTCTGACAGAAATCCTGTATTTCCTCGGCAGGAACCCTGTCTCCCGGACTGCTTTTTCTGAGGATGACATAGCTGAACAGCTGTCGGGTTTCAGGATTGATAAACGTTCTGGCAATATCAGGCATTTCATGAAAATCCGGATATCTGAAAGTCGGGAGAATCACGTATCCTTGAGGAACGGAAAGAGAATCAGGGTTTGCTGACGGAGCTTCAGCCGACGGATAGTCCTGAGCCGCAAGACTCAGCTGAAAGCTTTCGTCGTATTCCATTATTTCGGATATGAAGTTTTCCGGAAAATCAGGAGTATGAACTATAATCTGATAAAAACCTCCGGAAACGTATATGTCGCCGTTATAGCTAAGGTCATCGGATATTCTGCAGTTTTTAAAAGATGCGTGATCATCGATGAAATCATCGTCCTGAGGCGGAGGAGCAACCTCAATGCCGGTGCATCCGAATACCTTCGGCACCAGCGTGGCGGCTATCTTATGGTGATTCGTGAGATTCTTCGGATAGTCGGCGAGATATAACATGGCTTTTATTCTGCCGTTATCGTCAAGAAACTGTTTGCCGTAGAAGGCTTCCGGATATGCGAAACTGTCTTTTACCGTGTACACGGCTGCCAGACCGGCTTTCTGATTTCCTTCGCTGAATCCCGCATAAACGTCCGTGGTAAGAGTCATGGCCGTCAGTGACAGAGCAATGCAGACCGTTTTCTCTGAAAAATTTCTGAATGAGTTCTTCATGCTGATCTCCGGATTAAACCATATTTCAACTTCGACCTACATGTCTATTATAGATCGGAATATCTGATTTAAACATTCATGCCGTACTGCCGAAACATGATTAATCGTGAATCAGATCCGGAACCGGAACATGCAGTTCTTTCCGGATTCGATACGGACAGCGCTTGAATCAGTCTGTATCCGGCCTGTCCCGGAACCGGAGCTGAGGTATGCCAGTCTGCGGAGATATAACCGCGAGGTGCTTCTATGCTGATATAGTGAGGATTGTCTGCAGGCATGTCCGGATAGAACCGCATCATTATGATCATGACCTGAAACTGATCCGGTGTGGCGAGGAATGATTTTTCTTCTCCTGCCTCTCTGTATATGCGGCCGTCACAGGCATGAATATATTCAGAACCTATTACCAGACTGAAACAGGCGCATTCAAACGCATAACCGTTAAGACAGGAACGTCTGATCTTGTTCTCTTTACCACTGTATTAAGGATGCTTTTTCATCCATCTGCTGAATATCGTCAGACCTGATATGCAGTGGGGAATAATTATCAGAAGCAGGATGAATACCGCAATCATGACAATGACCGCCATACTTCAGCCGGTTTGACGATAAAGCGGATAATCCTCCCCTTACAAGAAGTATTAATGCGATGTCCTTATAATTCTTTTTTTCAACTGCTTTTATGATTTCCGGAGCAATAAAAATCACGCATAAAAAATCGTTGCGGCAGCTGTTGCCCTGACAGGTGAAGGCGAGCCTCTTCCGCTGCTGATTCATTCAGGAAAGCTCCGGTACAAAATTGAACATCTTCTCGAAATCAGACATATCTGACATAAAAGAAATGAAATTATTACTGATGGTGATATATTACTGAAATTATTCGAAACAGCGTTTTTTATTCCCCGTATTTGACATAACTTATGGTTCTTTTTGTTTGGATTCTTGATTTTATCAGCAAATTATACATGCCGATTATTTTTGTGATAGTTGTCGCCGTGTTATTTTATAAGGTTTATTTCAGCTCGCATTCAACAGACAGAGAAGAAAAAGAAGAGGATAAAATCAAAAAGGGATACGGCCGTTCCGGTTCAGATCGGAGAAAGTCGTCCGAAACTTCAAGGGACATTGATACCAAGTCCGCCATCATGCGCATTCTCGGCTACATCGCCAGGGGAAATCCGGCGGTTACTCCCAGAGAGAACGCCAGTGCGGACAACGTCATAAACCGCCTTGATCCCCGTTACAACACCATACTTAAATATGCATACGGTACGGGTTGCAGCTACGGTTATGATCCGCATGTTGACATAGACATAATACTCAGGGCATATTCCGGAGACCATGATGCCTACGTCAAGGTTGTCTCCTTCATGGTGTTCATGGCTCTTGCCGACAATAAGATAATTCCTGAAGAGGAGAAAAGAGTAAAGGAGATTGCCAATGCTCTTTTCGTAACCGTGGAGGAAGTTGATGCTCTCATCAGGGAAATGAAATCGTATACCTTCGAAGAGGCTTCCAGAAAACCTGACGAGGAAAAAAGCAGGGAGTTTTACAGTCACAGTTTCCATGATTATTCCTATACCTACACTGGCAGAAATCAGCGTGACGAATTCGGCGGCAGAAAAAGAAAGTCTGCCGAAAGCGAAGGAAATTATGAGGATGCGCTCCGCCTTCTCGGCGTGACTGAAAACTCAACGGCGGGAGAGGTGTCGCGCGCCTACAGAAGACTCATTAAAAAATATCACCCGGATCTGATTAAGGCCAAGGGGCTTCCGGAGGATATGGTTTCGGTATATGAGGAAAAGACCAAGGAAATCAATCAGGCGTACGATATTGTAAAAAAACGTCGCGGTTTCTGATGCTTTTCTTCAGAAAACGGAATATGAGCAGGGACGGTATCCGCTTTCCGATATGCTTAATTCGTGAACAAACAGGATTTTTTGCCTCACTATATAAAGTATAGTAGCCCCCTGAACATGATAATATATTGTTCCGGTCGGGGTGGGAAATGAACCGCGATTACCGCAGAATGTCATTTCGGACTGTTCGTATTGAGGTTTCAGATGAGATTATGCAGGTTTATTCCCGATTCCTGCTGTTTGAATGTTTAAAGGTATAGGCAGATATGAGTAGAGAAGACAATTCAGGCTGCTCCGGTTTCATGGGGTGTCTGACCATTATCCTTATCATAATCTTTATTAAGTATTTCTGGTGGATCCTGCTGATTTGGGGCGGATTCTGGATTATTTCAAAAATCTTCGGTTCCGACAGTAACACTGATGAAGGTTCATCACGGGGGTACGGCTATGGCGACAGCTATGAGGGCATGAACGCCAACGATCTGACCGTTACGCAGGCGATAATGAGGCTTGTCGGCTATGTCGCCAGAGGTAATGACGTAATCACCAGAAACGAAATCAATTATGCCGAACAGATAATTCAGCAGCTGGCACCGTCTCACAGAGAATACTGTATTCATGCATTCAATCAGGGTAAAAGCGAGACCTACGTGCCTTATGATGACGTCGAGATGCTGAAAAAGGTGTATCGCGGCAATACCAGAAATCTTCTTACGGTTCTTTCCCTTCTGGTATACATCTCCATGGCTGACGGAGTGATTAACCGAAAGGAAAAGGAACGTATCTATACCGTAGGTAGGGCTCTGGGGTTCACTACCTATGACATCGATGCCATGATACGTGAAATGTCTCCTCATGATTTCAGCGGTTCAGACCATTCCGGCGGCTACGGCTATTCCGGAAGCAGCTACGGTTCTTCCGGCGGCTACAGTTCCTCTGGACGAGGTTCCGGCTATGGTTCCGGTTCCGGTTCGTCCTATGGCGGCAAATCAGGTTACGGCGGTTCCGGAACAGGCGGGGATTATGCCGAAGCGATGGCTCTCCTTGACATTACCGAATCAACTCCGGCTGAGGAAATCACCAGAAAGTACAAGAGACTTATTAGAAAGTATCATCCGGATCTGATTAAGGCCAAAGGTCTTCCTGAGAACATGCGTTCCGTATACGAACAGAAGACCAAGGAAATCAATGAGGCCTACGACATCGTTAAGAAACGTCGCGGTTTCTGATTGATACCCGATGTCTCCATGAGCCCGAAATCCGCCCGGACAACACGATGTCTTCGCAGGATTTTGGGCTCTGTCACTATTGTGGACGGCTGATATCAGAATTTTAAGCAAATTGTGGTAATATCATTTTAGTCTGAAAACAATGATAAGGATGGATAGGACCATGGATTTTAAAGAAGTTGTTGCCAAAAGAAGATCAATCAGGGAATTCAAGAAGGATACCATCGGCAAGGAAGTGATTGCCGACATCATCATGGAAGCCGGTCGTGCTCCTTCCTGGGTAAACGCTCAGGAATGGAAGGTTTTTGTGGCAACCGGTCATACTCTGGAAAACATCAGAAACGAATTCATCAAGCTCAGCGGTGAAGGCGTAAAGGGCTATGCCGATTTCGACACCACTCACAGAACCTCATGGTCCGATCAGGCTCAGAAGAACATGAGCAATTTCTACGGTTATGCCAATTCCCTTAACGTGGGTGCCCGCTGGGATGAGCTGGAAAACAGCTTCTTTGATGCTCCGGCAGTGCTGTTCCTCTGCCTGCCTAGAACCGCCAACAAGTGGGCTGTTCTTGACCTCGGCGGTTTTGAACAGACTCTCCTCCTTGCCGCCACCAACAGAGGCCTGGGTTCAATTCCTGCCTACAACATCGTCAAGTATCCTGACGTAATCAGAAAGCATATCGACATTTCCGACGAATACGATATCGCAGTGGGCGTGGCAATCGGTTATATTGCTGATACTCCAATCAACAAGATTCAGTCTTCACGCATGACTCTTGACCAGTTCGTGGTATTCAAGGGGTAATCCTATAAACGTGTCATAAGAAACCGGCTTGTCCTCAGGGCATGCCGTTTTTTTTTGCTCTTAACGGAATAAATGTTGGGAATCCGAGAGAGGACTGGTATCGAATTAGAGTAAAGAAATAGTCCTCATCTCTGTAGCCGTATGCAATTCTTTCAGCCACTTTAATTTTATTGTTCATACCCTCTGATTTTCCGGTGCTGACAGGATGAGTAGCGTGAGCTACCAGTCCTCTCAGACGCCGCTCCTTCAACTCTGCAAATTTCTGAAGTTGCGGTATTCCAATTTCCTTCGCTGCCATAAACCATTTCATCCATACGCAGCAGGCTTCTTCTTTGTCTCGTAATTCAAAGAGGCGGTTCATTTCTTCTTTCATGGTATAACAGGTGGCAAGATCATTGTGCGTATTAAGAATTTCATTTAAGAATTCTTCTCCTGCTTCACTAAGATTCCGGCTGTCGGTTAACACGGACCAGCGGGCTCTTTTCAGTCTGGTGTACCGCTGACTTTCATCCCGAATATTCTGTTTAAGTTCTCTCAGGACTTCTTTATCTTTAACAGTTTTAACCTGTTTTTTGAATTCTCGGGCTTTGTCCTGATGCCTTCTGGCTTCTTCCGGTCTGACGGAACCTAAAACCATGATAACGATCATAGACAATCTCAGTATTCGGCATATATTTCTCAACCAGACGGTTAAATGAAGCATTCATTGCCATGGCACACGAATAAGATGCGAAGTTTCATTATTGATTTTAAGAATTGCCGAGAAATGCCCATGTCTGCAAGGTTTGCCGGCCCTCAACCTATGCAGAACTGCCTTTCGCAATATTAACAGAAATGACGAAAATATCCAAAATACTGCCTTTTGTGTACACGAAAAGTAGTCAAATCGTAGTCAAAATCCAGAGGCTGACTACCCGGATATTTTTAATACGCTCGAAGGCAATTATGTGTAAAATGCCATGACGGCATCTTCATGGGCTGTAAGAGATAGTGGCTTCAGTGAGGCCACTATCTTTTATGTTTTCAGGCAACGTAGATAGTGGCGACACTGTCGCAACTATCTCTGCTACTCGTATATTTATAACACAATTATGTACAGGTATGAAAAAAGCCCATGCCGTAAGGAGAGCCTCCATTAGATCATGAGCCTGTCTATAATATGCTTCTATGTTACGTCAGGTTTTCCAAACTATTATCGTATAAAAAAACCGCCACTCTCTACTCTTTTATTTTAAGTTTGTTCTGAAGAAGTTATCAATTTCATCAAAGGGTATTTTATCCATCTGATCATACAGATCCACATGAGTTGCTCCCTTTACCACGATCAGTTTTTTAGGTTCTGACGCCTTCTGATACACATCTTCTGAAAAATATCTGGAATGCGCCCTGTCTCCGGTAACCAGCATGAGAGGACGAGGTGTCAGCTCCTTTATATTATCCATAAGCCTGAAATTGAAGAATCCGTACGGAGCAGTAGAGTCCCAGGCAGATGTGTTGGAATTGATTGCCCGCGGATGGTAGGCCCTTCCGACGTAGTATCCGAAGAAATCTTTAATCACTGGATTGGCATCATCAGGAAGCTTGTTAGGAAACATAGTTTCATAATTCTGAACTCTGCCTTCTGCATCTACGGCTATTTCATGAGCTCCCCTTATCAAACCGCCCTTCTTAGCCTCTGCATCACGCATAGCAGCCAGATGTTTCTTGACAATATTACGCTGTTCATCGGTGTAGTAATATCCTTTGTAGTGATCGCTGATGCTTTCTGACATATCATACATTGCTGATGTCACAACAGCTTTGATTCTTATATCATTTGAAGCTGCAGTGATAGCCATTCCAGAAAGACCGCACAGACCTACCACACCTATTTTTTCAGGATCAACAAACTTCAGATTACTGATAAAATCTACTGCTGCACTGTAATCCTCTGTAAAAATATCAGGAGAGGCCATATCGCGTCTGTTCCCTCCGGATTCCCCGGTCATAGACTGATCAAAGGCTACTGTTACAAAACCTCTTGATGCCAGTTCCTGGGCATAAAGACCTGATGCTTGTTCCTTGACTGCACCGAACGGGCCGGAAATCACTACAGCACTGTATTTTTTTGAACTGTCAAAGTTTTCTGGCAGATACAGATGTCCGGCGACATCAAAGCCGTAGTGGTTTGTGAAAACGACCTTCATAACCTGAATGTTTTTATTGATTTTGAAAACTCTGGTATCTTCCTTCAGGTTTTCCACTGAGGATTTCTTCATCTGTGAAGCATCCGATATAACGGATACAGGAATGTCATATGCCATGATGTCTGTTACTCCCGTAAGCATTGCCGCTGCAACTAAAGCACCTAATAATTTGAGTGGTTTCATAACTGCCTCCCAATTTTTTTAACGATGTCAATCTGTTGAATTTTCTGATAAAGAATCTGAGATCTGATTTATAGATTCCGATATCACTTGACTTAAGTATAAGAAAATCATCATATAATTACAAATGGTAAAAATTCATAACATGTTATTCCATTATGGAATAACACAAAATTAAATTTAGATCGGAGAATCCCAGGAAATGGATCTGAAACTGCTTAAGAATTTTCTCATGGTAGCCAAAACAGGAAACATGACAAGGGCATCAGCAATGCTGTTTATTACCCAGTCAGCCCTTTCCAAACAGATGAAAGAGCTGGAAGCTGAATTCGGGTGTACGTTTTTTGAAAGGATTGGAGGTGGAATGAAGCTCACAGAGGAAGGCTTATTACTCCGTAAAAGAGCGGAAGACATAGTTTCTCTCGTGGATAAAACCAAACAGGAATTCAGAGATATCGAAGACATAATCGGCGGAGATGTTCATATCGGTGCTCCAGAAACCTGCCACATCGATATCTTCGCCCGGGAACTGCTTGCCTTCCGCCGGAAATATCCGGGATTACGCTGTCATGTCATCAGCGGTATGACTGAACAGGTGACCGAGAAGATGGACGGAGGTCTTCTTGATTTTGTGATTATTTCAGGTTTACCGGATACCGACAAATACAACTACATCCGCTACCCGGCTGACGACATCTGGGGGATGGTGGTTCGCCGGGATCATCTATTGGCAGCTATGGATAAAATAACCATTGATGATCTGCTTCCTCATAACATAATTATCTCAACACAGGGACTCTCTGAGGAAATTTCAGGCTGGTGCGGTGATCGGGCAAACGAACTTAAAGTTACGGATACGGTTAATCTTGCCTATAACGGCTCCAGGTTTGTCAGGGAAAATATTGCAGTTATGCTGACATACAAAGGTCTGGTTGATACCAGTCCGGGAAACGGGCTTGTATGGATCCCTTTGTATCCGGAACTCAGTACCCCGACATATTTAATCTGGCAAAAATTTCAGGTTTTCACACCTATAGTCGAAAAGTTTCTTGAACACCTGATAAGGGCATTCAAGAAGCTTAATCAGGTCATTCCCAATAATGATTAAGCAGAACGGGCTTTTCTGCTCCGTTTGTTGATTTCATTAACCTGTATAGATACAACCTCATGATTGATGCCTGACTGATTAACCATTGCAGTATGCCTGCATGAACACAATTTTTCTGATAGCTTCCATTTCAGGCTTCATTTACTCATGCTCTTTTCTAAACTCTTCATCTGCTCGTTGAGCATATCGTTGATATGTTATTGGCATAATTACCCGCAGTGCACACACTCAGAACCAACAAATACCATGGCGTAGGCCTTAATCTGTCTGTCCCTGAACTCAATAGCAGACTTGTATCTTTGAACCTGAGCCGTTGCGTCTTTTATGGTATTTTGAATTTTGGCTTCCGTGGCATCAGTCTTGGTGACGTATTTAAGCTCAATGAGATAAATGCATTCGTTTTCCTGACCTACATTTACGGTAATCACCAGATCAGCAAATTTCTCTCCGTCTCCGACGACCCGAAGTGATTTCTGCATTTCTGAAAACACCGCGTCCATGGAATCCAGCTTGGTGAAGAGTGTCAGATTAAGAGCCATTTCACTCATGTGAGTCAGTACCTGATTGGTGAAAATTCTGCTCAGAAATTCAGTGCATGATGATGCGAATGAACTGATGTCATCCTGAACATTCTGCAGTGCCGTTATATCAAGTACGGAATCAGAAAACACTTTGCTCGGTTTTAATCGCAGGTCTGCAGTGCACTGCGCAAAGAGCTTTGACATGAAAAGATTCGGAATCTTAAGAGCCAGTCTGCCTATTCGTGAGAGTGCTTTATCAATGGTGAGATACCCCAGGTAGTAGAGCATGGACAGAAGCTGAAGACGATCATATCTGGCAGCTTTATTAAGATTGATGTTTTCCGCCAGATCCTTAATGAAAAATCTGCTATCACTGAGATAGGTATTGATAATTGCATCTGCAAGGCCGGGTTCGGCAATTTCAAAAAGTTGCTTAAGTTTGGAACCGTCATGGTCTGATGCGGGATCTAGATAATCCTCCGGTGGGAGAAATTCACCTGCCAGACGCATTTCATCAAGATAGTACAGACACATGGATGAATTGAACACCGTGTGTTCTGCCTGATGACTGAAACAATAGCCATCATACACTGGTTTCATTCTGGCAATGATTTCCTCAACACTTACTCCAATCTGTTCGATGTCAACGAGCTTTGGTATCAATTCTGTTAATTCTTCTTCTGTGAAGCCTGCATATTCGTTAAAACAGGCGCGAGATGTAACATTTCGGGCAATATTAAAACCAGAAGTAAGAGAATCAAGGGATACGGATGACACTCCGGTAATAAAGGTTTTGGAAATACAATTTGCATTTGCCGCAGCTGCCTTAATGGCGGCATAGAATGCTTTCAGGAATCCGTTATCACCGGTGATGGTATGAAACAGTTCAATATCCTGTGAAAGGATCTGATTGGCAAAATTATCGTATTCGTCAATCATTACATAGAGTCTGCCATAATTATTGTTCTCAGATGCGTTAAGACTTAAAACTGCTTTTGCGTAATCGGAATAAGCTGATGCAAAGTTATTAAACAGTGTGACGGAGTCTGACTTATCAAGCTCCTTATAATCAAAAGTAAAATCAGGATATCTTCTTTTGAAGTCATCTATGCCGTTTGCAACAGCAGAAAAAAAGCTGTTCAGCATGGCGGTATTGCTTTGGGTGTTAACCATGGAAAAGTCAAAATTGATAACATGGTAGGTATTATGACTGGGAAGTTTTTTCGTATAGATACTCTTTCCGTTAAAGATTTCCTCATATCTGTCTTTGTATGAGATGTCGTAGAAGGATTTCAGCATCTGAACAAAGGTGCTTTTACCGAATCTTCTCGGACGCAACAGAACCGGATAGCGAGGAATGTTCTTTCTTTCCAGTTCTTTAATAACAGCGCTTTTATCTGCAAAGGCAAATCCAAGTTCACGGAATGATTCGTATGCAACCTCACCATACGGAGTACTTAATAGTTCAACCTTATCTTCGCTCATAATGAATCCTTAAACACCTCTTCCCTGAAATCTCTGCTAACGAACAAAATCTATGCAGTTCTAATTTATTGCCGATTTGTACCGAGAATCAGAAAAATGCTTAACACCTTACTGTCAAATATTAAAGGCATTTGCCCTAAATATCAACATCGAAGACCGTTTTGTGGAATGTAATCCACCGTTGCAGAGAGGTGGTTGTATAAGATTTGGATGAAGATGATCCGGAAAGGGAAAGCCCATGCCGTAATGGTCATGAGCTTGAAAAGATTGGTGGCTGATGCCTTAAATGTACTTGAACTGACTCTCCATGCTGCGCATGGTATCACGCTCAATGTTATTGATTTCCTTTCTGGCGTCCTCCAGCTCTTTAAGTCTGATAATCTCATCCTTGGCATCATCAAGTCCCAGATGAGTATAGACGTCCATGGTTACTGAAATTTCAGAATGTCCCATCAGGTACTGCAGAGTTTTAGGATTCATTCTTGCTCTGGCCTGATTGCTGCAATAAGTGTGGCGGCATACATGAGGTGTTATTGACGGCATCTGAATTTTGTAGATGTCGTTATACCGCTTAACTGCATGCTGGAACCTGTGCTCCCAGTGCAGAGCTACCTCAGGCATTCCGTCCTTGTCCCTGATAAGGAACCCGGCATAACCTTTAACAATAACCTCCGGCAGATCTGTCGGTCTGTTTTCCACCAGGGACTTGAACATCTGATACACTTCCTCCGTCATCGGCAGCTTGCGGGTACCGGCACTGGTCTTGGTGGGGCAGATGTCGTATTTGCCGGAGCGGAATCTCTGCACTTGATGATTGATATCGATTATTCTGTTTTCCAGATCTATGTCCTTTAGTGTCA
>NZ_FOXF01000030.1 GCF_900115655.1 Ruminobacter amylophilus | reverse complement strand
AATAACGAAGTTAGAGAGCTAATGCCTGATAACTGTTTAATTAGAGTAAATTTATAGCCGGATGTGATTACTTAAACATCTGAAACTGACAGTGATTTAGATAAGACGTTTTTCATCAAGAAGGTTTGAATTATCTACGATGTAACTATGATGGCACTATGAACAGTGATCCTCGACGACAGACAAATAGAATTCGCGGCGAACCATTGACCTGAGGTATCCAATCCACGTATAACAGAGTGGCCAATGCCGTGCTTACACTGAGGAAAATGTCTTGCCTAAATTTCTGCTTGACAAAGGTCGTTTCATAACAGTTACTATGCTGATTTAAAAAATCACGATGTAAAGGATTTCTGAACACTGCTTCCGGATACCGGATATCTCACCTTTGCTCCGCAATACCGATCTGCCAAAAAAACGAATACAGACTGTATATTCCAAAGGACTGTTTCAAATCGAAGATTATGGATTTCTTTGAAATAAATCCTGTTATGAAAAACAATACCGGTGAGCTGATAAAAGGTTTGTTTGAAGGTAATGCCGAAGCGGTAGAATCAAAACTTGACGCACTCCTGATGAAATACGTTTCCATCAGGGACTTTGCCGCAAATGAATCAAAGGAAAACTATTACCGCGGTTTCATGAACGGACTGCAGGTGAACGGGATTTCATACATGGAGGAACATAAATCCGACACGGAAGCGGGAGACGGCTGCGCCGACATCATTGCTTCTTCCAAAAACGATGACACCATAGTAATTATGGAATTAAAGCAAACGGCAAGACCTTTCGGCACCAAGGTTTCCGTTGCGGTAAACGCACCGGAACAGGTGCTTGAAAAAAGATATGCCGATGAGTTCGTTAATGCTCCGGGAATAAAGAATGTGTATGCCTACGGCATCTGTTTTTATAAAAAAACCGTTCCGTTAAGGTTCAGAAACTCAAATAGCAGGAGTACTGAACGTAAGCTTCCTAAATAACGGTAAAAGCCTTGTTTTTTACGGCTTTTACCACATGTTTTGCATGAGTATGCTAAGCATTACGCTCATACTCAATGATTTTTCCACTCGCAAAAATCACTTTAAGCCCTTGATTTGCAGTCGCTGAAAGCATGTCCAAACAGGTGCTGAAAATTATGTGAGCTTTTTTGCGGAGGAACACATTGCTCCAGAGATGAGACGTAATTTAGGTATTTAGGAAAAACAGGTTATACAAAAACTTGGAAGGCTGTCATCACGGTCAGTTTTGGAGATAAATCACAAGGAGGATTATTCCAGGCGCATCGTCAGCGCATTATCTTTCTGTATTCACTCGGTGTTACTGAATAATGTCTGATGAACATTCTCGTAAAATATGACTGGTTGTAGAAGCCGCAGCTGTTGGCAATGTCTATGATGCGGTCATCGGTGTCCTTTAGCATCTGGGAAGCCTTGCTGAGTCTGTGGTCTATGAGAAATTCATTAAAGGTTTTACCGGTTGTTTTCTTAAAGAGTTTCATGAAATGACTGTCCGAGAGACAGCATTCTCCGGCAACGGATGATATGGAAATCTTCTGTTCGTAATGATTTATGACCGCATTTATGGCAGGTTTTATCTTGGAGAAATCCACGCGGTATTCGGTTGCCGTTCTGTCGTTTCTTACGGTATTACGGCTCAGTATCTGAAAGACGAGATACAGACATCCGAGAACCCCCATCTGAAAGTCCGTGTAGCTTTTTTTACGGTTTTCTATAAGCTCACTGAGAACCGGCATCAGCCTGACATTAAGAGGAGTGTCCTTCTTTATGATTTCCGGAAAAATCAGTCTTTCCGCCTCAATGTCTTCGATTATGCCGAGATTCTCGGGATCGAGAATCCGGTTTTTTACAAGATTTGTGTTAAACAGAATGGAAAAGAAGCTTGCGCCTTCGTCACGATACTGTTCCACACAGTGGGGATATCTGCGGTTGGCAATCAGAATGTCTCCGGCCGAGGCTGTGATTTTTCTGTTGCATATGGTAAAGAGTGCAGTGCCTTCGGTGATGACGGTGATTTCCACTTCGTCATGCCAGTGAAGCGGAAAACTCTTCATCCATAGAGGAATTATGGTGTGGTAAATGGAGTAGGAGAAATCATCCTTTCCGTGCTTTTTGCTTTCATGTATCAGTCTGACATTATTCATGTAAAAAGCTCCCGTAACGGAATGGTCTGCCATTAAGAATAATAGGATTGTGTTAAATTGTAAATAGAATCATTAAAGATTTTCTTTCTGAAGATTCTTAAACTAGTTCCATTGAATAACAGTCCAAAGGAGCTAATGTCATGATGTATGAAGGAATCAGTCATAAATGCGGTTACAACGACTGCTACTCTCTTAATGAAACGGATTTGAGAATCCGGCTTCATGCAAACCGCAGCGTGGTGAAGGCGGTTCTGGTTCATGAAGATCCGTATATCAACGGAATATCCGGTTTTTCCGCATGGGACGGACATCCTGCTGAGATGAAACTGACCGCGGAACTTGCTCATGAAATCATTTATTCCGTGACGGTGAAGCCTGAGTACAGACGCCTGCAGTATTATTTTCTGCTGACTTTCGATGACGGCACCGTAAAATGTTTCCTGGAAGACGGTTTTTACGATCCGTCATTCATACACCGTGACGAGTTCGCCAAACATTTCTTTAAGTTTGCCTGGATGAACGATTCCGACATCTGCAATCCTCCTGAATGGGTGGCGGATACCGTGTGGTATCAGATATTTCCGGACCGTTTCTCAAGGTCTGAGGACGGCAGTAAAGGCAGATTCAGGGACTGGGACGTCATTACCGGTATCGACCATAAGAGTCTCTACGGAGGCAACGTCAGGGGCGTGTCCGAAAGACTTGAGTATCTGGCCTCCCTCGGTATTACCGGCATTTACTTTAATCCGATATTCAGGAGCGGAACCAATCACCGTTACGATACCGCTGATTACGAAGAGCTTGATCCGGCATTCGGTACCAATGAGGAATTTGCCGCACTGGTGAAAAAGGCTCATGACATGGGCTTTAAGATCATGATTGATGCAGTGTTCAATCATTCCGGACCGGAGTTTTTCGCCTGGAGGGACGTACTTAAAAACGGACGTAATTCCAGATACTTTGACTGGTATTACGTTAATGACGACGACTTTGCCGGAAAGAAGGGCAACACCATGGACGGACGTTATTATTCCTTTGCCTTCGTGGCCGAAATGCCGAAGCTTAATACCAATAATCCTGAGGTTGTGGATTACTTTACCGGCATCTGCAAAAAATGGATTGCGGAATTTGACATCGACGGCATCAGATTCGACGTTGGTAATGAGATTTCACACAGCTTCATAAAGCATCTTCGCCGTGAGCTTAAAAAGATCAGACCGGATATTTTCCTTCTGGGAGAAATATGGACCGATTCAGCTCCTTATCTTGACGGTGATGAATACGACTCCGTCATGAATTATCCGTTCATGCAGAGCATCGGCAATTTCTTTCTTGACGGCAGTCTGAATGCCGGGGATTTCAGGTACAGAATTGATTACTGCTATTCACTGTATAAGGAACAGGTAAATCGAGTTCTTTTTAACCTTCTGGACAGCCATGATGTGGCAAGAATCATCAACAGGACAGGATCCTACGATGAATTCATTCAGCAGATGACTATTCTCATGACTATGCCGGGATCTCCGTGTATTTATTACGGTACCGAGATAGCTCTTGAAGGTGCGGACGATCCGTATAACCGCCGACCGATGCCGTGGAAGGACATTGAATCCGGAAAATACGAACACATAACGGAGGAGGTAAAGGAGCTTATCGCCCTGCGTAAATCAGAAGGTTTTAAGGGAAAAGGCGGACTTTTCTGGGAAGAATCCGACGGTTCAAGACTTATCCGTTACTCAAGAGGAGAGGGCGGACGTTACCGGGTCTGCATAAACGCCAACGATTATGACGTTGACCCTGTCGTTAAGGGAGATGTGCTGTTTGCACATGGCTATGAAGACGGCAGACTCAAAAAGGGAGGTGTTCTGGTTACCGTGATTAAGGAGAAGTAATCAACAGCGATCCGGACACCTGAAAGGTTACCGCCGTGTCCGATATCCTGTAAGATTTGCGCATCTGAGGTAAAGACTGTTCAATCCTTGGTTTTTGGCCATTGCGCCCTCGGAGCAGGAGTCGTGACGGCCGTTTTTTTACCTGTGGATAAATTTTTACGCTATCTGAGTACCTCCTTTCGGCATCCCGGTGAATAACAGGTCGCTCCGGAATATTTTTTCACAGGTCATTTTTTTGAAATACGGCTGCTGACCCGGTATATAAAATGATACGTGCAGTTTGGATTTTTTTATTAAGGAGATTATTATGAAAGTGGAAGCTGCATTTATTTTCGTTGCTCCGAAGACCGACAGAACCGTGCATAAGTGCGATATAGATACCGAGATTCTCAACCTGCACGTGGTCGGTGTGGGCAGTTATGCCGAAGGTGTTGAAGTCGCCAGGGAACTTGTGGAAAACGGCGTTAAGGTTATTGAACTGTGTGCGGGATTCGGTAACGAGGGCGTTGCCATGATAACCCGGGCGGTTCATGGAAAGGCTAAAGTAGGAGCCGTTAAATTCGACTGTCATCCGGGACTTGATTTTAAGAGCGGTGACGAACTTTTTGCTTAAATTTCAAAGAGGCATTAATGAAGAACCTGTTAACAATCGTAAAACACGGAGACTGTGAGCTCATTCGCGGGCATGGTCAGGCATCCCTGCCGGAACATACCCACAAAAGCTTTACCATGGTTCTTTTTACCGCAGGATGCCTCTTCGTCTCAGTTAACGGTGCGCGCCGTAAAGTCAAAGCTGGTACCGTCATTGTTCTGCCTCCGGACAATTCCATTTCACTTTCTGCCTGTGATGTCTATGATTATTTATCACTGTCCGTTCATGACAAAATGTGCGTAAGAATCATGTCATATCTTTCTGAATCACCGTGCGTTTTTACGGATTCGGGAATAATAAACGCTATTCTGGCTGATTTTGACGCAGTCGCCAGTGAAGAGGACTTTATCGACAGACTGGGGATTTTTCTTCAGCGCTATTCTCCTGCCGGTAACGGTGCGAGGAGTGTGGCTGAGGTTGTGAAAAAAGCCCGTGAATATATCGAAGAACACATTACTGACGGCATCTCCGTTGCTGATGTGGCTTTAGGTCTGGACGTTACGAGCTCCTATCTTGCCCGGGTTTTTAAAAAATTCATGAAGATTACTCCGAAACAGTATCTTATTCAGTGCCGTCTCAGGGAGGCGAAGAGGAAGATGGAGGATGACGTGCGCGATGCCGATATCGCCTATGAAACAGGTTTTGCCTCCCAGAGTCATCTCTGCACCGTTTTTAAAAAGTACATGGGGATTTCAGTCGGGGACTATAAGGGCCTGATTCATAAAAAGTAGAAGGCTTCCGGTCATTTCCGAACACTTGAATTTCCACGTGTTTTTTAATTACGGCGAATATTCTTTAAGAATGTAATTATTGTCAGGAGTTTAAAACAAAAAGTACAAACCCCAGGTCATGATGTCATGGCCGGGGGTTTTGACTGTGGATAACCGATTATTAGAAATCAGCGTTGTTTACGGTACGTGGGAACGGAATAACGTCACGTACGTTACCCATACCGGTTACGTATACAACCAGACGTTCGAAACCGAGACCGAAACCTGAGTGGGTTACGCTGCCGTAACGGCGGAGGTCTCTGTACCACCAGTAGTTCTTAGGATCGAGGTTGAGTTCGGCAAGTCTTCTGTCGAGAACTTCGATTCTTTCTTCTCTCTGTGAACCGCCGATGATTTCACCGATTCCCGGAGCAAGCACGTCCATTGCGGCTACGGTCTTGCCGTCATCGTTAAGTCTCATGTAGAAGGCCTTGATGTCCTTAGGATAGTTCTTAACAACTACAGGAGCCTTGAAGTGTTCTTCAGCAAGGTAGCGTTCGTGTTCTGACTGAAGGTCAACACCCCATTCAACAGGGTATTCAAACTTCTTGCCGCAGTTCTTCAGAATTTCGATGGCGTCGGTGTAGTCAACCTGAGCAAAGTCTGAAGATACGAACTTTTCAAGTCTGTTGATGGCATCCTTGTCTACGCGTTCTGCAAAGAATTCCATATCGTCACGTCTTTCGGTGAGTACTGCCTTGAATACGTACTTAAGCATTCTTTCAGCAAGAGCAGCATTGTCGTTGAGGTCATAGAAGGCAACTTCAGGTTCAACCATCCAGAATTCAGCCAGGTGACGGGTGGTATTGGAGTTTTCAGCTCTGAAGGTAGGTCCGAAGGTGTATACCTTTGACATTGAGGAAGCGATGGTTTCAGCGTTCAGCTGACCTGAAACGGTCAGGAATGCTTCCTTGCCGAAGAAGTCCTGTGAATAGTCAACCTTGCCGTCTGCAGTCTTTGGAGGGTTGTTCATGTCCAGAGTGGTGATGCGGAACATTTCGCCGGCACCTTCACAGTCTGAAGCAGTGATTAGCGGAGTTGAAATCCAGATGAATCCTTCTTCGTTGAAGAATCTGTGGATAGCCTGAGCCAGACAGTTTCTCACACGCATAACCGCACCCATGATGTTGGTTCTGGTTCTCAGGTGAGCATTTTCACGCAGGAATTCAACAGTGTGTCTCTTGGCGCTCATAGGATAGGTATCAGGATCTTCAACCAGACCGCATACTTCAACTGCAGTAGCCTGAATTTCGAACTGCTGGCCCTTACCCTGTGATTCTACAATCTTGCCGTCAGCTACAACGGAACAGCCGGTGGTCAGATGTAAAATACCGTCTTCATAGTTGCTTAAGGTATTTGGAGCAACAACCTGAATAGGATTAAAGCAAGAACCATCATGTACAGCTAAAAATGAAAAACCTGCTTTTGAGTCACGTCTGGTTCTGATCCAACCGCGTACGCGAACTTCGGTACCAACTTCATATGAACCTTTTAAAATGCTGTCAACTGAAGCAATAATCATTATAAAACCTCTCACGAACTGGTAATGTTTAAAGAACCAGTAGTTAAGTATCAATTAATTAAATAAAAACCCCTCTGATCTTATTCTTAAAAGTCCAAAAAGGCAACCTAAAAATAAATCAGGATTTCTTTGTCAGATTTGAAGTATCAAGACCGTCACGACAGAATCTGAGATCAACGTAATATGCCCTGCCCGTATAACATCTTGAAGGCTGATAGAGCACAGGAAGGGCATTGATCCCCAGCTCCTTGATGGCGGTAAGAAGAGGGGCGTGAATCTCTTCGGTGAATTTTATCGGCTCACTGCCGTTTTCAGGAGTGAATTCCAGATCTATAAAGGTATGACTGCCTGTTTCATGCTCGGTCACCCTGATGATTCTGGCTGCGGTGCAGTCCCATCTCAGGAATCTGTTGTAATCCCTGGCATAGGCGAAATAGCACTTCCCCGCCATGAAGAGCAGAATCGCGGCCATGGCTTCGAGAAGAACAAAATAGTTCTGAACAAAGGCAATGTACTGTTTGAAAACGAGAAACAGTATGCAGATGCCTCCGCATATGGCATACATCCAGGCGAATTTGATGATTCCGCGATTGGCTTCCGGTCTTCTGTATGATGTCAGGTCCAGATTGATCGGGGCTTCCGGATTAGGCGTGTAGGTAATCAGCTTGTTTTCCACAGGGGGATCCTTTTAACTGTTATGCGGTAAACGGTGCCGTGAACAGACGGCGGGCCGTTTCCGTGAAATTGTTCCGTAAAACGTTATTTTTTCCGTTCGGATTCGGACGTAACCGCAGGTCATGAGGCGGTTCGTCCGGGATGAGAAACAGAAGGAATTAGTAGAGAATTCCCTCGCCGGAAGTGGTTACGGGGATAACGTCATCGTCATCATAAACTACGGTACCTTCAATTCTGTAGGTTCTGTCAAGCATGGTGTTGAGCAGTGTTGATGATGCGTTAGGACTGTGTACGACATCAGGTTCGAATTTTGCGGTATAGCATTTTCTGGAGTTGGCCTTGACTTCTTTGTCGTAGTCAATTTCCTTCATGTCGATTTCCATGCCGTTTACAAAGAGAATCAGCATCAGTCGTTTAACATCAACTCCGCGATCAAGGTTGTTTACTATGCAGAAGTTTGCATTAACCACGGGAGCAGTTTTGTTGCTGATGTCCGCGGTTACTTCCTTGTATTCAAGATGTGGCAGTTTGGTCTGATATTCTGATAGGTTGCTGCAGGCTGTAAGAAGTGATGCCGCGGCAATAACTGTAAATTTCTTATAAAGGCTAATCATTTGACTTGTTCCAGTAAACTTTGTGTTGGTATATTATATAACACTTGTCGGATATCACAAAAATTATTGTGTGATTGAATAAAAGATTGCCAGCAGGAGATTTTCCATGGAAGAAATGGTGCCGGTTGTTGACGAAAACAATCAGATTACGGAAATAGTTCCGCGTTCCGTAATGCGTCGCAATGAAATGCCTCACAGAGCCTCATATATCGTTCTCGGAGACGGTGAGGGACGTTTTTACATAGAAAAGCGAACCATGATAAAGGACTACTGTCCGGGGATGCTCGACGCCTGTATCGGCGGGGTGGTTCAGGCGGGAGAGGATGACATTGTCCTTAGCGCCAGAAGGGAGCTTATGGAGGAACTCGGCGTTGATACCGGGCTTAAGTATCTCGGCTGGAAGAAGCTGCAGCATAAACCGTCAACCTTTACCTGGGCCGGCGTGTTCTACGGAGAATACAAAGGAAAAATAGTGATGCAGGAAAGCGAGGTTGATGACGTGCTGATGCTTACGGCGGAAGAAGTCTCATCAAGAGCCGGTGAATTCACTCCCGATTCACTCATAGCCTTTAGATTCGTGCAGGAACAGCTGAGAGAAGGAAAGATTTAGATTTCCGGAGTAAGACAGCCTGTTTCAGGCTGTCTTCACTGACCGGATTATAGCCACTTCTTGCGTCTGAAGAAGAGGTAGGTGATGGTGGCTGAAAGAATCATCATGATAATGGAAATCGGGTAGCCGTATTTCCAGTCAAGTTCAGGCATGGTGTTGAAGTTCATGCCGTATACG
Organism: Ruminobacter amylophilus; assembly: GCF_900115655.1. Classification (GTDB taxonomy): domain Bacteria; phylum Pseudomonadota; class Gammaproteobacteria; order Enterobacterales; family Succinivibrionaceae; genus Ruminobacter; species Ruminobacter amylophilus. The sequence continues at coordinate 19,764 of NZ_FOXF01000030.1, read as the reverse complement.
CTTGCAATCCAGGTCGGAGGCATGAACACTACCGCCGCCACGGAGAAGATTTTGATAATCTTGTTCTGCTTGTGGTTGGTGTATGACATCGCTGTCTGCAGCTGGAAGTTGATCTTGTCGAACATGAACTGAGTGTGCGGAAGCAGGGACTCGATATCCTGAAGGATATTGTCAATGGTTTCGAACTGCTGTGAGGTCAGACGTCCGGTTATGGATTTACGCAGGAATCGCAGAGCCTTTCTGGTATCGAACAGGGCACTACGAATCTGGGAAATGGTTTCTTCCTGGAAGGTAAGTTCCTGTAGCAGATCCTGAATGGTTTCGTCATCATCAGACAGTACCTGTGAGGCGGTTTCTTCCAGAGTTTCGTAAGAGTCTTCGATGTAGTCTGACAGGGATTCAACCTTGATGTCCTGCAGTTCCAGGAAAATGTCGATGTTGTCCTTGATTTCCACGCGGTCATGCTTGAGATAATGTCTCAGCAGACGGATGATGCTTACGTCCTCTTCACGGAAAGTGATAAGCATGCTGCCGTGAATGGTGAACAGTACGTTGGCACTCTCTGTTTCACGACCTTTTCTCTGCGGGAACAGGGAGGTGATGTGAACACCGTCGGTATCGATGTAGAAACGGGATGATGATTCGATTTCGTCGATGTCATCCTCTTCCGGAACCTCTTCCTTGAAGAGGTGCTGCATCCATTCCCTTTCTTCGTCGTCAGGGTTTTTGATGTCAATCCAGATGGTGTTTTCAGGTATGGGCTTCAGAGGTTCGAGATCCTTGTAGGTCAGGGTCTGGTTATTCAGTATATATGTTCTGATCATCTCTGTCCTCCTACCTGTCTTAACTGAACTATTTTATCAAAATGTCCTGTTTTATGCAAACGGCGGTTGCCCGTTAACGGCATTCCGTCGGGCTTTGACGGGGATGCGTAAAGAGCGGAAACAGAAAACGCCGGATGTGATTTTTTTCAGCATCCGGCGTCATGTTTTTATAAGCTAAGGTTCTGGCTTAGATTTCCTTTGCGAATTCAACGGCACGACCGATGTAGTTTGCCGGAGTGAGCTTTCTTAAGGATTCCTTGGCTTCTTCAGGGATTTCAAGAGTATCGATGAACTTCAGCATGATTTCCTGATTTACCTTCTGACCGCGGGTGAGAGCCTTGAGCTTTTCATAAGGCTTGTCAACACCGTATCTGCGCATTACGGTCTGATATGGTTCCGCCAGAACTTCCCAGTTGTTGTCGAGTTCGTCAAGCATGTGCTGAGTGTTGGCTTCAAGCTTGCTTACGCCCTTGAGGGTAGACTTCATGGCGATTTCGGTATAGCCGACTGCAACACCGAGGTTTCTCAGAACGGTAGAGTCGGTAAGGTCTCTCTGCCAGCGGCTTACAGGAAGCTTTGCTGCCAGGTGATTGAAGATTGCATTGGCGATGCCGATGTTGCCTTCTGAGTTTTCGAAGTCGATTGGGTTAACCTTGTGAGGCATGGTTGAAGAACCTACTTCACCGGCGATGGTACGCTGCTTGAAGGTTCCGAGGCAGATGTAACCCCAGATGTCACGGTCAAAGTCTAAAACGATGGTGTTGAATCTTGCGATGGCATTGAACAGTTCGGCAATGTAATCGTGAGGTTCGATCTGGATGGTGTACGGATTCCAGGTCAGACCGAGGCTTTCAACGAATTCCTGACTGAACTTCTTCCAGTCTACGTTTGGATAGGCACTTAAGTGAGCATTGTAGTTACCAACGGCGCCGTTGATCTTTGCGAGAAGCTCTACAGATTCAATCTGCTTGAGCTGACGGCGGAGACGGTATACAACGTTGGCCATTTCCTTACCGAGGGTGGAAGGAGATGCCGGCTGACCGTGAGTTCTTGACATCATCGGAGCTTCTGCATAGGTGTGAGCCAGATTGGTGATGGCGTCAATGATCTGGTTGAATAAAGGAACGATAACCTGTTCTCTTGCCTTCTTGAGCATTAAGGCATGAGAGTTGTTGTTGATGTCTTCTGAAGTACAGGCAAAGTGGATGAATTCCTTAACTGCATTGATTTCAGGGAATTCGGCAGCCTTGTCCTTAAGGAAGTATTCAATAGCCTTAACATCGTGATTGGTTACGCTTTCGTGCTTCTTGATGGCCTGGGCATCGGCGAGGCTGAAGTTGTTCACAATGTTGTCGAGGAAAGCGACAGCTTCCTTGCTGAATGCAGGAACTTCGGTGATTTCAGGAGTGGCGGCTAACTTCTTTAACCATTCAACCTCAACGGTTACACGGTTATGCATTAAACCGAATTCTGAGAAAATAGCGCGAAGATCGGTACATTTTCCGGCATAACGTCCGTCAATAGGGGACACTGCGGTAAGAGTAGAAAGTTCTAATTCCATTTGCTGTTATAGCTCCAGTTTATTAATGTAAAGGAATCAAGTTAAATTTGTTTCAGACGGGTGTTTGCACATTCAACCAGTCTGGCTCTTCTAAAAATGAAACTGCGACGTCTTCCGCCGGCACTGCGCCAGTGGATAACGGCTTTAATGGCGGCAAGAATCAGGGCTCTGATTTTATGCTGGATGTGCAGCTGCTGCAGCATGCTCTTCCTGCCGTAAATATTAAATTTAAGAAGTCCGGTATCTGAAATTTCAGACTTGTAGATATTGGACAGATTTTCAATAAGCCCAGGATCAAGGACAGACAGATGTCTGGCTCTGGCCTGTTCTGTGTTGTCCACCAGTCTGCGGTTGAGTCTTTCGGCCGCCGTTACCGACTGGGTGACTTTTCTTTCAAGACGAATGAACAGAATCACGTACTTTGCCAGCTGCAGGTATCTCTGTTCACCTGAATTTCCGCCAAAACACTGAACCAGTGAAAAATAACCTTTTTTCAGATACTGAGGCGGATAAAGCTCTTCGAGATTATCGGTACTGTCAACAGCTAACGATTTAATGAGAATGGCGGCAGCGTCCTCATCCCAGGTCCCGCAGTTTGCGAGTTCCTGAATCAGGGCACTGGCCTGACAGATTGCGGCAAAAGCCTGAGTCTGGGCAGTAATGTCGTTAGCCATAGAGTCTCCTTAAATATTCTGAAGGCGCTGTTCAATGATGCCGCCGCCGAGACATTCCTCTCCGTTGTATAAAACGGCGCTCTGTCCCGGAGTTACCGCAGCCACATCATGATCAAAGACAACCTTAATCTGATCGTCTCCGGTCTGCTCCGCATAGCACGGAATGTCAGGCTGGCGGTATCTTGTCTTTACGGTGTATCTTCCCGCCTTGAGCGGTTCACGGTTGGTAAAGCAGAGATTGGTTGCAATCAGTGCCTTTGACATGAGTCTCGGGTGATTGTGTCCCTGAGCCACAATGAGAACATTGTGTTCAAGGTCTTTGTCAACCACATACCACGGTTCATCAGAGCCGTCTTTTCTGCCGCCGATTCTCAGTCCCTTTCTCTGACCGAGAGTGTGGTACATCAGACCGTCATGCTTTCCGATAACCTCTCCGTCGACAGTTACGATGTCGCCTCCCTTGGCCGGAATGAACCGGCTGAGGAATTCATTGAATCTTTTTTCCCCGATAAAGCAGATTCCAGTGGAATCCTTCTTGGCTGCGGTGACAAGTCCCAGCTTGGAGGCTATTTCCCTTACCTTCGGCTTGATGATGTCGCCAACAGGAAAGAGAGACTTGCCGATCTGCTCATGGCTCAGAGTGTACAGGAAGTAGCTCTGATCCTTGTTCGGATCCGTTCCTCTGAGAAGCTTGGGCTTTTCATCAAAGGTACGCTGCACATAGTGACCTGTGGCAATGTAGTCGGCCTCCAGATCTTCCATGGCATAGTCAAGGAATGCCTTGAACTTGATTTCCTTGTTGCACAGAATGTCCGGATTCGGGGTTCTGCCGGCACTGTACTCCGACAGAAAGTTTTCAAAAACACGATCCCAGTATTCGGCTGCGAAATTTATGGTCTTAAGCTCAATGCCTATTTTTTCGCATACGGCTCTGGCATCCGCCAGATCGGCGGCAGCGGAGCAGTAAGTGTCCGTGTCGTCTTCTTCCCAGTTCTTCATGAAAAGACCGACGACATCATATCCCTGTTCTTTAAGCAGGTATGCTGATACGGAGGAATCAACCCCGCCTGACATACCGACTACTACTTTTTTTGTTGACATTTGTGATCGAAATACCAGAATTGTTGTGAAATATTTAGAAATACATCTGTAGAATTATACGACAATGCGGGCTTTATTTCAATTTGTTACGGCTTGATTGTTTTCAGAATATCAAGAGGATATCTGTTGCCGGCAAAGTAGTCGTCAAAGCAGTGTTTTACAAGTCTGGTGCGGTACTGAGGCTTGAGTTTTTCAATCTCCTCGCGGGTGTACCATCCTGCTGTCTGAATATCCTGATCCGGATCGTTGGCTGTCAGTTCTTCAGGAAGGTCATTGTTGACGGTGTAGAAGCAGAATCTCTGAATGGTTTCGTTATCCTTTACGTAGGTGTAGATGCCGCAGAGTCCCTGGGGCTCAAGATTAAGTCCGGTTTCCTCTCTCATTTCCCTCTTAACTGCGTCAATCAGGTCTTCCCTGTTTTCAAGATGTCCTGCGGGTTGTCCGTAAACAGGATAGGGTGCTTCATCGTATTCTGATACAAGAGCGTATTTACCGCGACATTCGATGATTGCCGCAACTGTTACATAAGGACGAAAACGTTCAGCCATTGTTATTTTCTCTCAGTTCGTGTTTTTGGAGTTACATGTGTTTTATGACAGTCATAATGATTAAACCGCCGGAAGGCGGTTTAATCTGCTGTCGGAAATTCTGTCCATATTCTACCAACAAAGAGAGTGTTAGTCACTTCAGATTGAATGCAATTTACTCATGACTGTTTTTCTCTGAACTTTACGGAAAAACCTGAAAGTCTGTTTCAGAAAGTCAGTAAGCCTGGAAATTCCGCCTGTTTTATGGAAAAAAGAGTAAACTACTGCGTCTTCATCTGACGGACGGAATCGGAAAGTTTGTCGTAGCTTGTTATCAGATCAACGGGATACAGACGTCCCTCATGAAAATCCCTGATGGCATCAAACACAAGTTCGGAACGCATGCTCGGAGAAATCGCCCGGCACTGTTCGTATGTCATCCAGTGATGAGCCACGATATCTCCGTCAGGATCATTTATCATCAGCTCAGGTTCACTGTCCAGCCTGAGACTGAACACGGTTCTCAGCATGGTATAGTTGTCCTGAACCAGATTGTACAGTCCCACCACTCCGTCAAAATGATCTGTTCTGATGCCTGTTTCCTCGTAAAGTTCTCTTACGGCTCCTTCAAACAGATTCTCCCAGTGTTCAATATGACCGGCCGGGGTGTTATAAACCGGATTCCCGTTACCGAGACGCTCTTCCACAATCAGGTATTTGTTATTGAAGGTAACGATGACGGCAACAACAGAGACAGGTTTGAATTTGTAGGACATGACGAAACGGCTCCTCTTTGCTGACTAAGCAAAATTTTATCACAAGGAGGAAAAGAAACAAATAAAACACGGGAGATGATTAAAGAAAAAGAGATGCTTAATCCGCTGAAAACATCCCGTATCCGTGATGGACCTGTGTATGGATGACTTCCGTATTTTCGGATGCGCGTAACCTGAATTCAATGAAACATTGCGTGCGGACAGAGCCGGAACGGGGCCGGCCTGAAATACATCGGGTTTAATCCCGGCATAATCCGGTGAAAACGTATGTGTCACCGCCTTTTGAAAAACGGTAATAACAGATTTCCGAAACGGAACCGTCAGAGAAGGTTCCTCTGCCTCTGAAAAATTTTCCGCCTGTTTCGAGCTGGTTCCTGTCTTTACTGAATACCTCGAAAGCGTCCTTATCGGTACCTGTGCTCAGAAGTTCCAGTTTATCCAGTGTAATGTCGAGCTCTTCATCTTCAAGTGATTCGTTAATCATTTTTTTTGCGAAATGAGTTGCGCCTGAATCTGTGTGGTTTTCCCAAAATACAAAGCCGTTATAGATAAGGATGCCCAATGCGATGATTGTGGTGATAACAGTTCCTGATGAAGATTTATTAGCCATTCGAATTATCCTTAATTTGCAATGAATGTTTTATATTTACGCCGAAGCTGTTTACGCGATTTATTTTGCTTTTGGATTTACAGTTCCGGTGTATTGGAATGATGTTTATAAATCAAAAAGAAAAACACGCTGCCGGCATATTCCTGTTATCTGCCGGAGCCTCTGGTCTTCAGGTTCCGACAGCTTCTGATTATTTAACCGGAGTGGTGTAATAATCCCTGAATTCATCTGTGGTTATGTAAAGATTCAGTTTTTTGTCAGGGGTTTTGTTTTTTGAGATCCACGGTCCGGCAAAAAATATCATTCTGTCTGTTTCTGATGCCGGTGAATTCTGTACGTCATCTGTTTTCATATCATCTGAAACAGGAGGCAGGTTTGCCGCTTTTCTAAGTGTGTTTTCGCTGATTCCGTATATGTGGCAGACCTCGCGGCTGTATTTTATCACAGGCTCGGGGTGTAGGGACAGTTTTATGTTAGGCCAACATGTGTATGTCAGTCCTATGATTGCCGTATTGAACTGGCTTATTTGAAAGTTGCAGCGTGTTTCAAAAGTTCTCTTCCAGCTTCGGAAAGAGCTTGAAATGTTTTTTTCTGTCCCCATATCAGACATCAGCATCAGAGGAGAATCGTAATTATTCTTTACCGCATGGTAAAACAACTCTGCAGGCTGCAGTTGAAGCTCCAGATGAATGCCTGATTCCAGGGCCTGGCGGAATCTCATTCCGTAATCACGTCTGGTTCTGTACACGATAAAAAATATCATAACGGTAATAATAACTAACAGAATCCAGAATATAAATACAACCTGACTGAAGGTTGTGCTGTGTCTGTCGACAGCAAAGATTTCGGACGGATCATCTTTTTCATAGATGAATTTTATTTTTTCACCGAGGAGTGCCGTACATTCAATATTTTTTATTCTCATCAGTTTCGGAACATTTTCTGAGTTTTCACTGGTGGACAGTACCTTCACATAATAATCGCATGTTTTTGAGCTATGGTATTTGAATTGGTCTGCCGATGAATGGATAAATCCCGTTCCGTAGGCGTAACCGCTCAATGTTATGTCAAAATATTTTTTTGAAATTACGGGAACGGATTTTACGACGTAGACAGTGCATGAAATAATCAGTGTTAATGCGAACATAAACAAAAGCACATTCCTTAAGTAATGCTTACGTATAATCACTGAATCTGATATGTATCCCAGACTCTGTTTATCGAATATAATTGACGTCAGTATGTCTTTTTTATTTTTTGTATAGTTCATTCCCGTAGTTCCGAATTAAGAACAGTGCGGGCTATTGTACAACTTTTTTCTAATAAATGTACTGTTATCATTAAAAAATTCCATAAAAATTATAAGTACCGGGAAGGATAAAAGCTTAAAATTTCCTGAAAAAAACAAAGACGTGGTAATTAATCGCAGCTGGGATTTGAGATTGTATGCTCGGTTATTGACAGCTTTTGGATAATGGTATTCTTACGGATTAGGCTTTATTTTAAGGACAAAGGCTTCAGGTCTGTCTGTGATGGCGGTAAGTCGTGCAGACACTGTGAATGACAGATATGATTATTCAGCCATGGGCGAGTGTCTCCGGGGAGCGCCCAAAGCTTCGGTATCTGACGGTATCAGTTATTTTCGTCCGGAAGTAAAGTAATCTTTTATTCCGGTATCGGTTATATAAAGATTGAGTTCTTCAGCAGGTTTCTGGAAACGGAACAGCCAGGGGCCTACAAAAAAGACTGTTCTTTCCTTTTTGGGCGGAGGAGATTTTTCCGAATCTCTTAAAGGCATTTCCGTAGCTTTTCTCAGCTCACTTTCTTTTATCGTGTATACGGGACAGTGCATTATATTTTCGAAAACAAGCAGTTTAACGTTCATTCCAACACAGATGTTATTGTGTCTGCTTACGTAAAAATATTTGTGACTTTCAAATGCCGGTCTGATATTAAGCCAGAATCCGACTCTTGATTTTAAGCATTTGTGATGCTCGATTCGTTTTAGATCAAGCGTAAGTTCAATTTCTGTTTCTTCTTTTTCAGAATCTGAGAGGAGTACTACATCCTTATCTAAATAATCCATTCTGCGGAAATCTTCCTCTGTCATAAGATGCATAACCAGAGGTTTAAATCTGTTTATGGCCTCATTACGTCTTCTGCGCAGTAACGCAATTTCAGATAAAAAAAGCATAAACCAGATGATATAGACAAATATCAGAACAAGGATTATTAAAGAATAAACATAACCTTTCCGTGTCTGTCAACAACCACAGCTTTTGATGGATTGTCTGTTCTATAGATGAATGTAATTACTGTTCTTTCAGGAATATCGCAATAAAGCCAATTAAGTTTCAGCTTGTGAGGAACTTTATGATCTGAAGATTGTTTTTTGGCTAACTGAACGATGTAACTGCATCTAGGACCACTTTTTCTTGAGCTTTGTCTTTCAGCAACTTTAATGATTTGTCCGGTGCCTTCGGCATAACCAGATGGAGTTATGTTCAGATAGTGTTTCAATAATTGCGGTATCGCGCAATTTCTATAGCCCATGAAAGTTATAAATATTGCCACAGCGGCCATAAGCACTGCCGTTATAATGAAATAAGGTTGATGAAAAATTACCGAACGAGAAAAATAGCCGCGTTTTCTGCTGGAAATAATCGATTTAAGAACATCTATACAATAGTTTTTTTTTCACTCATGACTGTTTATCCGGATAAATAAAGACGTGAAAATTATATACTTTTTCCCTGATTTTGTATCTTTTCTGTATGACTGTGAATAATGTAGGGAAAAGGAGTTTTTTGATTAAATTATCGCTGTTTTTGTCATTTAATCAGCGAAAAGAGAGCGTTTTTATGATTGTATCAGGCATTGTGGGGGAATATTTATTTACAGTAGAATAATGTTTATACATCTGTAAATATTTGCGTCGGCCCGGAATAATAAGATTGAGGAAAACTACATTTTTTTATTGCATGTTTCATTTATATTGGACAGTTTTAAAAATAATATACGATAATTACGCAAAGCACATGAGTTTTACAGGAAATATAAGAATGAAGAAGTCGGTTGTATCTTTTTTTGCGTTTGCAGTGTTGTCTTCATTTGCATTGTCAGGATGCGGTTCTGAGGAAATAAAGATTGGAACGGCTGCTCAGAACAGTAAATATGTTCAGTTTGCCGAAATAATGAAGAATAATCTGGCAAAACAGGATAAGTATAATCTTACCATTCTTACTTCCGCTGGTTCGGCAGACAATGTAACCATGCTTAATAAAGATGAAATACAGCTGGCTCTGGCTCAGAATGATGTCAGCAGTGACGCTTATCATGCCGTGGGGTTTTACAAGGGCGGACTCCCTATGAATAACTTTGCCGCCATAGCGAGTCTGTATACCGAATCATGTCATGTTGTTGTCGGCGCCAACAGCAGTATCCGTAAAATGAGTGATCTTGCCGGAAAGAAGGTTAGTATCGGGGAACTTCATTCCGGAACCGAGCAGAACGCAAAACAGATTCTTGCTGTTTACGGTATTACCGGCTATAAGATCAAAACATTTAATTTCAGCTATGAGGATGCGACCAGTAATCTTATCAAGGGTAACATAGATGCCATGTTTGTTACAGGCGGCGTAAAGATGCCGGTGCTTGTTGATTTGTCAAAGCTGTATCCTATAAGACTGATACCGCTGGATGACAATGAAATCAGGGATATTCTGAGCAATCACAATTTCTATACCAGAATGACAATCCCGTCAGGTTCATACAACGGTCAGACCGAAGCTGTTGATACCGTTGGCATTAAAACGCTTCTTGTTGCCAGTCGCTCAATGTCAAATGAGGATGTTGAAAAGATTACCGGTAATCTCTTCAGCAATGCCTCATCATTCAGTTCCATTATGCCTCCGGGGGACGAAATTTCCGAAAAGAACGCTGTTGAAGGCGTGGCCATTCCGTTCCACAGAGGTGCTGTAAAATACTATCACTCAAAGAATATAAGAGTGAAAGCAGAGTAGGGGACCAGCAACTGTTTTCTCGGGAATCCGGTGCTAATAGGATGTTGCAAATATGTCAATTTCTTCAAATAACTGAGATCTAAAAGTATATATTTCACATCCGTTTTTTGCGAAATAATTGTTTATCATGGAAATCGGCATCAATATGACCAGTAATGGTTCGCAGCTTATTTTACACTCTGATAACGGCGGACCTATGAAGGGACAGACTATGCAGGCAGCGTGCTATAGTCTGGGTATTCTATGCACCTTTAACCGACCAAGGACAAGCAATGACAATGCGCATATGGAAGCAAGCTTTAAGCTTCTCAAACACGGCCGTGTCATAGAGATACCAAGCTATTTCCAGTCCATCGAACATGCCAGGGCGTGGTGTAAGGGCTACTACGACTGGTATAATAAAGAGCATCGCCACAGTGGTATATGCTACGTTACGCCGGCATTATGTTTCGAAGGTAAGGGTAGCGAAATAATGGAAAAGCGAAACAGAATAATCGCTGATTTCTACAGAAGACACAAGACCCTTGATATCAAAAGAAACAACGCTGGAGGAAACAGAGACACCAAAAAGGCTTTTATATGGAAAATGCCTGATAAGGCTGAGGTTATGCCTTTCTATAGTAAGAGAAACAAGGTAACAAATGGTATCAAAAATGCTGATTATAATGGTATTAAACAAGAATAATATGAGAGTATAAGTCAGATCAAATTTTTTGATTTTTTTGTCACAAACAAGCTGTACATAAAGCGAGACTGAGTTTATCTGTGTATCATACGTCTGAAGGGGCATAAAGTATCTCTATTTGTTTTTGTGTGGTATTAAATACTAGAATACTTTTGCCCCTTCTTCAATATTTACATTCCCAACAATTCCGTGAAGAGCCATAAAAAAGGATAACCAGCTGACTAAGCCTGTCATCCTTTCATGGTAACCTGTAAAACTTAAATACTGTAAATTACAAAAGTTTGGAATGGACTGTTAATGAGTTTAATCGCAGTAAACAAATCTGCCGGAAAAAATCATTCGAGGCATGATAATTATAAAGTCAGCTGGTAGAGACGTCCGGTTGAAAGGCGGTAAGGGAATTTCGTCAAAGAGCAGTCTTGCCTTACCACCTGTTAAGAGCAGACCATTAACCGAAGATCATGTTTATGGTAAACTCAAATTATCGTAAGAAAAATGGTACAGAATCTCTTGTCTGGAAACTGTCGGTTTTATACCTAAGTTCATTCAGTTTTCCCTGTAACTTACAAGAAGCCGCTTCTGATTCCAGCAAATCAATTTCTGAAGAAATCCTTTCATATTCCTGATTATTGTCGCAGTTGTTTAGGCGATCAATCATTTTTTGGAGTCTTAACGATTCTCTCATCAGAACTGCCTGATGAATTGAATCATAGGCAATATTTATCTGAAGTGGGTAAATTTCACAAAAATAGTACATCTGTAAGTTGCCGCTGCTTTTATCTAGATTGATTTCGTTTTCCTCAATCAATTTAAGATTATTTGATGTTTCTTCTGAAATAAGTTTGATGGTTTTGTCAAATTCACTTTTAAGAACGGTTAATTCGTGAACATTGTTTTCTGCTTCATATTTTTTCACAGCAGACATATACAGCTCTATTTCTGAAAAGGCCTGCAGTATCTCGCTTTCAGAATATTGTGAAATGGCATCAATCAGACTGACACATTCAGCATATTTGGATCCTAGGTTTAACAGCATGGGAATCTTCCTTAGGTAACATAATTATGTAAATACATATCTGTGTTGTCCGTAAAAGAACAACAGTACTTTAATCATTACGGTTAAAGATATTCTCTTTATCTGTAACGTAATTACATTCAGTTCCTGAATTAATATCTTCTGATATGGAAATAAGAACGAAGATTACATCCGACCAAAAATCCATATATAATTTCTATTTTTCAAAATTTCATTTCTGTGCATTAGTTAATATTCTGTCCTGATAAGCTTTAACTTTAGAGGTATTACACAGTCACAGTTAATTCAAAATGACATTACAGATATATGCATAAAGTTAATTAAATTAACATAATGTATTTTTATTTTGCCGAAATTCTCATAAATATTTGTTGTAAAAATATCAATCAGGAAAAATGTTATTTATATAATACAACAATGTTTAATAATGTGAAATAAAAATAACATAAAATTAGATTTTGTTCTCATAAAATTATTCTGATTCACTTTTTTGCAGACTTATACTGCATGCAGATACATCTTTTCTTTGCGAGCTGTGGTTCGTCCAATATTATTTTAATGTTTTTGTAGATGCTGATGTTTTGGTAAATACTCCGTCAATCTAAGATCCCGAGTGCTTTTGCTGTTGCAGGATATAGATAGATTCATATGAAAAACTGTTAAGAAAACGGATAACGGATGGTAATCCGCACAGGCGGATAATAAAAAAGTGATCGACTAACCATGTCAGCTATGTTTTCGTGGTAACTTGTAAAACTTAAATGCTGTAAAGTACAAAAGTTTGGAATGGTCTGTTAATGAGTTTAATCGCAGTAAACAAATCTGCCTGAAAAAATCATTCGAGGCATGATAATTATAAAGTCAGCTGGTAGAGACGTCCGGTTTAAAGGCGGTAAGGGAATTTCGTCAAAGAGCAGTCTTGCCTTACCACCTTGATTTTAGTTTTTCCTAAGACTAAGGGCGCGACTAGGGACATTTATACAAGAGCCTGTGGATGAGAGTCTATTGGCTCGTTTGTTTTCTTATGAAATTCCACATATGCTCTACAAATCATTCCATTTTGGAGGCAACCCAGAACTTTTTCAACGGAATTAAAAGGTTCCGAATTTACAGATGTAAAAGCTGTGGAAATGAAATTGACAGAGACATACAGGCCTCGGTAAATCTGTTAAATCTGATTAAAAAAAGCGGTGTAGCTAACGCCGTCAGGAGTCCGGAGCCAAGATCAATACTGGCTGACTTAAATAAGAGTCAGCTGGCAAATCTGGTGATGAATGCTTAATTTGGTAAGAAATCTATTTTATAGGTTTTTATAGATCCAAAATAGCGGAATATTTGAAAAAATGACACTGCCGTATGTTTAAATACAAAACATAAAAAATAGATTGACTAATATTATTGTGTCCTGATACCATCGTTTCTAAGAAGAGATAGATAACGGCATGGTGTATGCTTCTCATTAGAATCACTACTCTTTATTTTTGCTAAATTGATAATCTTCCTGAGGAATATTATAGGCTTACGGATCTCAGGATGGATGAACTGACAAAAGGAGAAACACTGATAATGGAATTCATTGTAATTGCCAGAAAACTTGAGAACGGAATTGTTCAGTATGGTTACGATGCTTATGGTGACGGTTGCCGAAAAATCGCCTCAGAGCTTCTGGAAAAATATAACACGCCGGAATCCGTGGAAGAACTGTTTTCTGAAAAAGGTATTACGGCATTGGGAAAGACTGACGCAGAGTCTGAGACTGAGTACCGCCGTCAGAATTCACTGTCTTTCAGCGGTTCGGAAGACGGTATGCTCGGCTGGTTTGTCGATTCTATATTTTTCTACGACAGCGATAATGTCTGGTATTTTATTGTGGCCGGACATGACCGTCTCCGCATAAAAATTCCTTTGGAATATGTATTGTTGCATCCTGATGCTGTCATATCTGACAGCGAAGAACGTAAGATTCTCAGCGAAAGACTTATCAGTCATATTTTGGGAGTATATCACTATACGGATCCGCAGTTTGCTTTGTTCTTGTCTGAAAAGTTTCCGGAAGGTGTTGAATCGATTCGTCGTGAAGTCAGACAGGCGGATAACCCTGCCCAATGGCTTTCTTACATGTATCCTGAAATAATTGAGTATTTTGACAGCCCCGTTTCGGCTGCAACTGCCAAAGACGGGACTGAAATTACGGGTTTTGAAATCAGAAAAAAAGACAATAAAAAAGCAGAAATCAAAAATAACTGGCATCGGCTTGCATATGATTTCATGAATGCTTCGGAAGGTTCTAATTGTTCTCAGAATAGAACGGAGGATGATTTTGAGCTGTTCAGCATACGATCTGATTACTATGATGCGAATTCCGAACTTTCATCTGCAATCTGTGAAAGAATAGCAGTTGAAAACTGGAAAACGGAAGCGGAGAACGATCGTTATCAGCTCGTAAATGATAAGGTGTATGCGAAGAGAGCTCTGCATGACTATCTGTCCAAAAGACATGATATGGCAGAAAGAATATTCGGAAAAAAATCCCAGGCTCTGTCTGCTGAAAGCTCCGTATTTGCTGGTGAAGGCGTAAAAATGCTGAGAGAGGCGGATTTGTTTGACGCTGAAAAGAATCTTGGTATCTGCGAGGAGATGAAGTGCAGAGAAGAACGCAATATTGTTGATGCCAGAAGGGAAAAATGGGCAGCTCTTACCGATTTGGCTGATGCTAAAGTCAGCGGTGATGCAACAGGAGTAAAAAAGGCTATGGATCGTATCACTCAGGCAGAGAAATCCATTGCCATAGCTGAAAAGGAAATTAACGGTCTTAATGATCAAATTTTACACTATGACCAGATTATAAAACAGTCAAATCAGTCAATAACCAATATTGAAAACGAGCTTAGGGAGTCGCGGGAAGCCGTTACCGAGGCCTGTGATGATAAGAATGGTGTCGATTGCGACTTTGACATGATAAACAAGGTAATCATGACGGCAGCTTCAAGAATTTCCAGTTATGATTCACATATTGAAAATTCCAGAAGAAGGATTCAGGCAGCAAAAGTCAGAATGAATGAAATTAATGAGCGTATCAGTCTGGCTCAGCAGCGTTTTCAGGATGTGTGTGACAGATATGTCGCCATTGTTCAAAAGGAATTATGATTTTTTTATCTTTGCTCCGGCGTCAGCCTGAAGACCAGACGTCAGAGCAAATCATGAAGAAATGAATTTAAAACAGATAAACAAGTATTACACAAAACGAACACAAGAACATCACAATACTTGCACAAGACAAACACGTGATTTACATATGGTTAGAATAAGTCCCCTATTGTAATATTCAAGAGATAATAGATCCTTAAAGTTTAACGGTATCTCACTGTGTTTATTTTACGGATGTGCTAGACTGTGCTTCATGAGAAATATTTACGCATGTGTCATGTCTGGCTTTGAGGTGGGACAGAATGTTAAAGTCTATAAGTATCGGTTCAGAATTATTTCATGAATTAATTGAGAGCAACAGTTACTATGTTGATAAGACATCATTCATAAAAACAATTTTTGAAGAAAATACTTCAAAGGTTATGCTAATCACCAGACCAAGACGTTTCGGTAAAACCCTCACCATGTCCACCTTCTATGATTTTTTTGCGCTAGATCCTGAAAATCCCGGAGACGTGTCCTGTCAGGAAAAATGGTTTAAAGACACAAAAATCTTCGAGGATAAGGAATTCTGCGCCAAATACATGGGAAAGTTTCCGGTAATCTTTGTGTCGTTCAAAACCATGGTTCATCAGAGTTTTCATGATGCGTATAATCAGTTTGCTACTCTGATATACAAACTTGCACTACAGTTTGAATATCTGGCTGCCAGTAAGGAATTATCCGATAAGCAGAAGGAACAGTATGCCAATCTGACCAATTATGAAAAACTTGCGGATAGAAACGATAAATCCTTTCTTACCGGTTCTCTTCAGACGCTTTCAAGTCTTCTTAAAACACATCATAAAGTTAGTCCTATACTTTTGATTGATGAATATGATGTACCTATAGCCAAAGCCGCTTATTATGGCTATTACGATGAAATGATAAATCTTATCAGTCCTTTTTATAACGATACCTTAAAAACAAATCTATATCTCGGAAGGGCTGTACTTACCGGATGTTTAAGAGCTGCAAAGGAAAGTATCTTTACCGGATTGAACAACCTGCAGATCTGTTCTGTTCTGGATACCGGAGATGATGACATTTCCCAAGGTATTGGTTTTACCAAAGAAGAATCTCAGGAAGTTCTGTCGTACTATGGTCTCAATGATTATTATGAAGAGGTGAAAAACAATTACGACGGATACTACTTCGGAGCAATTCACGTGTACTGTCCGTGGGATGTGATGTCATTCTGTAATTCCAATTACAAAAAAGTCGGAGTGAAAAATAAAATCATTTCGGCAGATAACTACTGGATAAACACCAGTGGTAACGATGTAATCGAGGAATTCATGGGGTTTATCAGGTCTGAAAACATTGATAAAATGCAAGATCTTTTGGATGGTAAATCAATAACCACGGAGGTAAAAACATCTCTCTGCTACGGTGATTTGAAAAAACATGATGTTGCCGACTTCTGGACTCTCTTGCTGTATACCGGATATCTCACTTTTGATCCGCAATACCGATCTGACACAAAATACGAATACAGATTGTATATTCCAAATGAGGAAATAAAGGACTGTTTCAAATCGAAGATTATGGATTTCTTTGAAACAAATCCTGAAATGAGGAACAGTACTGATGAACTGGTAAAAGGTTTGTTTAAAGGGGATGCTGAAACCGTAGAGAACAGCCTTAACGGACTTCTGGCAAAATACGTATCCATCAGGGATTTTTCCACTAAGGCTCCGAAAGAAAACTATTACCATGGTTTCATGAACGGACTGCTGGTAAATGACATATCCCTCATAAAGGAACATAAATCCAATTTTGAGTCAGGTGACGGATATTCCGACCTGATTCTGCTGTCTTCAGGCATGGATGTGATATCCATTTTGGAACTGAAAATAGCAAATCATGAACTGGATGACAGAGTGTCAATATCGGAAAAAGCCATAAAACAGATAAAAAATAACAGATATGCCGACAGTTTTAAGGAAAATAAAACCATAAAGTCAGTTTTCGCCTATGGTATCTGTTTTTATAAAAAAAGCTGTTCGGTTAAGGTTCAGAAACTCAAATAGTAGGATAGGACAATAAATCAGACCAGCTAAATAGTGCCCCAGCGTCAGTCTGAGGACCAAACGTCAGAGCAAATCCTAAAGAAATGAATTTAATACAGATACATAAAGCGACTTAAATGTTGTGAGGTTATTGTGAGGTTTTATGAGGTTAAACACCGTTTTCTCTTTTAAAAACTGATAGTCACTGTTGAATTTATTTTTTGTAGTATATAGAATTTAACCTTTGCAGAAACGATTAAGATTTAGACAGTTCTAATTAATGAAGCAAATCCTTTGCTTAACATCACGAAAAGATAACGGGAAGAACGATGATTGAAAACAAGTCTGAACTTGCACTTTTAAACCTTATGTGCACTCTGGTCGACGGCAACCATGCCAGTGCGGACGATGTAACAGTTGTAAAACATGGCACATCTGAGGCAAAGCTCAGACATTTGTCCGAATGGCGTTTTTATGCAGAAACATCTTCTGTGAAAGTGGAAGTCGGCAAAAAAGCTCCTTCTGGTTCTATATCAGTTAATGCGAAGGAATTCGAATTACAGAGAGACCGTTACATACGTGAGTTTTCAAATTCCCAGAATATGCTTGAAACAGCATTTAACATATTGAATGTCTCTTACGAAAAAGGAAAAGAAATCTCTGATATCGGTAACTTCAGAAAGCGAGCTGTCACAGCGACTGTCTGTTTGTCCTGCATTAAAGACTGTCCAGAATGTAAAGGTAAAAAGAAGGTAAGGTGTTCCAGCTGCGGAGGAAGCGGAAAAAAGACCTGTTCCAAGTGCAACGGAAGTGGAAGTTACGGCCAATCAGTTCCTGCCGACAATGGAAGCGGTTTTGGCACTGTAATGAAGTATTATACCTGTTTAGATTGTCACGGTAGCGGTAAAGTCGATTGTTTCAGCTGTTTCGGAAGCGGTAAAGTCAAATGCAAAAAATGCCATGGCACAGGCATTATGACTCATTACATTACTGTTACAGGCTATGCTGATTCAAACGGAAAATGTTCAGTTCTGGAATCGACAGAGGAGGCCAAACTTCTGAATGAGTATATTTCCGGATACGGAAACTTTAGGAAATTTGTTAAATCTGCAGATTTTTCTTTTTTAGGAAAGTCTTTTCCCGAACCGGACATCGCTCTTCTGGAATACTCCGGAACCATTGAAACTGCTGATTTGACTTTCTCGGTTAAAGGTCTTGATAAAGAATATCGTGTTCTTTCCTTCGGTACTCCCGCAGAACTCTTCATGACCTGCAACCTTTATGACGACCTTTTTTCTGAAGAGATTGAATACATTAAATCTCATTCTGAGTCAAAGACCGGCAGGGCGTTTTTCAAAAACGAACTTGAGAAACTGGAAAAGTTTTCTGTTTTTCAGAGAGTTTTTGCATACCTTGCTGCAAACAAGAAAGACAGAAATGACCCAAATGTGGGACAGTATTTTTCAGATTTGTGCTGCGGATGCATAAGCGGTGATGCCGCACGCATTCTCGGGTTTCATTCGAGCAGAATCCTTAACAGCATTTCAGCCACCCGAAACATGCTCATTACACTGATTGCTTTTTGTGCAGTATTTGCAGTCTTTGCAGTTGACGATGAGCATTTTTTCGAAATGAATTACACCGGAAAAATTTCAGACATTCTGATAAGGTACCTTCTGGATCTGGCAAAAGCAATTCTTATCTATCTCGTATTGCTGATTGTAAACCGTGTTATTCTGGATTTGAAAAATATCAGAGTGAAAAAGGAATACCGGCAGACATGCAGAGAATATTTCTTTAGGGCATATATGTTCCTGCTGCATGTATGTGTTGCGGTATCGTTTACCTATGGCATTTTTGCGCATAAAGGTGAGGTGCCTGCTGTCGGAAATGCTCCTTACGACCTAAAGAAAGAATATGTTGATCCGTACATAACAGATCCTGCCGGAAAAGCCTGGGATAAAACACTTGATTTCGGATATTCATACGTTCTTGTTCCGATTAAGAAAGGTATTGATAAATGTAAGTCTGATTTTAATGCCAGTTCTTTGAGAAAGTCGGAGCCTAAATCTGCTAAAGATAAAAGCGGTAAGCGGAATTCTCAGCCTGCAGATTCCGGTAAAAAGAAAAAACGGAATTCAAAGTCGAAAGAACCTTCAAAAAAGAAAAACAATCAGAAATGAGCCGTTTCTTTCAGATGCTCTACGCAAAGAAAAGGTTATGCTGTGGTGCTGTTAAGTTTGATGGTGATAGTCCCTAAGAATCAAATTCAAGCATTTATGGTGGTAGAAAACGATAGATTACTGTCCAAATAATTTGGCTCTTCACGGAATTGTTGGGAATGTAAATATTGAAGAAGGGGCAAAAGTACTCTAGAATTCAGGTTGCAACACACAAAACATAGAGATACCTTATGCCCCTTCAGACGTATGATACACAGATAAACTCAGTCTGCCAACCATTTACTTTAGTTTCAACCAGTTCCGATCCCAAAACCTTAAAATCCGTTTATTCTTTCGAAAGCAACCGCCAGACGTCGGACGTGATATGTCCTTTTTGCAGAAAAAAGAATGTATATGCTCATGCCAGACACTCAACTGAAATTAAGGATTTTCCGGATCATCCTAAACACCGGCTAAGTCTGGTTTTTCACTATCACGGATACAAGTGTAGAGAATGCGGACAATATTTTACAGAGGACATACCTGAAAAGATTCCGCATGCCAGAATAACCTGTCGTGCTGCAGAAT
>NZ_FOXF01000025.1 GCF_900115655.1 Ruminobacter amylophilus | reverse complement strand
TGCTCCATTTCAGCTTCCATCATATCTTTGATGGTACTGCCTAAAAGATCCCTAAGAGCAGCCTGTATGTCGGCTACGGTTTCGATATTATATTCCTGAAGAAGCTGTTTGATAATCTGATGCTTCCCCTCAGTCATCTGGATCCTGTGGACGGACTTTTTTCTTTAACCATAATGCAAAACTCCTGATTATATAAGTTAAATTATATCTCAGGAATTTTTCTGACATTTTTAGCTATATGTAATTTACAGAGTTTGGTTCACACACCCGGTCAGTATTTACTTCCATTGCCTTCGAAGGAAACAACCGTGAACCCGTTCTCCTTACACCAGTTTTTAAGATGCTTCAGGCAGTTAAAGTCATCAGCTGACGGAGGTGAATACTCATCAGGCGGACAGAACACCTCAAATGAGCTGTCCAAAAATTCGTTAAGCTCATTCTCGGCTTCCATCAGAAAGTCATCAAACATCCTATCCAGATAATCACTGATTTGGTCTTCAATCAGGATGGTCAGTTCATCACAGCTTATAAGCGGCGTTATTTTCAGATCTGAGGATAAATTATTCAGGATGAGCTTTGTATCTTTTGGTCTTATTGTAAAGTGGGCATCGTAATTACATTCGATGGGGGCATTGTTTCCATACCAGTAGCCTGAACCGTACCAGTCCAGATCCAGATCTTCTGAAAGGAACTCCTCAATCTCTGATTGTTCTCCGTTCCATTTTCTTCTGTTATCTTCGGAATAGAGAGATGCCAGTATGCAGGCCACATATTCGGATATTCTTTTGGTAAGACCGCATTCTTTACTTATGGTTTCGGTGAATGCGGCAATGTCATCCGCAATATCCTCATTGTCGTAGAGAATTTCGTTCAGGAGGACCAGCAGTATTCCGCCGGCAATGTTTTTAGGGCAGACCTTTGCATCCGTGAGCTCGAGGTAAACCTCATAAGGTTCGTCGTGCAGGTAATCCACGCCTTCTCTTTCAACTATTTCTTCCAGCTTTTTAATTGTCTGATTCATATCTTACCGGTTCTCCTTTCACTGTCTTTATTACAGACAGTTTTGCAGTACGAATGTTCAGGGAAAATAATCAGTAAATTTTTGCACCGATGTTCTTCTGCTTTAGAGACTGTGAGCAGGAGAATGTCTTTACTCATGATAAAACATGCTGACCATGCAGAATGCAATCAAGTTCTAAGTTTTTAATTTATCGTACATGTATGATTACTAAAACAGGTTAGCATGATGAGTTTCCTGATAGATTAATTAACAATAAAAAATGGAAAAGGCTGCCTGTGTTTAATATAGCTGGTGTGGGAAAATCAGAGGCTTCTGGCATGATAGTGAAAAATCATGTCATCTTAATTAACTGTTAGAAATTAAAAAAGCCACCTGTTAGCCTTTAATAAACCATTACTTAAAGGAGTGCTAACAGATGGCTTCAGCTGATACATTATGCAAGAAATTGCTCGGTGTCAAGTCCGCAGTTGTAACCGGACACGATTTTTATCAGGATTCAGACGGACTTAACCATCTTCGGATTCATGCTCGACCAAGTAAAAGAAAACATAAAAAAACACGAGACGATATTGGAATATATCTCGTGTTTGAGAAGATCGTTACCTTACAAGGGTTTCTAGATAAATTTATATAGTACAGTGATTTGGGAAGGTTTTAATAAAGATTAATATGCAATGTGTAATATTTGTACAGGTTGTGATTATGGAAATTAGGCAGCAATGGAAAGATCTTTTTTGCTGTCATTTTTTTCTGCCGCCTCTTCGTTCTCTTCAACAACCGTGAGAGTTACGGCATGCAGACCGTGATCTGTAATTTCTGCAGTGTAATCAACCAGCTGACCAGGTTTGAGAGTTCTGTATCCGTTCATGGCAATGGCGGTATAGTGTACAAAAACATCTTCCTTGCCTTCAGCAGGGACTACAAAGCCAAATCCTTTGGCGTTATTAAACCATTTTACGGTACCTCTTAGCATGTGAAATGCCTCCATAAGTTTAACAGGGAAAGAATAGTAATATACTTGTGTTTAAGCAAAAAACATGCCATTTAACAGGAATAAAAATATAATTAAGTCGGATATTATCTTTTAAAATTAAAAATTTGACATAAATCAGAGAAAAGAGGATGTGCCGTAACTGATAAACCGGAAGAATGACATCAGTTTGGTCTTATACATATTCGGAAGACTGTCGGTGCGGATGAAGTCAATGACGGAATAATGGATAATTTCTGAAATCTTACGGTTTTAAAGATTGTTTGTGGGGCATTAAATCACCAAAATGGTGCGTAAAGAGTAAATAATAACCAATTTGGACAGGATATGAATTTGTATCTTGTTTATGAAAAAGCAGACTTTCAGGAATGCTATTCATGCCTGAACAGACAGATAAGGTCTGTATCTGAATATACAGACCTTTTTAATGGAGATGAGTCAGATACTAGGTGTTTTTAGCAATGATTCTTTCTAAAGTCTTAACACGTTCTTCAAGATCATAAACCTTAAGTTCCAGAGCCTTGTCAGCAAGAATTGCTCTGCTGCTTGCGGCCTGTTCAAGAACCTTGTCTTCCGGAGTATTCTGTTCACCCGCTGCCGGATTTCCCTGATGGGTATTTGAGAGCATGCCGAATTTAGCGGCAGTTTCAACAACAGCGTTAATGAAATCATCGCTTCTTTCTATGATTTTCTTTTCAAGAATCCTCAAGAGTTTATCGTCTGCACTCGAACCACTTCCTCTTGATTCATAGGTGCTGATTGAAATTGCAGCCATATCCAGATGTTCTGCTAAATTTTTGGCTGTTACAAATCCTAAGCCAAGTCTCCATCTTTTATATAATTCCGGACTCATAGTATTTCCTTTGATGTTTTTATTAGCAATCAGACTAGATAGAATAGTTGGACACTTCCAAATTTCCAAGTGCACAATCTTTTAAGTAATGTACGTTTTTTGATTTCAGCATTTCTGCGTGCTTAAAAAGGTCATTACTTTTTTCTATATTTTTAGGAACGCCTTTTCCCGTATACAGACAGTATGCCATCAAAGCACAGGCATCACCGTAATCCCTGTCTGTCTCAGAAGCTTTTTCAAGATAGGAATGCAGATGAAAAACGCACTCATTGTAGTCAGGGGCTATGGACGTATCATGAACGCTGGTTCTACGTCTTTTGGTGACTGAAACTCTGCTGTCGTTAAATTCTTTATTCTTCCTGGATGCTTCTTTTCTTATTATTTTTTTATTTTCATATTCCCAATAGTTTTTTGCACTATAGGTTTTTTTGAAATAATCAGATAATGTATCTCCGAAAAAATTTATTACGGCAAGCAGATAAATACATTCCTGATAATCATTTCTTATAGCTCTTTCACTGTAGTACTTGGCGGCATTCACGTTGATGTTTGTTCCCAGTCCGATGAATCTCATTCTTGCGAGATAGGGCAGAGAAGGAGCAAATTCAGCGCTCAGCAGTCTTTCAAAAAGTGAAAATGCTTTGCTGTATCTTCCTGTTTTCATGCATCTGAGTGCCCTGAAGTAGTTTATGAACACTCTGGCAAATCTGAAAAAGTCAACCCAGTAGGTCACAAGGAGTATGCATACACACAGTATTCCTTTGACAACAAGGTTGTCGCTTACATTGCCGTAAAAGCCAAAAACAGCATAGATAAGTCCGAAGGATATTAAACTTTTTAAAATAAATAAAAACATAAATACCCCCGGAAGGTTATTTTAGCGACTGCGGAATACAATACGGCCCTTGGTGAGGTCGTAAGGAGTCATCTGAACTGTAACCTTGTCGCCGGTTAAAATACGGATATAGTTCTTGCGCATCTTACCGGAAATGTAGGCCATAACAACGTGGCCGTTTTCAAGCTGTACTCTGAAAGTGGTGTTTGGAAGGGTTTCGAGTACTACACCCTGCATTTCAATATTGTCTTCTTTGGACATGTTTTATTAACTCTTTATTATTTTTTAATATTTAAAAGACTGTATGTGATTGTTTTTACCGATTTGAGAATAAAAAAACTCAAATCAAAAATTGAGCTGAATTGTACTATCTTTTTTATAAATATGCAAAGAAAAAAGCGAACTGTATCGCACTATATTCATATAAAATATAAAAAAATGATAATGGTTTTAAATACTCTAAAGTGAAATTTTTTATTACTTGGTTATATTTTAATCAAATTATCTGAATTGTTGCTTATGGAAAAACGTTTATAAAATTGCTTAAAAACACTGATTTTTTGCGATTAAGTTAAAAAAATCTCACGGTGCGCGGACAGAACTGCCGGTGTCGACGGAAATCAATGAGAATTAATTCTGATCTGTTTTCTTGGATAAGCACACTGTCGGTTAAGCTGTAATGTTTTCTGATGTATTATTGTTTTAAGTGAAAATTAATGAAAGCTGGAGGTATTCGGCTGATGCTTAAAGTAAAAATAGATTCCGTTGATGTTTCAGTATTGTGGGAAAAAAACGAATCAGTCGAGGCATTGCGCACAATTGCGTGTAAAGCTCCCGTTAACATCAGTACAAAAATGTACGGCGGTTTTGAGCAGGTAGGTGAACTCGGTACAGCGCTTCCTCATTCCGACACGGAAATCACTTCCGCACCAGGTGATATTCTGCTTTACTGCGGCAGCATGATAGTGCTTTTTTACGGAAAAAACACCTGGAGCTATACCAGACTCGGTCGAATTACCGGTAAAACTCCGGAGGAACTTAAAGAGCTTCTTGGTAAGGAACACGTTACAGTTTCAATAACTTCTGAAAACACTGAAAAATAACGATGTTTATTACGGTTCAGCCAGTTTTAACCATAAAAACTGATTATTTTTTGAGCTGTATCTCATGATACGAAAGAGTAACTTTTAAATAACTTTTGAATAACTTATTATTATATTTCCATGTGATTAATATCTAGTAATGCCGACGGCGTTACATAAAACATTAGAGCTTACCGCAACAAATAAAGTAAACTTGCAGAAATATAGTAGTTTTGCAAGGTTGATTTAAGGGTTTCTTTATTACCCGGTTCTGCCGGCGGAGACTGATTGTCATGCCGTTCCCGTCTGCAGACTGTGACCGAAGAGCTGGAAAGTTTTACCAAGATGCGCTTTTGAGATGATTAGAAGCGTGTTTAATGCAAGGAAATAAACATCCGGAGATAAGAAAAAAGACAGGGATGTTTGCATTTTATTAAAGTGTAGGTGCTGTATTGAGAGTTTTATATTTACCGCACTGTTTCCTGCACCGGGATATACGGAGTTTATCCGGAAAGGTGATCCGGCGTTTATCTGAATATATCGGAAGATGCTGTGATTAACCAATTTCAGGGCTTTCCTGATAGGACTGCAAAAGCAGGATTAAAAGGGTGTAAAAAATGCCAAGACTAAAAATAGTAACAGCGTTAAGTATTATCGTGGTTCCGCTGGTAGTACTGTATGTTTTTCTATTTGTTTTACCGGGAATGACCTCAGCAGGTTCAGGTTCCGTTCTTGATCGTAAATTCTCTACCGTCAACGCAGATAACAACGTCGTGGATAAGCCGTACATTGATGAAAGCTATCTGAGTGAAGCAGGCAGAAATCAGCTGGCTTATCAGCAGATGAATGCCGCAAAGGGGGATGTTTACTATCACGATCTGAGCATCAGAGAAAAGATTAATAAAAACACCGAGTTTTATCAGGTTGAAGCCTCCGATCCTGATGAGCTCAGAGAAAAGATTGTAATGTTTGCCCCTGAAAATGCCTCAACCGGCAAAAAGAGTGTGACAAAGGTTACCTATGGTGTTGACTGGAGCCTTGATACACGTCAGGAAGAAGGTGAATGCAAGTTCTACGGAGCAAATATCGTTACCAATGTGACCATGATGGTTCCACAGTGGGTTGGTATGGAAAACCAACCTGATGAAGTCAAGGAACAGTGGGGTACCTTCCTTACCAGTGTTTCCAACTATGAAGCTACACATAATCAGATTATGATTGAGGTAAGCAAGGAAATTGCAAACAGAATCCGTTTCATTCCTAAGCAGTCTCTCTGTTCAGATCTCGTGGAAAAGGTTAATAACATCGGTAACAGCGGTCTTGAGCTTGCCAAGGAAAAAATGAGAAGATACCGCTATGAAACTGCAGGCGGCAGATATTTCGGCGTCAGGATGCCTGCATTCGCCAGAAGAGACTACGTAGAATCAGTTGAAACCGAATAAATTCACGGTTTTGTTATTAACTGAACAATCCGCATGATTACCGGTTGGTCATGCGGATTTCTTTTTGTAATGCCTGTGGATTTTTACGAAATAGGTGTTATTCAGAGGCCAGAAAACCGGTAAGCATTTCTCTTTTTCGGCCGAACCCCCGGCGCTTTACCAGAGTAAAACCAGCCTCTCTGAGATTGTCCCTGACTTCACGGCACACGGTGAAGGTGGCAATGTTTGTTCCTGCGGTACTAAGATTAACAAGCAGCTTCATGCTTTGCAGAGACCACATGTCGCTGTTGCTTTTGGGGTTGAAACCGTCAAGAAACCATGAATTCACAGGCTGATTTACCGAGATGCGCGAATAGCAGTCGGATATGTCCCCAATCATCAGTACAAGGGTGAAGTGACTGTTTATGACTACCCTGTTCAGTCCTGTGTGCAGGGGGCGTGAAAATAATGCCTGAAGCAGTTCCTTACTTTCTTTTTCAAGCTGAGGAAAGTGTCGGTGGGCTCTGGCCATGTCATCAGGACTCAGAGGATATTTCTCCACTGTCAGAAAGGTAATGTCAGGGAGTGTTTCAGCCTCTTCTTCAAGAAGCCTGTAGAAACGCATCAGAGTGAGCAGATTGAGTCCGGTACCGAATCCAGTTTCTCCAATCAGATATTCACGGGGGCCGGTTCCGTTGCCAGAAAGTGAACCTGCCGATGCCGGAAGTCTTTTCTTCAGATCGCATCCGTTTATGAAAACATGTTCTGTTTCATCCATGCCTCCGCAGTCGGAGAAATACACATCATCAAAATCGGTGCTGCGGGGTTCATCGGTTTCGGTAAAATCGATGCTGGCGTAGGTTATCGGATTTTCCGGGAGAGAGGAGGTGATAGTAATCATGATACGTTCCTGTTTTCAGACGACGGATAATTATTGATCACCGGAAATCAACTGTCCACATTCCGATAACAATTGATTTTTAAACTGATTCCGGATAATCCGTTTCGACAGGAGAAATGTGTTAATGCAGGTGTTTTTATACACATTTCTGTTATGTGACACAGTATGAATTGATTTTTGCCACAATTAAAAAAAACTATAATATAATGTGATTCATTGTGGATATGTAGTTTTACATTCCTTGGTTTCCGGCTGAAATTTTTCTGACCGGGTCATGAACCTGAGCGGTTAAGTTCTGTCTAAAGCTTTACTGGGGCCGCCTCTGGTGGTGTAAAAAATCAATAAAGAGATATATAAATTATGAGAAGAGCAGTTATTACCGGTATGGGAATTGTGTCCAGTATTGGTAACAATTTGCAGAATGTTCTGCAGTCCTTAAAAACAGGAAAGTCTGGAATTTCTTTTTCTGAACAGTTTAAGGAAGCAGGTTTAAAGTCAAACGTATGGGGTGCAGTGGATTTAAACCTTGATGAACTGATTGATCGCAAGGTTAAGCGCTTCATGGGCGATGCTGCCGCATATGCCTATCTTTCCATGCAGCAGGCAGTAGAGGATTCCGGTCTTACCGAATCAGAAGTTTCAAATGAAAGAACCGGTCTTATCTGCGGTTCCGGCGGTGCATCAAGCAGAAATCAGGTTGAAGCCTGTGATACCTTAAGAACCAAGGGTATTCGTCGTGTAGGTCCTTATCAGGTTACTAGATGCATGGGATCAACCACTTCAGCATGTCTGGCAACACCTTTCAAGATTAAAGGTGTTAATTACAGTATCAGTTCAGCCTGTTCAACATCAGCTCACTGTATCGGCACTGCTGCTGAACAGATTATGCTTGGCAAGCAGGATGTCGTGTTTGCCGGTGGCGGTGAAGAACTGGACTGGAGTCTGGCCTGTCTGTTCGACGGCATGGGCGCCTTAAGCACCAAGTACAATGAAACTCCTGAAAAGGCTTCAAGAACCTATGATGCCGATCGTGACGGTTTTGTTATTGCCGGCGGTGGCGGCATGGTTGTTGTTGAAGAACTCGAACATGCACTTGCACGCGGTGCCAAGATTTACGGTGAACTGGTAGGCTTCGGTGCAACTTCAGACGGTTACGACATGGTAGCTCCTTCCGGAGAAGGTGCGGTGAGATGCATGAAGCAGGCTATGGCAACTTCAGCCAATCCTGTTCAGTACATCAATACTCACGGTACTTCAACCAAGGTAGGCGATACCAAGGAACTTGAGGCAATCAAGACAACATTCGGTGAAAATGTTCCGTTCCTGAGCGCAACCAAGGCTATGACAGGACACAGTCTCGGTGCTGCAGGCGTGCAGGAAGCCATTTACTCACTTCTGATGCTTAACAATAACTTCATTGCTCCAAGTATCAATATTGAAAATCTTGATCCTCTGGCAGAAGGTTTGCCAATTGTTACTTCAGCCAAGGATATTGAACTTGAATGCGTAATGTCAAACAGCTTCGGTTTCGGCGGAACCAATGCCTGTCTGATTTTCAACAAGTATCACGGTTAATGCGGTCTGCCGACGGCAGACGTTTTTTAAAAAATCAGAGGAAAATTTTTTCTTCTGATTTTTTTGTATATAAGGATAATAAATGGGCGACAGAATTAGACTGGATAAATGTCTTACACTGAATTACGGTCTGAGCAGAAAGGAGGCGGGTGTTGTTATCCGTAAAGGCGAGGTTACCGTTAACGGCAGTGTGGTAAAGGATGCGGCACTCAAGGTCGGACCTGAAGATGCCATTGTCTGCAACGGTGACGGTCTTGAAGTGGTAACTGAGCAGAAAAAGAGGTATTTCATGATAAATAAGCCTCAGGGGTGCGTCTGTTCAAATGATGATCCGATGAATCCGATTGTTCTGACCCTGCTTTCCGAGGAGGCGGGGGGACTGTTCTGCGTGGGCAGACTGGACCTTGATACCGAAGGTCTTCTGTTCATTACTGATGACGGGGCCTGGGCGCACCGTATAACCTCTCCCAAAAAGTCCCACACAAAAACCTATGAGGTATGGCTGGCTGAAGACTGTCCTGAAAGCAATATAGAACTGTTTGAGAAGGGAGTGCTTCTTCGCGGTGAGAAAGAACCGACAAGACCAGCCAGACTTGAAATTCTTGAACCGAAACATGTGCTGCTGACCATTACCGAAGGCAGATATCATCAGGTGAAAAGAATGTTCGGTTTTACGGGGAACAGAGTGGTAGGACTTAAACGCATTTCTATCGGTGAGGTGATGCTTGACGATGATCTGATGCCTGGCGAATACCGTGAACTTACGGAACGTGAGATAGCTCTTTTTTAGTAGGCAGAACATGCTGAAAAACAGAGAACCGGACGAAAGTCCGGTTCTCTGTTTCTATAGTGACAGCTAAATGTTTCAGGCAAAAATTTTTGAGCGGAATGCAAAGAATACGGCGCCAACCATACAGAGTGCCGCCCACAGATAGTCCCAGTTCCATTTTTCGCCGAACATCAGGATTGACAGAGGAACGAAAACTGTAAGGGTGATAACCTCCTGCATTATTTTCAGCTGACCGATGGTAAAGTAATCATGGGCATAGCGATTGGCGGGAACCATCAGCATATACTCGATAAGAGCGATAAGCCATGAGACGATAACGGCTATGTATACGGGCTTGTCGGCCAGTTTGCTTAAATGACCGTACCATGCTATGTTCATAAAGACATTACTCAGAACAAGCAGAGAAATACATCCAATAACAACTTTGTACTCCATCAGCATAACAAATACCTTAAATTATCAGTTAAACAGTTAAATACTATTTGCTACTTTCAAAGAAAAAGCCTTCAGTAAAGCCCGCATTTTATCATAAATAAGGTATGTAGAACGAATTTTATTAATGTCGACGGATTCAGTCGTGATAATGATTTGCGGTAAAAACGGGGGCAGTGATTTCAGCGCCGGAATACCTGGATTCTTTCGGAAAAGCTGAAAACAGAAAATATTTCCGGCATTTTGGAATTTGCTGTTGAAATCCGAAAATTCATCCCTATATAGCTAGATGTATATTGTGTTTTATTATTTTTAGGAGACGGATTTTTATGAGTGAACAGGAAAAACAGACCGGCACTGCTGAAGAACAGGTAAACGAAAGTGCTGAAACCAGTACTCAGAATTCTGAAAATCAGGAAGAAGTGAAGGCACAGGCTGCTGAAGCTGAATCAGCAGAAGAAGCGGCTGAGGAAGAAATTGATATTCTGGAAGTTGCCGCCAACCTGACTCCTGAACAGTTAAGAACAGAACTTTATTCTGCAAGACTTTCAATCAAGCAGCTCAAGGATGAAAAGAATCATCTGCAGAAGGAATTCGACAGAAAACTCGGTGCACTGCAGCAGGAAAAGAGTACTGTAATGGCTCAGTACGATGAATACAAGAAGAATGCAACAGCCGAATATGAAGACAAGCAGAAGAAGATCATTGAAGTGACTCAGAAGAAGCTTGCCGAAGAAATCGCAGCTAAGGAAGAAGAAGTAAAACGCATTCTTACCAGAAGTGAAAACGAAATCAGCAAGGCAAAGAGTTTTGCTCTTGAAGGCTTTGTAAAGGATCTGATTCCAAGCATTGAACCTTTGGAAAAGGCGCTTTTCTACTCCGATCGCAACAATGAACAGCAGAAGGATCTGATTGCCGGTCTGGAAATGACCATGGAACTTATCCTTAAGGCCATCAAGAAGAACGGAGTGGAGGTAATTGATCCTCTGAATGAATTATTCGATCCTAACTATCAGCAGGCTATTCAGCATATCCCTAATCCGGCGGTTCCTGCCAACCACGTAATGGGGGTTATCCAGAAGGGATATGCACTGAACGGACGTTTATTAAAGCCTGCACTTGTTGTTGTTTCATCAGGAATGTAAAAAAAATAAAAAATTTTTACTTTTAATCTTGAATTTAAAAAACAAGGCATTATTTAAGATAGTGTAGAGATAAGAAGAAAGCCGCAGCAGACAGAGATTAAGACAATGCGGCTTAAAGATTTAAGTATAGGAGTTTAAAAATGGGTAAGATTATCGGTATCGACCTCGGTACTACCAACTCATGTGTGGCAGTATATGAAAACGGCAACGCTCGTGTATTAGAAAATGCGGAAGGTCATCGTACCACCCCTTCAATCATCGGTTACACCGATGATGGTGAAATCCTGGTAGGTGATGTTGCAAAGCGTCAGGCTGTAACAAATCCAAAGAATACATTATTCGCTATCAAGAGACTTATCGGTCGTCGTTTTGACGATGTTGAAGTTCAGCGTGATATTTCAATCATGCCTTTCAAGATTGTTAAGTCTCCTAACGGCGACGCATGGGTTAACGTAAAAGACAAGGAAATGGCTCCACCACAGGTTTCTGCAGAAGTTCTCAAGAAGATGAAGAAGACTGCTGAAGACATCCTCGGTGAAGAAGTAACAGAAGCTGTTATTACCGTTCCTGCATACTTCAACGACCAGCAGCGTCAGGCTACCAAGGACGCAGGCCGTATTGCAGGTCTTAACGTTAAGCGTATTATTAACGAACCTACCGCAGCTGCTATGGCTTACGGTGAAGACAAGGTTAAGGGCGAAAAGAAGATTGCCGTATACGACCTCGGTGGCGGTACATTCGATATTTCAATCATTGATATCGATGAAGTTGACGGTGAAAAGACCTTCGAAGTACTTTCAACCAACGGTGATACCCACTTAGGCGGTGAAGACTTTGATAACCTGTTAATCAACTACCTGATTGACGAATTCAAGGCTACCAACAACATTGATTTAAGAAATGATATCCACGCTTTACAGCGTCTGAAGGAAAGTGCAGAAAAGGCTAAGATCGAACTTTCATCTGCAACTCAGACCGATATCAACCTCCCTTACATCACTGCTGATGCTACCGGTCCTAAGCACATGAACATCAAGCTTACCCGCGCAAAGCTTGAATCTCTGGTTGAAGACCTGGTTCAGAAGTCTCTGATTCCTGTACAGACTGCATTAAAGGATGCCGGCCTGTCAGTTGGTGAAGTTGATGAAGTATTACTGGTTGGCGGTCAGACCCGTATGCCACTGGTTCAGAAGGTTGTATCTGAATTCTTCGGTAAGGAACCACGTAAGGACGTAAACCCAGATGAAGCAGTTGCAGTTGGTGCAGCAATTCAGGGTTCCGTACTTGCAGGTGATAAGAAGGACGTGTTACTGCTCGACGTTACTCCGTTATCACTCGGTATTGAAACTCTCGGTGGTGTAATGACTACTCTGATTGAAAAGAATACCACTATTCCTACCAAGAAGAGCCAGACCTTCTCTACCGCAGAAGATAACCAGCCTGCAGTAACCATTCGCGTACTTCAGGGTGAACGTAAGCGTGCGGCAGACAATAAGTTACTCGGTAACTTTAACCTCGAAGGTATTGCTGCAGCTCCACGCGGAGTTCCACAGATTGAAGTTACCTTCGATATCGATGCTGATGGTCTGATTCACGTAAGTGCAAAGGATAAGAACACCGGTAAGGAACAGCAGATTACCATTCAGTCTTCATCTGGTCTGTCAGAAGAAGAAATTCAGAAGATGGTTCGTGAAGCTGAAGCTCACTCTGCAGAAGATAAGAAGTTCGCAGATCTGGCTAACGCACGTAACCGTTCTGATGCTCTTATTCATGCTTACCAGAAGCAGATGCAGGAAAACGGCGATAAGCTTCCTGAAAATGTTAAGACTGAACTCAGCCAGGCTATTAACAACCTCGAAAATGCATGCCGCGGTGACGATTTAGCAGCAATCGAAGCTGCTGAAAAGAAGCTTCAGGATATTGCAGGTGCTTTATCTCAGTACGCTCAGCAGGCAGGTGCAGCCGGCGCAGCAGGTCAGCAGCAGAGTGCTGGCGGCAGCAACGGCAACAGCGGTAACAATGGCGGTGCCCGTGACGCTGACTTCGAAGAAGTTTAACGGCATACAGGTAATGCAAGATAGCGGGGGAGAACCCCGCTATTAGAGAATAACGGACACTGTCAGCTGACAGAGTCCGTTACTTGTATGTTATGAATTGAGATTAAATTAAGGGAATTTGTTTTTATGGCTGAGAAGCGTGATTACTATGAAGTCCTTGGTGTTGAAAAGAATGCCGATGATCAGACTATAAAAAGGGCCTTTAAGCGTTTGGCCATGAAATATCATCCGGATCGCAACAAGGAACCCGGTGCGGAAGAAAAGTTCAAGGAAATCAACGAAGCATACGCGGTTCTGAGTGACCAGCAGAAGAGAGCTGCATACGATCAGTACGGTTTTGCAGGTGTTGATCCTAACCAGGGCGGTTTCGGCGGTGGCGGATTCGGCGGCTTCGGCGGTGGCGGATTCGACTTCGGCGATATCTTCGGACAGGCTTTCGGCGATATTTTCGGAGGTGCCGGCGGTCGTCGTCGCGGTCCTTCAGTTCAACCAGGCGAAGATCTTCAGCTTCAGGTTTCAATCACCCTTGAGGAAGCCGTAAAGGGTATCAAGAAGAAGTTCAAGATCAATAAGAACGTTACCTGTGACTGCTGTCATGGTACAGGTGCTGAAGCAGGTTCTTCCACCAAGGAATGTCCAACCTGTCACGGTGCCGGCGTGGTTCTCAAGGGTAACGGAATTTTCAGAATTCAGGAAACCTGTCCTAACTGTCACGGAAGAGGCAAGATCTTTGACAAGCCTTGTAAGAAGTGTAACGGTGAAGGTCGCTACCGTGATAAGCAGGAAGTTGAAGTTGATATTCCGGCAGGTGTTGATGACGGCATGAGAATGACCCTCCGCGGTTATGGTGAAGCCGGCAGAAACGGTGCTCCTTCAGGTGATCTGTTTGTATTTATCAGAGTTAAGCCTCATCCGATTTTTGAAAGAGACGGTATGGATCTTTATGTTGATGTTCCTATCAGCATCACTACCGCTACTTTAGGCGGTAAGGTTGAGGTTCCTACTCTCGACGGCAAGATTTCCCTGACCGTTAAGGAAGGTACTCAGTCAGGTACTCAGTTAAGAGCCAAGGGCAAGGGTATCCCTTCACTCCACGGGGCAGCCGTGGGTGATCTCTACTGCAGAATCATTGTTGAGGTTCCGGTAAATCTGAATAATGAGCAGAAGGAACTTCTGAAGAAGTTTGACGATTCAATCAGCGGAAACGGAGCTAAATCTTCAAACAATCTTCCTGGAGTCAAGGGGTTCTTTGATAAGGTTAAGTCTTTCTTCGACAGCATGAGTGATTCAAAAAAGAACAAGTAATGTTCAATCAGTCAAAGTTGTGAGAGATATAAAGTTATTTAATTCTTATCATGATAAAATACACTCAGTACGTTGCGGTGTGGTGAATTAACAGCACGGCAGCAAAACTGACGATAATATAAATTGGTGCATGAGTCAGCTGCGAACAGCGGCTGATTCAATTTTTTTATTCTTTAAAAATGGGGGAACATAATGGATAGAACTCCAATGACCGTTCAGGGTGCTGAAGCCATTCGTAAGGAACTTGACTTTTTAAAAGGCACTGAACGTCCTCGTATATCTGATTTAATTGCCGAGGCCAGAGAACACGGTGACCTTAAGGAAAATGCGGAATACCATGCGGCAAGAGAAGCTCAGGGTATGTGTGAAGCCAAGATCAAGGATCTTGAAGCTCAGTTATCAACAGCTGAAGTTATTGACATCACCAAGGTTAAGGTAGACGGTGAAAAGAAGGTTGTTTTCGGTGCTACCGTTAAGCTTGAAAAGGATGACGGTACTGAAATCACCTATAAGATCGTTGGTGAACATGAATCTGATGTTAAAAACGGTCTGCTTTCCTTCAAGACTCCTATTGCCAGAGGTCTGATGGGCAAGTATGTTGATGATGAAGTTGAAATCGTTACTCCAAAGGGAAAGGTAACCTATTACATTAACGACATTCTTTACGTTTAATGTGATTTCATATTTTGTTATCTGATTTTGTTAAGGAAGAGGGAGCCCGGTATGTAATGCCTGCTCCTTTTTTCATATCTGCCTGTCGCGGACAAAAAACGGAGACCCGCAGGTCTCCGTTGATCAGATAAATAATAAGTAATTCTACGTATTAAGCCTTTGGCAGATTGTAACTGCTTTCTTTTTTCTTCTGCTTAAAGAAAGTAACATTGTTACCCATAATCTGTACTATGGCCATGTCGGCTCTGGTTGCCAGTTCTGCAGCCACTGCTTCTCTTACTTCCTTTTCCTGACCGGCAATTTTAACTTTAATCAGTTCGTGATGGTCAATGGAAGTCTTGATTTCTTCGATTACGCTGTCAGTAACTCCTTTCTGGCCAATCATTACAACCGGCTTGAGATCGTGAGCCTTTGACTTGAGATAAAGCTTCTGTTTAGTGGTAAGTTCCATAATATACATCCTTCAAAATTTTCTGCATTATACAGATTTTTGGGAGGTGTGTGAATATTTATACAACATTTGCGCTGATAAAACTGATGTTCAGAAAACACGGGAAATTTTAAGACCGGTTATTTTTAGGCTCAAAATAGACTATAATAGACCCGGTTAGTTTAAACAGTACTGGAGAGTTCTTTTTAGAATTTTCCCGTATTCCGACATATGAGTGTAAATTATGAAAGTTAAACCTTTAGTTGAGAATTTTATTAAACCTGAGTATAAAACCGAGTCTGCAGGTGGCATGGATATTTATTTCCAGCAGGATGTGACTCTGGTTGTGGGCAGGGATAACGTTGTTAATCTGGGCTTTGCGGCTGAAGTTCCGTCAGGACACGTAGCACTTCTGTTACCCCGTTCAGGCGCAGGTATCAAGGGGATTGGT
Organism: Ruminobacter amylophilus; assembly: GCF_900115655.1. Lineage (GTDB taxonomy): Bacteria > Pseudomonadota > Gammaproteobacteria > Enterobacterales > Succinivibrionaceae > Ruminobacter > Ruminobacter amylophilus. Next base: position 16,026 of record NZ_FOXF01000025.1, on the reverse strand, counting down.
CTGCGCAATACCGTAGGTGTAATTGATTCGGATTACCGCGGAGAATGGATTGCTCACATTGTTGTTGATGAACAGGGCGACAATACCACAGGAAAGGAAATAACTTTCAAGAGAGGTGAAAGAGCCATTCAGAGCCTTATCGTTCCGGTTGCCGTTGAAAGCATTGAAATTGTTGACGAGCTTTCCGAAACAGCCAGAGGTGCCGGCGGATTCGGTTCAACAAAGTAATATCAGATTTCAGAATACAGATTTTTTTGCCGTTTCCCAGATCCCGTGGAAGCGGCTTTTTTTTTGAGTTTTCTGTTTATGGAATCTGATTTATTATAAGGTGATGCATATCGAAATTATGATGCCGTTGTTAAAAATATAATGACAAATATATTTTTTAGTGGTATCTTGTTTTATATATAATAAATATTCTGATTATCCCCCGGCTGTCGCTGATTACCGGCAGCACGTCCCCGATTCCGTGTCCGTAAGATGATTAAAGATAGTAGAGGCTGAGTTGAGAATGACTGTTAATAACGTGAATGTAAAGAATGAAAGTATTATTGCGGGTAATAATTTAAAGGTTCTGCATACTTCGGACTGGCATATCGGCAAATATCTTTATCAGTATGACAGAAGTGCGGAATATGCCGCACTGAAGGAAAATGTCATTAAGCTGCTGTCTGATGAAAGGCCTGATCTTTTTCTGCTTTCAGGGGATATATTTGACTGTTCCAATCCTTCCGTTGATTCAGAAAAATTTCTGGGAAGGGTCATTAATGAGCTTCATGCTGAATTCCCTGAAATGCATGTTGTTATTACTGCCGGTAACCATGACAGTTCAAGAAAGGTGGACAGCATAGGCATATACACATCCTTCTGTGATCATCTGCGAATCATCGGTGAACTTCCCGTAGTTTACGATCCAGAGCTGCACAGCTGTTCAGTGGATTTTGAAAAAATAGTATATCCTGTTGTGGATAAGGATATCCTGAAGGGGATTGTCGTGGCCTTCCCGTATATTCCGGTGTCCAGACTGTGCACAATTACCATGCCTGATTCCGTTGACAGAATGAATTATGAACAATGCATGCGTTATGTTCATTGTCAGGCTCTTGAATATCTTAAAGGATACGTGAAGGAAAAATTCAATACCGATGCTGAAAATGTGCCGGTAATATGCACAGGTCACTGTTTTGTAAGTAGTTCTGAAATCAGAAAGGCTGAAGAGGAAAAATCCATGGATTACATTGGCGGACAACAGGCCGTAGGCAGTGGTATTTACAGTGGATTTGATTATGCCGCACTTGGACATATTCATCTGCGTCAGAAGGTTTCTCACAATATCTGGTACAGCGGTTCTCCTTTTCCGATTAATTTCGGGGAAATTGATTACGCAAACGGCGTCAATATGGTTACCTTCTCAAAAAAACAGTCCGTTTCTGACAAACTGTCGACAGAGCCGGTACGCCGTGAATCATTTGAGGTGACTGTTACCGAACGTGTGTTTGACAGAGCCGTAAAGCTCGTGAGATATCCTGCTGATGCCGAAAAGGAAGGCATTTCTGAAAAAGAATTTGATGATGTTATCAGGCAGCTTCAGTGCCTTCCCGAGGTTAAGCCGGAGATAAGACCGTTTTACAGTTTCAGCATCTGTTTTGATCCGGATGATACCAGATTTAGCAGTATAGGCGCTTTCCGTGAATTTGCCGACAGCACTCTGAACGAATTACAGAACGTGATTCGTCTGTGTGACATGAAGATTATGGTAAGTAAAAGGGGAAAAGATGACAGTTCACATTTCAACAGGGATATTCATTCCCTGAAGGATATCCTTGATCCTCTTGATCTGGTTACACGTCTGTACAGAGAGAGCTGCGGGGATGAGAAGGCTGATTTGCCTGATGACATGAAAAAGGTACTTGAAGAACTGGTGGAAGAAGTAAAAACCGAACAGCAGAATACCGGCAATTAGTAGTAGCGGAGATTTTAAGAATGAAAATTTTAAAGGTAAAAGGACATAATCTGGCCAGTCTGGAAAATTTTGAAATTGATTTTGAACATCAGGTTACCGATAAGATTTTTGCGATTATCGGAAACACCGGTGCCGGAAAAAGTACCATTCTTGATGCTGTATGTCTTGCTCTGTATGCCTCTACTCCGCGCTCAGGTACTGATTCAGGCGGTAAATATATTCCATGCGGTGACGGTTCGTTCATCAAGGCTTCCGGTGGAACGAGCATCATGACAAGAGGAAAAAACGAAGCTTTTGCTGAGGTTGATTTTATCGGTCAGCAGAATATCCGTTACAGAGCCTTTGTGAGGATTTACAGAAAGAAGGCCAAAAGAAACAGTAGTGAGAAGGCTCTTAAAAAGAATATGGCTTTTAACTGCTTAATGCATGTTCTTCATGATGACGGAACTGTAGATTATGAAGTGCAGAATACCGAACACCCAAATTCTTATTCAAAAGCAGTGGAACAGTACATCGGGCTGTCATGGGAACAGTTCAGTAAGGTCATTATCCTTCCTCAGGGGGATTTCATGGCATTTCTCAATCAGGATACAGATGAAAAGACCGTACTGCTTGAGAAGATGACGGGAACCGGAATTTATCAGCAGATCCATAAACAGTTACAGAACAGACTGCAGGAAGTGTCAAAGCAGACAAATGAAATGGAAGTGGTGAAGACTTCCATCAGGTTAATGACTGATGAGGATCGGTCTGAAGAAGAAGAAAAAATGCATCTGTGTGAAAAAGAACTGCAGGAAAAAAAAGAAGTTCAGGAAAAACTGAATCGTGTTAAAGAATGCGGAAAAAACATTCAGAAGCAACAGCTTCTGATTGCCGCAAAAAAAGAGGAAATCGCAGGAATCGGAAAAAGAAAGGAAGAACTTCAGACTGATTACATGAACATCAGTCTATATGAAAAAACACTTGTATGCCGTGATGATTTTCTGCATCTGAAGAATGCTGTTGATACTCTGAAAAAGCATGAAAACAACATTGAAGAGCAAAAAAGAGAGATTCAGAGAGAACAGCAGGAACACTCCGCACTGAAGGCTGAAAAAGATCGGTATGATTCTGAGCTGAAGACCATTATTGTTGAAGAGACTGAAAAGCAGCCACTTATCCAGGAGGCCGAGAAGCTTGAAAAGGTACAGATAGAAGCGAAAAATGATGTTCAGAACAGGCAGAAGATCTTCGTCAATGCCGAAAATGACGAAAAGAACAGCCTGAATGAAAAGAATAAACAGGATCATGAACTGGCCGTCATCAGCACTAAACTACAGACTCTTAATAAAGATTACGATGTAAACAAAAAATTTGAGTATATGAAGGATTTCTGGGCAATCCAGAAGTCAAAACTTACCGATTACTACAGGTTAAAGAAGAAATTAGCCGGTTATGAAGGCAATTTACGTAAAAAGAAGCAGGAACTGGCGGATTACTTAAACATATTGAAGAACATGAAATCTGACATCCTGACTCATGCCGAAAAACTTGAGGTGTCTCTTGATGAAAATCAGCAGGATAACTGCCGGAAGATTGGTCTGATTGAGCAAGTGATTAATTCCTATATGTCTGAGCAGGGAAGATTACTGTACGTGGAAATGAAGCAGATTTCTTCAAATAAGGAAAAACTCAGAAATTCGTATGAATCAATTAAAAAAACTCACGGCATCGTTATCGATTTACGGAAAAAATATGCATTTTACGATGACAAAGAAAAATCTCCGATAAAACTTGCTGAAAAAGCACTGGAAGAGCTGAACAGAGAAGTCAAGAATATTGACGTAAAGATTAAAATAGTCGAGCTTGCCAAAGAACTCAGACCGGGAGAAGAGTGTCCGCTGTGCGGTTCTCTGGAGCATCCCAAGGCTTTTCATGCGGACAGTCTGGAGCTTTACAGACAGCAGAGGGAAGAAAAGCTGAAAGAAGTGCAGCAGTGCAGGGAGCATATCGATGAGGAGCGTCATAAGTGTGAAAGTATACTTAATGACGGAAGGATGAACAGAACTCTGCTGGATAAGGAAACTGAAAATTTCAACACACTGTCACAGACCGTAAAAGATTCATTAGGTTTATTAAGGGATAAATGGTTTGCAGCTGTAATGCAGTCCATCAGTTCCTGCGGAGATAATGGTGTGACGGTTCTGTTGAGAGATTTTGCTCTTGCCGTTGAAAAATTCATAAACGAGACTTCCGAGGTGCTTGCCGTTGCTGACAAGTCCGTAGACAGCAGGATTTTTGAATGGAATTTTGCAGAAATCAATGATTCATACATAATTGAAAAGGCGGGTGCAACGGACAGGAAATTAAATGAATTCAGTTCATGCTGCAGAGCCGTTAAGGATATTTCAAACAATATTGTCAAGAAACAGCAGGAGATTGACGGTAAGGGTGAGGATATTCAGAATACTGAAAAAGTCATTCTGTCAGTAACTGACGATATAAACAGGTTAATTCCGAAGGAAGAATCTTCGGAATATAAAACCTGGCAGGAGCTTTCCGCATTCGGTGATTACGGCAAAGCTGAAAACGGCATAAGAAAATATGATGAAATAGTTACATCAATCAGTGAATACTGTACCAGAAAGGAGGAGCTTGAGGAACAAAAGAAAATAGTTTCCGTTAAGGTTCAGAATGCTGAAAGCAGTCTGAAAACAGATCACGACAGAGTGGAAAAGTGTAAGAAAGAGCTGTCTGAAGCCGTTATAAGAAACAATGATGTTGCCGAAGCTCATAAAAAGCTTTTTGACGGTAAATCATCAGCGGAAGTCAGAGCGGATCTGAATAAAAGAAAGTCAGCCGTTTCCGAAAAGGTAACCAGGGCAGAGTCCTCACTGAAATCCAAGCAGGTTTCACTGGAGAAGGCGGCCGCATTACTGAAAAAAATGGAGAATGAGAAAGCGGTTCAGGAACAGTCGATAACAGAAGCTGAGGAAAAGTACAGAAAGGTGCTGCTTGATAACGGCATAGCTGTGGAAGATGCTTTAAAGGGCTGCGGTATATCGGTGGATGAATACAATGCTGCCAAGAAAAATACAGATGAAATCAGACAGATGGAAGAAAAATTAAACAGGGACATCGGACAGGCAGGATGCCTGATAGAGCAGGATGTGAATACCGTTAACGGCCTGAAGGACAGTCTGCCTGAAGGAGTCGTTATTCTGCCGCAGGTCACTGTAAATGAAGATTTCTACAATAAGCTCAATGAGGATATCAGGAACATTGAACAGCAGAAGAATGTTCATGCGTTTAAACTGATGACGGATCGTGAAAATCAGAAAAAACTCAGTGATGTCAATGCCCAGATAGAAAAAATCCAAAAGGATCATCAGGTTGAAATCCGTCTTATGGATTTGTTCAGGACCCAGCATAACCTTGGCAGATACGCACAGCGCATAACTTATGGTTATCTGGTTGAAATGGCAAATAAGTACATCATGTCCTTTACCGGCAGATATTCCCTAAAGGTCATATATCTGGAAACAGAAAAAGCTGTGGATAAAAACAAATTTGAACTGGTGGTAATCGATCATGATACGGGAGGTCTGGAAAGACCTATATGTTCTCTGTCCGGCGGGGAAAAATTCAGAATATCTCTTGGCATGGCTTTAGGTCTTTCAGATCTGATAACCGGAAACATCAAGGTTGAGAACATGTTTATCGATGAAGGATTTGATACCCTGGACAATGAAAGACTGGAAAATCTTCTGATTTCCCTGAGAAGCATCAAGTCTGATCGGCAGATCGGCATAATTTCCCATGTGGAGCAGATTGTTTCCGGTAATATGATTCCGACACTCATTGAAGTCAGAAGCAGGGGAGGCAAGGGCAACTTCAGTGAAGTTCTGATAAGATAGAAATCATACCGGGGCGTGAGTCCCGGTTATTTTTTAATCATTAGGGGATAAGATAATATTCTCTTGAAAAACAGACATTCAGCCCATATTTTAAGAAATGACACCTGTAATCGGCAGAATTGAAAACTCTCAGTCATACGGTACTGTATCGGGTTAAGGACGCAACCTTTTAGGATTGCTTCATATTATTGATAAATGCGGAAAGTTGTTATTTTGCTGTATGGAATAAATTTGTTAATATGATATGATTTACAGGTGGAATATTAAGAAAATTTACAGTGGAGGGATGATATCTTCGGTATGAAATCCGGAATATCTGAAAACCGTAATTTATAAAAATAAACGATAATGACAAAAAAGAAACGAACAGCCAGTCAGACAAGATGGTTAAAAGAACATTTTGATGATGTCTACGTACAGGAAGCTCATAAAAAAGGGCTTCGTTCCCGTGCCAGTTTCAAAATTGAAGAAATTCAGGGAAGAGACAGAATCATCAGGGAAGGATACAAAGTTGTGGATCTGGGTGCGGCTCCCGGGGGCTGGTCACAGTATGCCATAGGTTGTGTCGGTGAGCACGGGCGTGTGGTTGCCTGTGATATACTTCCAATGACTCCAATCAACGGGGTTGATTTCCTCTGCGGTGATTTCAGGGAACAGGAAGTACTTGATAAACTGCTCGAGATAGTAGGTGATGACAAGGTTGATGTAATACTTTCCGATATGGCTCCTAACATGTCTGGAAATATAAACGTTGATCAGCCAAGAGCCATGTATCTGGTTGAACTTGCCTATGACATGTGCCGTCGAATACTAAGAACGGGCGGTTCCTTTGTGGTTAAGGTATTTAACGGTGAAGGAACGGAAGATTATCTGAAGCTTTTAAGAAGATCCTTCAAGGAAGTAAAGGTAAGAAAACCTGATGCCTCACGACTGAGATCCAGAGAAGTATATTACGTAGGTCTTGGTTTCAAGGGCAGTGAAGTAGAAGATCAGGATATTTTCAGGTAGTTTTTTGCCTGAAAAAAGGAAAACAAATAATGAAAAAAAATCTAATACTGATGATTATTGTTGCCATTGTTTTAGGATATGGCTATTTATCATTCAATGAGGCCAATGAGAATGCTTCTGCAAAGCGTGATTACGTGGCTTTCAAGGCTGATATCGCTGCAAATCAGATAAGATCCGTTAAGATTGACGGACGCAGCATTACCGGTTACCGTACCAACGGAGAGAAATTCAAGGTCATCATGCCTATGATTGACCAGGATCTTCTGCCAAAGCTTGAAGAACACAAGGTTGAAACAACAGGTGTTCTCCCTGAAGAACCAAGTCTGCTGTTAAGTATTTTCGTATCATGGTTCCCGATGATCATTCTGATCTTCGTATGGATCTGGTTCATGCGTTCTGCTCAGGGCGGCGGAAAGGGGGCTTTCAGCTTTTCCAAGAGCAAGGCCAAGGAATTCAGGGAAGATGAGGTTCATACCACTTTTGCCGATGTGGCAGGCTGTGATGAAGCAAAGGACGAAGTGAAGGAACTTGTTGATTACCTCAGAGAACCTGGAAAATTCCAGAAGCTCGGCGGTAAGATTCCAAGAGGCGTGCTTCTTGTAGGTCAGCCAGGTACCGGTAAGACACTGCTCGCAAAAGCCATTGCCGGTGAAGCAAAAGTACCGTTCTTCTCCATTTCCGGTTCTGACTTCGTTGAAATGTTTGTGGGTGTCGGTGCATCACGTGTAAGAGATCTGTTTGCCAAGGCCAAGACCAAGTGTCCGTGCATTATCTTTATTGACGAAATTGATGCCGTGGGCAGAAAGAGAGGTATCGGTATCGGCGGCGGTCACGATGAACGTGAACAGACACTGAATCAGCTGCTGGTTGAAATGGATGGTTTTGAAGGTAACGAAGCTGTTATCGTGATTGCCGCAACCAACCGTCCTGACGTGCTGGATCCAGCTCTCCTGAGACCTGGCCGTTTTGACCGTCGTGTAACCGTAGGGCTGCCTGACATCAAGGGCAGAGAACAGATTCTCAAGGTTCATACCCGCAATGTTCCTATTGCCGAAGATGTGGATATCAAGATGATTGCCCGCGGAACACCTGGTTTCTCAGGTGCGGAACTGGCAAATCTTGTTAACGAAGCCGCTCTGGCAGCAGCACGCAAGAACAAGAATCTGGTTAGCCAGGCTGAATTTGAACTGGCCAAGGATAAACTTCTTATGGGTCCTGAACTCCGTTCAAAGGTTATGAACGAGAAGGAAAAGATCAATACCGCATACCACGAATCAGGTCATGCCATTGTCGGCAGAATGCTTCCTGATTTTGATCCGGTATACAAGGTTACCATTATCCCTAGAAGCAGAGCTCTCGGTGTAACCATGTATCTTCCTGAAAATGAACGCTTAAGCTATACCAGAAGCTATCTTGAGGATTCCATCGCCACTCTGTTTGCCGGCCGCATAGCCGAAGAACTGATTTTCGGTGAGGATAATGTGACCACCGGTGCTTCAAATGATATTGAACGTGCCACATACTGGGCCCGCAACATGGTTATCAGATGGGGTATGAGCAAGAAGGTAGGTCCTCAGCTTCTGGAAGGAGAGGAATCCGAAAACTATCTTGGTAACAGTTCTTCTTCATTAAGAGCCATGTCAGATAATTCTCAGAATGTTATTGATGATGAAATCAGATCTATTCTGCAGAAAAATTACGACAGGGCAAAATCAATTCTTGAAACCAATATGGATATTCTTCATGCTATGAAGGATGCTCTGCTCAAGTACGAAACAATTGATTCAGAGCAGATTGATGATCTTATGGCAAGACGTCCTGTAAGGGAACCTGACGGATACAACACTTCCAAGTCTGCTGACAGCGGAAATGACGATCAGGACAAGCCTCAGAACCCTGAATCCGGTAACGGCGGGGACGCTCCTAAGGCAGAACCTGCTCGGGAACAGCAGCAGGACGGAGCTCAGAACAAACCGTCAAAGCCGTCACAGGACAGCTTTTAAAGCTATTCCGTAACTGAAATGCAAGGTCCTCAGAAGTGAGGACCTTTTTTTTGGAGGAAAATATCTGTAGGGAAATTATTTAGGTTTTCTGCTGACCATAATAAAGTACAGATCCATTGAATATGTTTGTTTTAAAATGTTTCTGTGTAAGTTTTGCCGTTTTATAATAATGTCCTGAAAGTAAGGTGTTTATATAAGTCTTTTGGCCCTGGCGGTATGGTATCAACCACAGATTCAACGATGATTATTCCGAAAGCGGTACTGTCGCCAAGTGATACAGCGACCTGAAGCCTGCGGTATTATAACTATCCGGCCTCAATGCAGTATTATCCCGTGGTAAAGAAAACGGAGGTGTGTCGTAAATGGCCTGAAATTCTGAGCAGGCAGAACAGCGGTTCAGACGTCATGAACGCAAATGATGACATTCTTATGAAGAGGACGGATCCTGAATCGGGAGAAAACAGGGGCTGACTTCGAGTGGTGAGGAAACGAAATGAAATGATGTGGAGCATCTGTAGGCTGTCTGCATTATAAAATTATAATCAGTAAGACTGATATTCTTAAACGATAAACAACGAAAGAGGAAAAAATGAGACCGATAATTAAAAAAGATGTAACTGAGGCTCTGGAACAGGCCGGAGTTTCAAAGGGACAGGTTCTGATGGTTCATACCTCCATGAGCAGTATCGGCTATGTATGCGGCGGGGCTCAGACAATAATCGAGGCTCTGACTGAAAAAGTAGGTCCTGAAGGAACGGTTATGATGCCGACTCAGTCATGGAAGAATCTTGATCCAGCGGACGGAGTGCACTGGACAGTCCAGGAAGAGTACTGGCAGATTATCAGGGATAACTGGCCTGCCTATGATAAAAAGATAACACCGACAAATACCATGGGGGCGGTTGCGGAAATGTTCAGAAACTGGCCGGGAACACTTCGCAGTGATCATCCGGCTCGTTCAGTGGCAGCATGGGGCAGATTTGCGGAATATCTGACGTCAGATCATGACCTTTCCAATATATTCGGGGACGGATCACCAATAGGCAGACTCTATGAGCTTGATGCAAAGGTCCTTCTTATCGGAGTCGGTTATGATAAGAACACTTCTCTGCATCTTGCCGATGTACGGGCCGGGTATCCCGGAAAGCATAACTGTACGGAATACAGTGCCGTGATGGAAAACGGCGCAAGAGTCTGGAAGGAGTATGAAACACTGTTCGTGGACGGGGAGGATTTTGAAAGAATAGGTACCGACTTCGAAAAGAATCATAAGGTTCAGAAATCTGTACTCGGTAATGCGGAACTCCGTTTCATGAGTCAGAGAGAACTGGTCGATTTTGCGGTTGGCTGGATTGAAAAATTCAGAAGATAGACCAGGTCGGAATACCGCATGATACGCCGCGAAAGACCTGAAAATTTGAGATCGGTTTTAAAGTTGACAGACACATGCGGTATTTATATCGGTAAAAATTTCTATTTATGCCCTTTGTGGTAAAATGCGGTGAGATATATTGTTTTTACAGATATTAGCCGAGAACTACCATGATATACAAGTTAACCGCGCATGACAGAACCCTTACTCTGGATCAGCCGAGAGTAATGGGTATCTTAAACGTAACTCCTGATTCCTTTTCTGACGGCGGAGAACATAATACTCTTGATAAGGCGATGGCTCATGCCGAACGTCTTGTAAAGGAAGGTGCTGATATTATTGACGTAGGCGGTGAATCAACCCGTCCAGGAGCTGCTGAAGTTTCCGTTCAGGAGGAACTTGACAGAGTGGTTCCCGTAGTAGAGAAAATAGCTAAGGAACTTAATGTTTTCATATCCATGGATACATCAAAGCCTGAAGTAATGAAAGAAGCCTTCAATGCCGGCGGTCATCTGATTAATGATATCAGAGCCCTGAGCATGCCGGGGGCTCTTGAAACCTGTGTGGAACTGAATGCTCCCGTATGTATCATGCATATGCTTGGTGAACCAAAGACCATGCAGACCAATATTGAATACAAGGACCTTCTCGGTGATATTTCAGAGTTTCTGTTCAGAAAGCTTCACACCTGCCTGAATGCGGGAATTTCAAAACAGAACATCATTATTGATCCGGGTATCGGCTTCGGTAAAACCATGGACCAGAATTATGAGCTTCTTGCCAGACTGGAAACCTTCAACAGCTTCGGTTATCCGATTCTTGTGGGGCTTTCACGTAAATCAATGATAGGAATGCTTACTGAAGCTCCTGTTAATGCAAGACTCCCCGGCTCTCTGGCACTCGCAATGTATGCGGTTAACAAAGGAGCCAAGATTATAAGAGTTCATGACGTGGCCGAGACGGTTCAGGCTTTGGAATGCTGGAATTATGTGAAACGTTTTGAAACCAGGGGACCAAAGCTCAGAGAATTATTGCAGATTGGAAAAATTATTAAAAATAGGAAACAGAAGTAATGAATAGAAAATATTTTGGTACTGACGGTGTAAGAGGCAAGGTTGGTGAATATCCTATAGTACCTGAATTCGCAATGAAATTAGGCTGGGCAGCCGGTAAGGTTCTGTCAGAAAAGGGAACCAAAAGGGTTATTATCGGTAAGGATACCCGTATTTCCGGTTATATGCTCGAAGCTGCTCTTGAAGCAGGTTTCAGTGCGGCCGGTGTTGATTCCGTTCTGCTGGGACCAATGCCTACTCCTGCAGTTGCTTACCTGACAAAGGCGTTCAGAGCAGAGGCAGGCGTGGTAATCAGTGCGTCACACAATCCGTTCTATGATAACGGCATTAAGTTCTTCTCCAAGGACGGTACCAAACTTCCTGATGAAATCGAGCTGCAGATTGAAGCCCTTATTGATCAGCCTATGACCGTGGTTGAAGCTGCCGAACTCGGTAAGGCCAGCAGAAAAAATGATGCTCCCGGCCGTTACGTTGAATTCTGTAAGAGTACTTTCCCTAATACCTATACACTGAACGGCAAGAAGATTGTTCTTGACTGTGCACATGGTGCCACATATCAGGTTGCAACCATGGTATTCAAGGAACTCGGTGCCAGTGTGATTACCATCGGTAATACTCCTAACGGTATTAATATAAATGACGGCTACGGTTCAACACATCCTAACAATCTTATTCTCAAGGTTCTTGAAACCAGGGCCGATTTCGGTATCGCATTTGACGGTGACGGTGACCGTGTTCTGATTGTTGATGAAAAGGGACAGGTTCTCGACGGTGACGTTCTGCTGTACATCATTGCTGAATATCAGCAGAGATTCAACAAACTCAACGGCGGCGTGGTTGGTACACAGATGTCAAACCTCGGCTTTGAACAGGCTCTCGGAAGACTCGGTATTCCGTTTGAAAGAGCAAAGGTCGGTGACCGCTATGTTATGGAAAAGCTGCTTGAACTCGGCTGGTCACTGGGCGGTGAAAATTCAGGTCACATCATCAGTTTAAGACACACCACTACCGGCGACGGTATTATCAGTGCCTTACAGGTTCTGAGAGCAATGTGTGAATATAACGTGCCTGTAAGTGAACTTCATAAGGATGTTAAGCTGTTCCCTCAGGAACTGGTTAACGTTCGTCTCTCTTCAGGTTTTGATGCTCTTACCGACAGCGAAGTTCTTGAAGCCAAGGCCAAGGCTGAAAAGATTCTCGGCAACAAGGGCCGTGTTCTGTTGAGAAAATCAGGAACCGAACCTCTGGTGCGCGTAATGGTTGAAGGTGAAGACGGAGCTCTGGTGAAGGAACTTGCCAGCAGTATTGCCAATGTAATTGTTAAGCAGAGTCAGAGCTAATCTGAAGAATTTTTTCAGACAGTCATATAAATGTGGGAGAAGCTTATTCCCGGATAGTGGGAATAAGCTTTTTTTAGGTATGATTGGGTACATTGGACAAAAAAATTTTGAAAAGCTTATATACTTTGATAGAATAAGCCACAAAAACAGCTATAGCTGAGGTGATGTAATGAGTTATTTGTATGCGATTCTTTTAGTTCTCTTTTTAATTGTTTCTGTATTATTGATTGCCTTTATTTTAATGCAGCAGGGAAAGGGAGCAAGTATGGGGGCATCATTCGGTGCCGGTGCTTCTAACACTTTATTCGGTTCCGCAGGCAGTGCCAACTTCTTCGTGAAGACCACCTGGGGTCTTGCCGCCGTGTTCTTTATTCTGGCAATTGTCCTTGGTTACATGAACAGTCATCGTTCAACTGAAAACGCTGATGATTTCAGTAAGATTGCTGATACTCCTGCAGAAGTTAAGACTGAAGCTGCCGGTGCTCCTGTAGAAGTTAGGACTGAAATGTCTGATGTTGCTGACAAGAGCAAGGAAGCAGTTAATGAAGCTGCTGATGCTGTAAAGGAAAACACTGATGCTGCAGTTAGTTCCGTAAAGGAAAACACTGATGCTGCTGTCAGTGCCGTAAAGGAAAACACTGATGCTGCTGTCAGCGCCGTAAAGGAAAATACTGATGCTGCTGTTAATTCCGCAAAGGAATCAGCAGAATCTGCGAAGGCTGAAGTGAAGTCAGCGGTAGATTCAGCAAAAGATCAGGTAAATGCCGGTGTTGAAGCTGCCAAGGATTCAGTAAATACTGCAGCTACTGAAACCAAGGCTGCCGTAAGTGAAGCTGGTGACAAGGCCAAAGAAGTTATCAACAGCGTAAAAGAAGATGTTAAGACTACTGCTGATCAGGCTGAAAAGGCTGTAGTGAACACAAAAGAAGCAAACTAACTATATTTTTAAAATAGTTGTTGTAAAGAGTGCGCCCATTAGATATAATGAGCGCACTTAAACGTTAGAGGGTAAACCTCTGATACCGATGAATGCCCGGGTGGTGGAATTGGTAGACACGCTACCTTGAGGTGGTAGTGCTTAGCGGCGTGCGGGTTCAAGTCCCGCCTCGGGTACCATTCATCAGACATCAAACTCAATGAAGAGTATAAAATAAAATATCTAATTGTGCCCGGGTGGTGGAATTGGTAGACACGCTACCTTGAGGTGGTAGTGCGTAATGGCGTGCGGGTTCAAGTCCCGCCTCGGGTACCAATTAAGATTGTTCAGGACAGTCCCTTAACAGGGATTTTTTTTGCCTTCAGGAAAATACTTTTCCATTCTCTGTTTCAATGAATTATCCGGTTATGCACAGTGACAGTAACCGTCAGCCTTATATAAATAAAAATGCCGTTAAAGTATAAACTCGAAAATTGATTATCTGAATTTCCGGTTTACATTAACCCCTAACTCCGCAGATCATAGTTTCTAATTTTTGATGTGCTTCTTAGGGTAAGGTATGCCAAATAAGTCGAAGAGATCTCTGGTTTTTTTAGGGATCTCTTTTGTTATGTAAGAACCTATTCCCGGGGCTTTGGTAGCCTGAAGCTTTTTAAGCTGTATCATTGCCTTTTCCAATGATTCTCCAGGGAGTACTTTTCCCTCGGCTTTATGTCCTGCAGCGGTGACGCACATCATCATCCTCAATGTCTGAGCCAGAAGGTGAATGAATATTTTTCCCTTATATGTTGAACCTGTTGCGTAGAGGCGTTCACCTCCGTTCAAAACCTTAAACTGTTTAAAAGCAACTTCTACAATATTCCTTTCTCTGTATACGACGAGAGCATCAAACGGATCTGATATTTCATTGGTTCTTAAAGCAAAATATCCATTGTAACGACAGGCCTTTTCCACAGCATCGGCTTTCAGATACCAGGTCTTTGTTTTCTTGTCCTGTTCTATGTATTTTGAATATCTCTGCCATAAATTCCGATCCGTTTTTAATTTATTGTTTTGGATGTCTAAAAGTCTCTGCACATCACGCATGAAGTTAACATTTTCCTGTTCACCCAAGGTTCCTGAGTGATAAAGATGGAGATAGACATCGTGGTCTATGGTATAGCCTTCGCAGGTAGAACTCCATTTTTCAACCTCACCGGTTCTGGCATAAACTCCCAGGACTCCTTTCATGAAAACGGGGTTGTTCAGGCTTTCCTTATATCGGTCGATCTTTGCTTTTACGGAATCCTCGGTAAGCTTTACGCCTGTTAGAAATTTTATTTGAACGTTAATCTGTTTCTGAACGTTCATGACAGAAGAATACCCGCGGTCGGTAACTACTAAAATATCGGACAGATCCATCCCCATGTTCCTCATCCGCATAAGAATATCCGGGAATATGGTCATGTCGTTAACTGAGCCTTCTGATTCATATGCGTAACAGACATCGCCGGACGCATAATCTACACATAAAGTCAGATTAACCTGTTTGAGAAAGTCATCCTGCTTGGCATGACCGAATGCCGCATCATCGATCGTTTTTGAGTAGGTGCTGATACTGGTTGAATCCATGGCCATCATCATGGGCGGCACATACAGCCCTTTCTTATTGGCATATTCCTTTTTCTGCTGATGAAGTTCGGTAAGCCTTGAATGGCGTAATGTAAAATAATCATCAATTTTTTCCTGAGTAACCGTGGCCAGAAGCCTGCTGATTTTCTGACCTGATAAAGGTTGGGCGTCAGGAAGATAATACATTGAAAGCCAGTCTTCATAGTTATGCATGGCCATGGAGTGAGAACACAGTTCATAAATACCAAGCCTCAGAAGATCAAGACCGTCTTCTCCAAACACGGACTTTAATGAACTTATTATTCCATGCCGTTTTGCCATTTCCCACAGGGAATAGGTCAGACCGAATGAGATGCAGTCACATCTCCAGGATAAATCAATATCTGCCTCCTGTCTGATGGACAAAGCTTCTTCAGCTGACCTGATAACAAGTCGGTTGTCTTCATAAAAGACAGAACAACCAGTGTATTCCGGATGCAGTTCAAGATAGGTTTTTCCCAGTGAAACCTCTCCTGTATCGGAATTAAGTCTGCCTACATGAACACGTTGGGCAACACGGGACTGTTTTTTTATCGAATCCCATTTATTGTAGTAAGAAATAATGTAGGTTCTGCCTTTTTTATCTGTATAACTTGAGAAATTCCACTTGATGTCTGTTGAGTCTGCCATATGAATAGTCCATTAAATATATTATAGACTGTGTTACACCCGTAATAAGAATAAGTAAAGAGAATTTCTTAAAAAACAGGGGTAAAAGTGTAATATTTAATGGATTTGTGATGAGATTTACCCTAGTTATACACTAGGGTGTGCGGAGTTTAGG
>NZ_FOXF01000040.1 GCF_900115655.1 Ruminobacter amylophilus | reverse complement strand
AAGAAGTTTTAAGGCGCTTGTGAGTATTGAGAAGGGCTCGGATAAGTAAGCTGATAAATTGTACAGGATACGCCTGGTAAAGATAGTGCTGTTGAACCACCTGTTCCCATTCCGAACACAGAAGTGAAAAGCGGTCACGCCGATGGTAGTGTAGCATTCGCTATGTGAGAGTAGGTCATTGCCAGGCATTTTTTTTATGCGGAGCGGTAGTTCAGCTTGGTTAGAATGCCTGCCTGTCACGCAGGAGGTCGCGGGTTCGAGCCCCGTCCGTTCCGCCACTAATTCAGAGAACCGACTTTTACAGTCGGTTTTTTTGTTTCTACTGTATAGCTTTTATTTTCTGGGTTAAGTATATTCTTAGTTATTTCTTTATCTGATTTTTCGATGTCATCTCTGCTTGGGTTAATCGTTTATGAATGAGCCTGGCAACCCATTTTGCTGAATTTTTGTGCCTTCTGCCATTCATTCTTTACACGCAGCCAGTATTCTTAAAAAGATGAGTTGCTTTCTTATTATTATGATATCTCTATATGTATTTATGCACACAGTTCTATGCGTTTTGCGTAAGGTCTTTTTATTAAATGAGTTAAGCTGTTTTGTAATTTGCTAAAGCTTTATTTTTCAGGTCTTTTGAGCGGTTTTAAGGATCGTTGTCTGTTACTATCAAATTTTGGGTTATATATAATAATTATAATCTGTTGAGTGCATTAAAGATATGTATGTGCGTATAAAAATTCGTTCTATACGGATCGTTAAAAAAATTATTCAAATCAAGATAATAACATTATATAACAATATATTTTATAAATTTATAATTATAACCTACCAATAAACTTGGAATATGTACATTTTTTATGGTTTTGTCTACATTACTAAGTGATTTAATTCGGTAAATGCAATTAAAAAATATATGTGTTTTGATTCTGACAATATAATTTAAAAATGGAAAAAATAAGATTTTTATTTTTTTTATTTGCAAAAACCTTTTAAATTGATCCATAATAGTACACACTACATCTATATTAATAAATCTTAATTTACTTATTATTATTTATTATTTTTGTAATTGCATTAAATTGTAATTTGTAAATTATTATAATACGCACAATAAATCAATGGAAAATACTATGAACCCAATTAATGCTAACGGTAAGTCAGCAAAGACCTCTTCTAAAGGTGTAGCCAATGCACTGAAAAAACAGGTTATTGCTAAACCAGGTACAAATAAATGGAATCAGGAACGACGATTGGAGTTTATTGATTACCGTTTATGTTGGAGTGGACATATCAATCGTTCCGATCTTGTTGAATTCTTTGGAATTTCTATTCCTCAGTCTTCGTTAGACTTAGCCAAATACACTGAAATGGCACCTCATAATCTTGAGTATGACCGTCACCAGAAAGTATATATTAAAACTGCGAAATACAGACCTTTATATAATATCTGCAGTGCAACTTCCTATCTGAATGACTTGTATATGAATGCTCAGGGTATTCTCCATGATACAAGCAACTATCTTTTACAGACTCCAAGTGTCGCATGTTTTGTTCCGCCGAAGCGTACTGTGGACTTTGAGATTCTTACCACTATTGTTTACTGTATTTTAAATAAGAATTCCTTAAGAATTACTTATCAGTCAATGAGTAGGATCGAAGCTACATCACGCATCATTTCTCCACATGCATTAGGTTTTGACGGAATCAGATGGCATGTTCGTGCATACTGCCATGAAAAGCATGATTTCAGAGATTTTGTTCTGTCACGTATTTTATCCGTAGGTAAGATGGATTCTTCCAATATCGATCCTAATGAAGATATGAGATGGAACTTTGTGGTTTCTCTTCATATTATTCCAAATCCTAATCTGTCAGAAAGTCAGAGAAAGGCTATTGAGCTTGACTATGGCATGGAAAACGGTGAAGTTGTGTATAAGTGTCGTCAGGCTCTTCTGTTCTACACATTAAGAACTCTTCGTTTAAGTCCTGATGATGTTGAATCTGACAATAATCAGATTGTATTAAAGAATAAGAATGAGATTTTTGTTCTTCTTAATATGTAACTGAACCTGTTAGATATATTTATTTTAAATTATCATTTTGTGATAAAATTAAACCGCACTTATGTGCGGTTTTTGTTTTTTACGGAGTTGCTATGACAGAAGGTTCAAATCAGGTTAATGATAAACCATTCAAGTCTGACAAGACTAAGCTTGGTTATATAAATTTAGCCAACCCTGTACATTTGCTGGCAACTGCTTTCGGATTAAGCTTAAAGGCCTCAAGACCGGGAACCATCACATCGCTTGCCTCTGTTCCTCTCTGTATTGTTTTTGTAAGTCTTGACTGGTATATAAAATTCCCCTTACTTGTTCTGATGATACTGATATCAGTGTATATATGTACCAGCCTGATAAAACTCATTGGAATGACCAATAAACACAGAATTGTTTTTGATGATTTTGTGGGTATGCTGGTAACCTGTTGCTGTCTAACCGAATGGTACTATGTAGTCATCGCTTTTTTTACTTTCAGATTTGTGGATATGTTAAAGCCATGGCCCATATCTTTGATGTTCAGGCATTTACCTGAAGGTCTTTGCATAGCTATTGATGACGTGATTATCGGAATCTATTCTCTGTTGATTTTAATGACCCTTCAATACGTTATTTTTGAGCCGATGATGTCTCTTTAGTAAGAATTTTTTAGTTGGACAGACCGGCTTCCCTATGCTGAGAAGCCGGTCTGTTGCACTGAGGTTCTGTGTTTTTATCTGTTCATTGGTATATCACTGCAGATATTATAGGCGGCATTGTTTTTCGGATTAAATGGCGTCTTTACGACTAGCGCCTCTTCAAAAAATTTCATGGCTCCGTCTATGTCAAAATTGCGATACCCGTATTGAATGCACTTTAGCTCTTTGCTCAGGTATTTGTCATATTTATCGTATTCAAGGTTGCTGATTTTTGAAGCCATTTCTTCTTCATTAAGTTTAGGTGATTCCAGTATGGTTTTAACTATCTGTTTATATGTAATTGTGGACAACCCCGGAAGCAGAATGTAACTGTCAATTTTTTTTGCCTGTATCTTATAATGTTTCAGGATCTGGACAATGGTATTCATGATTTTGTCTCCCTTCCAAGGGAAAATATACAGACCGTCAAGTCCCATTACATATCTGTTATCTTTCAGTCCGAGTTCTTTGAACATTTCCCTTCCCTCAATAAAATGTTTGGCTGCGGTTTTATTCAGATAGGATGGAATTTCAGTTCCGCAGTACAGTTCAAACATTTTTTCCCTGACTCCGTCATGAATTCTGCTCGGTCTTCCGTCCATAATAATAGGATTTGCCTTTTCCTTGTACGGTTTTACTGAAATCTGTCTCTTTTCACTGTTAAAGAAGATTACCTGCCATCCTTTGCCTGCAAAGAGGAAAGAGTCTCCAAGACTCAAAGGCTGATTCAACGGGACAGTACCGATGGTGGAACCGTTAAAGTCAATGGTATATTCTTCCTGGACCTTGAATGAGCTGTAGAAACTGAATTTTGACACAACTTTTTCCCCAGTAAGTCCCAGGGTCAGGTCTCCGTCTCTCATTTGGGTAATAAGATCATTCTCGCCTAATGATCTAAGAATCTGGGCAAATATTTTTGAGGAAACAAGTGAAAAAGGACCTGACTGACAGAGAAGCTTCCAGAGGCTAATTGCTTTAATGCTTCCAACTTCAGCAATTACGCTCAATATCTGCTGAATGAGAGTTGACATTGCGTACTCATGAGTTGCCGGCGGTTCATACCAGTTGTTCAGCATAAGTTCCAGCAGAGAAGTTGACAGAAAGGTTTCATCTCTCAGCCGGCATCCAAGAGGATTTGATGAGTCTGATGCAGGACTCAGCTCTGATATGAAAAGACGCAGAATCGCTGCACGGTCTCTTCTTCCGGAACGCCCGATTCTCTGTCTTAAACCGGCAACTGATGACGGAGCATCAACCTGAGCAATGGAGACAACATCTCCTATGTCAATACCAAGTTCAAGCGTCTGTGTACAGATGGCGGTCGTCGGGAGATCAGCTGTTTTAAGACGGTTTTCAAGTCTTTCTCTTAAATCCTTGGACAGTGAACTGTGATGAGGGAAAAATTCAACGGGCAGATTGTTGTCGGTGGATATCTTGTCCATTATGGTTGCCAGATACTCTGTTTTGCCACGGCTGTTTGCGAAAACCAGATTGGTTGTTCCTCTGAGAAGTTTAAACAGATCGGCAGCAACATTGTCATAATGATACGGTTTTTCTGAATCCTTCTGTTCATGATCGTTACTGTATCTGTCATAACCTCTGAGCTGCAGCAGAAGAGTCTTGTTGCCTGATTTGCTTTCAATTATACGTGGTGCTGAGTTCGGGGCAGAGCGTAACCATCTGCCTGCTGATTCAATATTGTTCAGGGTGGCACTGAGAGCTATTCTGGTGATTCTTTTTTTCAGAATAACTTCAAGTCTGTGCATCTGACTTAAAAGCTGATAACCTCGTTCAACACCGATAAAGGCATGAAATTCATCAATGATGATGTAACGTAGATTCTTCAGATATTTACGATACCATGTTGAATAGTTTATCAGAAGAGATTCAAGTGACTCCGGAGTGATCAGCAGAATACCTGATGGATTCTGTATCGTCTTGGCTTTTACATGAGTGTTGATATCTCCATGCCATGGAGTTACCTTTATGCCTACGAAGTCGCCCATTGCCTCGATACGTTTGAACTGATCGTTAATTAATGCCTTTAACGGACTTATGTAAATTGCGGCTATGCCTTCAGGATTATCATTGAGTATTGACGTGCAGACCGGAAGGAATGCGGCTTCAGTCTTACCACTGGCAGTAGCAGCGCTTATGATTACGTCAGATTTGTTTTCAAGTATGCATGGAATGGCCTGTTCCTGTATTTCATTCAGCTGTTTCCAGCCCAAATGGTGAAGGTATCTGACGATCAGCGGGTTTAGCATATCTGAGTTTGATTTCTGAGTCATAATAATCTACAGGGTATCTCTTATCTATTTTCAGGGCAGAATGCAGATTTCACGGGCTGGTATCTGTCCCGGCAGGAATTATGTGAAAGTCCGGCGGTTAATAATATTTAATTGTAACACTGTAATTTTAAGGTGTTAACATCGTGAATAAACAAACAGGGATAAACCTGTCTGCTCTGACATTTATCATACAGACATGAGTCTATCCCTGTTAACCGTATAAGTATGAACTATAGTTTGAAGCTTACCAGTTCATCATCATTATCGTTCTGTTCGTTCTGCTCCTCGTTATTACTGTCTGAAGCGACATCAAAACCAAGCATGGATTCATCTTCTTCCCTGTTTATGTTGATGTCTTTTAGAAGTTCAGCCCATTTCAGTTCAGGATTCTGTTCCAGAATGGAAAGCAGATCAACAAACGCTTTAATCGTGTTTCTAGGTGTCTTGAAATACGCTTCACCTATACGTGATGAGCAGTGAATAAGAAACTTTGAAAGAGCTTCATCCGGAACCAGGTAATTATCTTCGTTATAGTAGGCGAAAATGTTTCGAATGTTGTGCAGCAGTACATACAGTTCTTCCGGAGTCAGATTGTTAAGGCGCATAACCGGACCGCTTAAATCATTTACTCCGGCAGCTTTTGCAAATACGTTGCCTGCAAGTCTTGAATGAAGCGCTTCATAGCTGTAAAGCCCTTTTCTAGGATCTTCCAGAAAATCAACGGTGCCACCCATGATGAAGCCTAAGCCTCTGACATTTCCCTGAAGACAGTCATTGATTATTCTCAGTATCTGTTCGTAGTTTGCCTCACGGGAACGCAGATTGTGGATTTTATAAAGATTTACCATTTCATCCATCAGAATAAGTAATCCCTTATACCCTGCAATCTGGACGAAAACACTGAACAGTTTATAAAAATCATAAACGGAAGAGTCGTCAATAATGGTTCTTACTCCCAGATCCTGACGTGCCTCGATTCTGCTGTGATATTCACCGCGCAGCCATTTATTTGCACAGTCTATAAGAGCATTCTTACCTTCATTGAACCCCTTCCAGTAGGACATGATCACAAGTGTGAAATCAAATCCTCCTACCATGTCATTAAGAGGTTTAAGCAGCTTTTTGATAACTTCTGAGCATTCTGTACCGGTTTCTTCAGCTTCGGTTCTTGCCAGGGTAATGAATTTTTCTACAACTGAATTCAGTGCATTTCCATCAGGTTTGGCCCTGGTTGACATGTTGCGGCTTAATTCCTGATAAAGATTGAGAGCCTGACCTTTTGAGGACTGCAGACGTCTGTCTGGAGACAGATCCGCATTCATGGTTACAAGTCCCTTTTCATGGGCAATGCTGCGTACTAACTGAAGAAAGAAGCTTTTACCGGCACCGAAGTCTCCGATAACAAGTCTGAATGTGCTTCCTTCATTGGCTACAAGATCCAGATCATGAATCATTGATTCTATTTCTTTTACTCGGCCAACCTGAATAAACTGCAGGCCGGTACGGGGAGTTACGCCTGAACGTAATGACTGAATAATGGATTCTCTTTCACGAGGTCTCAGTTTTACTGCCATTTATGTATTGTCCTGTTATATTTCCCAATCGATCGTTTCATTATATCCCAGGCGTATGTTTTGTGCATTAAAATTTAGGTAAGGCAGGCAAGATACAGGCGTCCTGCTTTTCATTTTTCACCTTTGCTCAAAAAAGAGAACCCCGTTACATGGATTATTCAGTAACGGGGTTCTATTTTTAAATGAATTACGTTTTGAAACGTAACCGGTAAATTAGCTTAAGCTGTATTTCTTGAGCTTCTTGCGAAGGGTGCCGCGGTTGATGCCCATCATTTTGGCAGCCTTGGTCTGGTTACCATGAACAAACTGCATAACGCGGTCGAGTAAAGGACGTTCAACTTCGCTTAATACGATTTCATATAAGTCAGTAGTGTCTGCATTTTCAGGATTGTTAAGGAAGTTGTTTACTGAAGTTAATACTGATTCATATAAAGGTTTCTGAGGTGCAGCCTGAACTTCTTCTGAAGTCATGGTTCTCTGAGGATTCATTTTATTATTAATATTCAACATTTCAAACCTTGCAACGATAATATAAAACTACTGCAGACGTGAAGTGGTATTCACATAAGTGGTTGTCTGCAGGACGGGTTAAAATCATATAAACTGACGAGCGCATATATTATTATTTTTTAAACAAATTTTAAAGTGTATTTTGCAATTCCGACCGCAAATTTATAAAAAAAATAACTTGAAATTTTTAAATTTATTTTTTCTTTCCTGTAATGCGACACCATTCTTCCTTGAATACAGGTTCATCAAGATCAAACCACTGACTGTATATTTCCATCAGTTCCTGACACTGGTTTTCTATGATGCCGCTGATGGCAAACAGTCCGCCAGGATTAACCATTGATGCGATTGATGGAGCCAGTTCCCTTAACGGGCCTGCAAGAATATTGGCTACCAGAAAATCGGCTTTAAGTCCTTCAGGCTGTTCGGCAGGAAGATAGAGTTCCAGTCTGTCTTTAACTCCGTTTCTGAGGGCATTTTCATTACTTGCTTCAATAGCCTGAGGGTCAATGTCGATACCTATGGCCTTGCCTGCTCCCAGTTTAAGAGCGCTTACGGCCAGAATGCCCGAGCCGCAACCGAAGTCAATAATTGTCTGATCTTTGAGATTAAGGCTGTCAAGCCATGACAGACATAGGAATGTGGTAGGGTGGGTACCTGTACCGAAGGCAAGTCCCGGATCCAGCATAACGTTTACTGCCGACGGATCGGGAATGTCGCACCAGCTCGGACAGATCCACAGACGTTCACCGCATTTTATAGGGTGGAAGTTATCCATCCATTCACGAACCCAGTCCTTGTCTTCAAGCTGTTCCACCTTGTAGGTTATCTTGTCACCGAAATGTTCATAGAAGAAGTCGATGATGCGTTTGGTATCAGTATCAGCGTCAAACAGGCCGATTACGGTTGTATTGGTCCACAGCTTTGTTTCCCCCGGAAGCGGTTCATATACGGGATTATCTATGGTGTCCATATAGGTTACGCTGGCAGCTCCGAAGCCAGACAGCATGCCTGCGATTTTTTCAGCCTTTTTATCGGTAGTTCCCAGTTTAATTTGAATCCATGGCATTTATTTCTTCCTTACAGGTGTACAGATTCTTGAATTTGCTTTTTTCAATCGAATACGGCTCTATTTCATGATACTCACTTGTAATATCCGTCAGACAGTGAGAGGAGATATTTACAATATTGCCGTAAATGTCGGCCGCATTGTCACGTAACGTGTATGAAATGCAGTGGGCCAGACTGTCGCTGTATAAAGTGGCGGTACCATTGGCATTTAACTGTTCAAAATCAATAACAGACTGATCCTGTACCGTAAAGGTTATTGTAGAGTCATGCTTTGATACGTGAACGATATTGTCTAAGCCTCCTAGAGCCTTGATAATGTTAACTGTTTTAAGACTGTAGTCCTGTGTTCCGAGGTCTGACAGTATGTCGATTATAAGTGGTTTTACACGGATAATCTGACCTGTTTTCTGGGTGTAGCGCTGTTTTTCCTTAAGAACCGCGGTAGCGGTAAGATAATTGCAGGTGAAAATAAACAGGGCAAAGGCCAGAAACTTTATATCATAAATGTTTATCTGACTTATGTTTAAATTCGGATTGTAAAAGGCAGTGCTTATATTCTGCGGTTCAAAATGAATCTGATAACCAATGATGTAGTAGAAAACGCAGTTTATCAGATAAAGGCCGAACAGTGACGGTTGCATCCACAGCAGACAGATCATCAGCATACTGATGCTGTAGCCGGTAGTTGAACTGGCCAGGGCCAGCAGAAAAAGCATCAGGTAATTAAGTCTTTTTCGTCTTGTCTGTGTGCGTGTTATCGCCAGAAAAAATGCCGGCAGACCGGTTGTGAACACAGCAGTGGTGGTGCTGTAGAAACTCTGGGATACACCTGTATCAACAATCAGATGGCGTATTTCCAGAATAAAGCTTCCGAAACCGAAAGTTTCACAGAACTGATAAATGATTCCGTATATGAATGAATAGCTGTCGTTGTATATATGACTCATATACAGGTTGTTGATGCCTGTCTGGATATTCTCGTAAAGAGATGATGAGGCAAAGCATAGGATACAGCACAGCACCATCAGTATCATGAAGGTTATTGTTCTGTTAAGAATTTTGGCCGTGAAGGTGATTTTTTTATGGCTTCTCGGATGCAGCAGGGCAGTTGCCAAAGGCCCGAGAAATGCGGCTACCAGTGATGAATAGGTATAATCAGGCTGAATCAGATGCAGTAATTTGTATATGAGAAAGAAAGACGTTACCGTTCCCGTTATCAGCCAGCCGCGGTTGGATGAAGGAATTATCATTGCCAGTCCGAGAGCAAAAACGCACGGGGCAATGGCTGTATACAGGTGACCGTTTCCGTTTGGCAACAGAAAATTATACCCTGTAAGCTGAGCCACAGTGCAGAATAGAATCGGCAGTATTAAAAACAGAGAACGATAATTTATTTCAACTTGCATTGATAAAAAACTGAAAAATATGACCTATATCATATATAATACCCAAAAAAGCGAGAATACACGAAATTTTTAGAAAATTATTTTAGTTATTATATAAATTGAGACATAAAATATATTAAAAGATTATATTATTATCTATTTATATAATATCTCTAATGTGATCAGTGTCGTACATTTTATAGCCATGCAGCACTGAAAAACGTTTTTTCTGTATTTTGAGAAATTTTCGTATTACGATATAGTTTTTCTTGTTCTGCATATGGGCCGCCATTAGTTATGAAAATTGTACACAGGGTTCCTGATACGGAGCTTCACAGTCTGCCTGACTGGAACCTGGATCCGGTATTGACACGTATATTATGGAGTCGCGGTGTAAAGAATCCGTCTGAAGCAGTCTATGATTTGAACAGGATTTTAAGTCCTTCACTTCACGGGATGTCGGAAGCAGTGAACATCCTGGCCGATGCCGTAGTTTCCCAGAATAAAATTATGATTGTGGGGGACTATGATGCGGACGGGGCTACAAGTACTGCTCTGGCAATGCGTTTTTTCAGGGATATAAATTACGGCGATGTCTCTTTTGAAATACCAAGCAGACAGGATGACGGTTATGGCCTGAACAGGTCTATCGTTCTGGCTGCCGCAGAAAGCAAAGTAAACGTGATTGTTACGGTTGATAACGGTATTTCGGCTAATGAAGCCGTATCTCTTGCCGTAAGTCTGGGGATAAAGGTTGTAATCACGGATCATCATATTCCAGGAGATATTATTCCTGACGCGCAGGCTATAGTTAATCCGCATCTGCAGACCTGTACCTTCCCTTCCAAGAATCTTGCCGGAGTAGGGGTTATTTTTTATGTGGTGGCCTCACTTAGAAGCGAACTTAATAAACGCGGTTATTTCAGCGAACGAAACCTAACCGTTCCCGTGGTGAGCAATTATCTTGATTTCGTGGCACTTGGTACCATAGCCGATATGGTTCCCATGGATTACAACAACCGCCTTATGGCTGATTACGGCATCAGACTCATCAGGGCCGGCAGAACCACCAGGGGACTAATGGAGCTTATAAGAATATGCGGTCTTAACTGCCAGAATTTTAAAGCTACGGATATCGTTTTTTCTCTCTGCCCGCGTATTAATGCAGCCGGTCGCATTGCAGACATGAGTTATGGTGTCAAATGTCTTCTTGCTGAACGGGAAGATGATGCCAAGGTCGGAGCAGGTCTGCTGCAGAGCTTTAATGTTGATCGCCGTAATATAGAGGCCGATATGATGAATACGGCTCTCACCCAGATAAGGCTGGAATATGACGGTAATCTTCCGGGAGCCCTTGTTTTATACAATTCATCATTTAATATCGGGGTAATGGGAATTGTGGCGGCAAAAATCAAGGATCTCACAGGACTTACTACCGTAATCATGGCTGATTCCCCGAATGATGAACTGCTTGTCGGTTCTGTGCGTGCCGTTGACGGTTACCATGTATGTGACGCACTGAAAAGAATTAATCAGGAGCATCCTGAAATATTTAAGGCCTTTGGTGGGCACAAAGGTGCGGCCGGTCTGACTATAAGAAGGGAATATCTGAACTTCTTCAAGGAACAGTTTATTCTGGATTCCAACCGCTACAGCAGTGAACGTACCGATGAGGTTATTGTAACCGATGGTGAACTTCCCAGCGGTTACTTCATTTCGGATTTCGCCAGAGTACTAGTGTTTGATCAGCCGTGGGGGGCGGAATTTTCATCACCGCTGTTTGACGGTGTGTTTCAGCTTATCAGTCAGTATGTGGTTGGGGGAAAGCACCTGAATGTCAGATTGAGAATGGCTGATGGAACGGTTGTATCAGGTATGTATTACAATCATGACGTCAAGGTATGGCCTAATTACAGCGTAAAAAAGGTAAGAGCCGTATACGGTTTTGACATTCAGAAAAACAGCAGTGAGGCCGGAGTGAGGGTGATAATCAGAAATATGGAGCCGGCATAGAGTATTTTGTATCTTTCTTACAATGAAAAAGGGAATGTGCGGTACACATTCCCTTTAATGTTTTTTGGGGATAGGTTCCATTATGACTAAAAAGATATCATCAGGATCGGAATTACTCTCCGTCTTCTTTTTCAGCCTCTTCGACTGCCTCAAGGTTCGGTTTTAGTCCGGCTTTCATGCTGTCAGCCGCATGCATGGCTGCGCCGATGATTCCTGCAGTGTTCAGGGTGGTGGCCGTAACTACCCTGGTTCTTACGTCGATTTTTTCAGAAAACTTTTCAAAGCTTTTTGAAGCTCCGCCCCCTAAAATAATCAGATCCGGATTAAACAGAAATTCCAGACGATGCAGGTATTTGTTGAAACGCTTACCCCATTTTTTCCACGACAGATCATGTCGCTGTCTGGCTGAATCTGAACAGTAGTGTTCAGCAATGTCATCATTCAGAATCAGATGCCCGAGTTCAGTATTCGGGAAAAGCTGACCGTTTATGAAAATGGCTGAACCGAGACCTGTTCCTATGGTAATCATCATGACGACTCCGGGAACGTCCCTTCCTGCACCGAATTTGATTTCGGCAATACCGGCCGCGTCGGCATCGTTCAGAACATAGCAGTCATTACCTGTTGTTTCCGTGAAGAGTTTTTCAGCGGGTGTATTGATCCATGTTTTGTCAATGTTTGCTGCAGTAAATGCTACACCGTGATGTACAGTTGCTGGGAAACCGCAACCTACTGGTCCGTGATAGTCAAATTTCGAAATCAGATCCTTCAGTGTTTTGGCCACAGCTTTAGGAGTGGCAGGCTGAGGAGTTTCAATACGAATTCTCTCACTTACAAGTTCACCCTTTTCTGTATCAACCAGTGCACCTTTGATTCCGGAACCGCCGATATCAACACCTAAAACAATCATGCCAGCCTCCTTTTTATAAGTCGGAAAACGGATAACTCTTCGTGATTAATATGATAATACACAGGGAGAGCCTTTTATGTAAATTCTGTTGTAAAACTTAAATTTGGTGTGAGTTTGTACAAATTTTGATTTACCGGGGCTGAAAATCACTGATCAGTCGTGATTGTTGCGAAGCAGAGTGAATGCATGTTCCAGATGTCTGAGAACCATGGTGCATTCACTTATTTCACGAAGCAGTCTGTCGGGCTCCGAATAATTTTCGCCGTCTGTATTTCCAGCAGTAATTTCTGCATGAAGCAGATTCATTCGTTTCAGTACGGAATTCCTTAAAATGACCAGACAGGATATGTATTCTGAGCTGCCTGTGTTTACTGCTGCAATAATGCAGTTGCGCATCATTTTGTAATAGCCTATTCGCAGTATCGGAGTGCCGGAAAAACTTTTTTTGAATTCTTCCGGAGTTAACGATAAAAGATGTGAAAGTTTTAAAAAATCCTGACTGAATCTTGATGAGAATTCAGGATCTGCCGTGATATCCGTTTTTTTGTTGAACGGACAGCACAGCTGACAGGTGTCACATCCGTAGATGCGGTTCTGAAGTCCGGACCACAATTCTTCCGGAATATAACCGCCGTATTCGATGGTAAGATATGAGATGCATTTTTCGATTCTGAATTTTTTAGGATTAAGGGCTCCGGTAGGGCAGCTGGAAAAACACAGTCTGCATTTCTCCGGACATTCGAGGCTGTTTTTACCTGAAGATAAACCGGATATGCAGTTATTACTGTTTTCGTCTGAGGCATCATTAAGAACTGTCGTAAAAAAAGGATAATCAGACTCCGTATTTTTTTCAGTATTCATGGTAATTATCTTTTTCGGATCAGGAAGGTTCAGGGTTGTGAGCAGTTCTCCGAGAAAAATCATGCTTCCGGCATTTTTCAGCCTGACAAGGTTGTTTCTTCCTTTTGCCATAAAGACTGAAGCCTTTGCGAAATGCTGTTCGTAGAAGGGAGCACTGTCAGTGATGGCTCTGAATCTTATGTCCGGAAAAGTATTTTTCAGCCAGTTTCCGAGTCGATCAAGACGCTGTTTGATAACCTTGTGATAATCGCGCCCTCTGGCATATGCGCTTATATATCCTGTATGAGGATCTGCAGGATAATCTGAACTGTGGTAGCTGAGAGATATGCTGATAACCGAGCGGGCACCTTCAAGAATCAGCCCCGGGTTGTTTCTTACCTCTTGGTTTCTGGTAAGGTATTCAAGATCTTCAGGGACACCATTACCGAATTTTTCTTCAAAAGACTTTTTACCGCCAATGGCATAATCAGTTGGTATAATATGAAGAGAAATGATTTGCAGTTCACTGCATTTCTGTTTCAGTTTTAACCAGAAATCACTTGTTAGATCCGGTAATTCGTTAGAGAGCTCGTTCATGACAGATTATTCCCTTACACATATACCCTTTACTGATACTTTAGCACAAACAGTGCTTGATTGTGCACAAATAAGAGCCGTGGAAAATATCTATCATACAGACAGCGGCTATGCCCTTATGCAGTATGCGGCAGATTCAATCTATCAGAAAATCAGGGAACTCAGACTTGCGAATGACAGACAGGTAGTGGTCTTTGTCGGTTCTGGTAACAACGGCGGTGACGGTTATGAAATAGCCGCAGCAATGCTGAAGGACGGTTTCAGTGATGTCTCTGTTATCAGGGTTGTGCCTCAGAAAGCTGGAATTGATGCCGTGCATGCACGTGATAATTATCTCGGATGCGGCGGACATGAAACGGATTTTGACAATCAGGAACTTGTCGACGGGATGATACGTGACAATGCCGTAATTGTGGATTCAATGCTGGGTATTGGTATAACGGCTGTTGGAAGCAGTCAGAATTCGCAGAAAATCAGCAATGCGGTAAGACTCATAAACAGACTGAAATCCGAAAGAAAGCTTCTTGTTTTAAGCGTGGATATTCCCAGTCTTCTTAACGCGGATAACGGAATGCCTGTCGGGGGCGAGGCCGTAAAGGCTGATTATACCTATACCGTGTTTACATTTAAGACCGGGACAATAACCGGCAGGGCAAGGGATTTCTGCGGAAAGGTGTTTGCGGTCGGCAATACCCTGCCTGATTTCGAGAGCAATATAGTTGCAGCCCGCAGGTCAGGGACGGAAAAACATCTGGTAGCTTACGACGATATCCGCCCGTGGCTTCCGTTAAGAAGTAAATGTGCCCATAAGGGAAATTCGGGACGTGTTCTTCTTGTCGGAGGTTCATCCGGTATGACAGGTGCCCTGATTCTGTCATCTCTTGCTGCTTTAAGAACCGGAGCAGGTCTGATAACAGCTCTTGCCCTTTCAGGAGAACATCAGGCGTTTAATTCTGTCAATCCATGCATAATGACGGCCGGAACAGACAGTCTTGATGAGAAAATAAAGACTACAGGAGCTCTGCTGGTGGGGCCGGGAATGGGAAGAAATCAGAATGCGGAAAACGTCTTTAAAAAATGTATAATGAGTTCATCTTCCATGGTTATAGATGCGGATGGACTGTATCATCTGCATAATTTGGGTTCTTGCGAATTCAACACTGTCCCGGTGCTCACTCCTCATGTCGGGGAGGCTGCATTATTATGTGACACTGATGCCTCAGCGATAGAATCCGACAGTGTCGGCTTTGCTCTCATGATTGCAGAAAAGTATAAGGCCGTGTGTGTACTGAAATCTGCTGCTACCGTGATAGCATCACCTGACGGAAAGGTTTATCTGACCGACACCGGCTGTTCAGGAATGGCAAGCGGAGGAATGGGAGATCTGCTGTCCGGGATTATTACTTCACTTCTGGGGCAGGGGCTGGAGCCGGTTATTGCCGCCGTCGCCGGTGTGCTTATTCACGGTGAGGCCGGCAGGGCGGAAGCTCAGGAGGGTGGAAACATAGGCATGTGTGCCACTGATCTGCTTCCGCATATAAGACTGCTGGTGAACGGCATTGCGCCGAAGAAATAGAGAAATAAGGAATATTGTATATGCAGAAAAAAGTTTTCCCGTTACATGATGAGACAAAAACTGAACTGCTTGGGGCAGTACTCAGTGGTATATGCAGACCGGATACCACCATTTACCTTACCGGAGATCTCGGTGCGGGAAAGACAACAATGACCAGAGGTTTTATCAGGGCAAGAGGGTATAACGGTGTGGTTAAGAGTCCTACCTACACTCTTGTTGAAGAGTATCAGACCGGAAAGACATTTGTATATCATTTCGACCTGTACAGGGTAAATGATCCCGAGGAGCTGGAGATGATGGGGATCAGAGATTATTTTTCTCCATATTCCATAAGAATAGTTGAATGGCCGTCAAAGGGTGAGGGATTACTGCCTGAGGCTGATCTTGAAGTTCATCTTGAAATTATCGGCAATACACGTAATGCAGTCGTTACCGGACTTACGGAAAAAGGATGTGCTGTCGTGGAAAGCATGGTTTTTCCAAAGACGCTGTAGTTTGAATCGGCAGACGTTATGGTAACGGTTCCAAAGTTTTAATTTATTAACAAAAATTTAATTAATAGTATTTCCGTCAAGTGTATAATAAAGGATATCATGCCGGCCAGTCAGTCGCGGATATCTTTGATTTTATATTTCAGAAATTTTTTTGTACTGAGTTTTATTATTAAAATAATTTATGATGTGTGGTTACTTTAAATTTTTTTCCGGTGGAAAGTTTTTTGCTGCAGCCGTTCTGTGTGTTCTGCTGGGAATGACTGCAACATTTGCGGAAGCTAACGATATAACCGGAATCAAAGCTTCACAGACAAAGGATTCAACCAGAATCATTATTGAAACTGAAGACGCTCCTAAATACAGTTACAGTGTTTCTCAGGACGGTACGGAATACACCGTCAGAATTATGAATATCGGTAATCCTAAGAAAAAGTACGGAATGGCGACAATTACCAGCGGAAGTATTCTGAAATCAGTCAAAAGAGGCTCAGGAAAACAGGAAGTGTTTTATGTGTTCGGACTGAAAAAGCCTGTGACTCCTACCTTTAATTCCTATCGTAACAGCAGTGGAAGCGGTGCAAAACTGGTAATGGAATTTCCTCATAATCAGACTGAAGCAGACAGAAAGAAACTGTTGCCGGTAAAGCCTGCCGGCGCTACTGCAGTGACCAGAACCGACAGTAATAAATCAGAAGGTCAGAACAGGAAAACAAATCCACAGACAGTGAACAGGCCTAAATCAGAAAATCTTAACAGTCTGGTTGCCACAGCTCCAAATGCAGGAAAGTCAGCTCAGAAGAGTGACATGGAAGTACTTGAGGATGCTCTTTTCGATACCCTTAACGAGGCCAGCGACAATGATGATCCTTCTGAAAGCGTGGAAAAAAGACTTTCCAGTCCTGAACCTCCGAAGCCTGTTCATAATGCACGAAAGAACAAGAATACCTGTGTTGTCGTGATTGATCCTGGACATGGCGGTAAGGATCCGGGGGCAATCGGCAAAAACGGAACATATGAAAAGAACGTAACACTTGGAATTTCCAAGTATCTGCTGGAATACATTAATGGTGATAAAACCCTTACAGGTTATCTGACCCGTTCCAATGATAAGTTTATTGCTCTGGGAGACCGCTCAAAAATAGCCCGTACACGCAGGGCTGACATGCTTATTTCAATTCATGCCGACAGTGCGGCCAATTCTGAAGCGAACGGTGCATCCGTACTGGTTCTTTCCAAAGATAGGGCTGATCGTGAAAACGACAAGATTACGGCAAGAGATCAGACAAAATTAATCGGCGGTGCAGGAGATGCGATTAATCATATGTGCGGTGAAAACAAGTATCTCAAGGACTGTTCATTCGTGGTTGATCTTGCGTCAAGCTCATCAATGAATTACGGTTTTGAACTTGCCAACAAGCTTTTAGGACGACTTAAGATGATAACACGTCTTCATAAAAAGACTCCTATCAGCCGTTCCCTTGCGGTACTCAAGGCTCCTGATATTCCGTCACTGCTTATCGAAACCGGTTACCTTTCAAATAATGATGAAGAAAGACTTCTTGCAACAGATAAGTACAGACGCAGAATAGCTTACGGCATTTATCTGGGAATCAAGGACTTTGTTGAAGCGAATCCTAGTGTATGCGTAAATACGGCTTCAAGTGTTTCTTCATCAGCTCCTTCCAAAACATCAGGCAGTGCTGGCAGAACATCCGGAAGTAAGGCATCGGTTGTCCATGTGGTGAAGAAAGGGGAAAATCTTACGGTAATTGCCAAAAAGTACGGAGTATCGGTAGCATCTCTGAAGAAGCTTAATAATCTTCGTACAGGACAGGTTAATGTAGGACAGAGACTCAGGATTAAGTAATGTCAATTCAGGTTTTGCCACCACAGGTTGCCAATCAGATTGCCGCCGGAGAAGTTGTTGAGAGACCGTCAGCTGTAGTAAAAGAGCTGATGGAAAACTGTCTCGATGCCGGTGCCACCAGAATACTGGTTGAAATCGTTAACGGCGGGGCAAAAAAAATACTGATAAGGGATAACGGCTGCGGTATTCCTCAGAATGAACTTGCACTGGCTCTGAAACGTCATGCCACGTCAAAGCTTTCCTCCATTCAGGATCTGAACAGGCTTACCAGTATGGGATTTCGCGGAGAAGCCCTGGCATCAATTGCCGCGGTAAGCAGACTTACACTGACATCAAAACCAGCTTCGCAGAATATGGCTTATGCCGTTGAAGTTGAAGGGATTGCTCAGGAGCCCAAGATATCTCCGGCTTCCCATCCGGACGGAACGACCATTGAAGCTCTGGATCTTTTCTTCAATACCCCGGCAAGACGTCGCTTTTTAAAAAGTGAGAAGACTGAATTTCTCCAGGTTGAAGAGGTGTTTAAAAGAATAGCCATAAGCAGACCGGATGTGGCGTTTGTGCTGAAAAACAACGGTAAGGTGGTTTACGATCTTAAGGCTGTCGGTTTTCAGAATGAGATCAGGCGGCTTGAAGCTCTTCTGGGAAAAGGCATTGCTTCTGAACTGAATTTTTTTGAATGGAGTGATACTTCTCTTTCAATAAGAGGGTATGTTTCTGTCAGAGCAAAGAGCAAACCGGTACAGTATTTCTTTGTGAACGGGCGAATTGTCCGTGACAAGGTGGTCATTCATGCCGTTCGTGAGGCTTATGAATCAGTGTTCGCGGAAAAAGGGGACGTATCATATGTATGTTTCCTGCAGATGCCCCCGGAAGATGTGGATATCAATGTTCATCCTCAGAAGTCTGAAGTGAGATTCCAGGAATCCAGAAGAGTTCATGATTTTATACAGACATCCGTCATGAATGTGTTCAGAAATGCTCAGATGGTATTGCCTGAAACCATGAATGATACGGCGAATTCACAGCAGAGTCACCATTACGGCGGAGTCAAACCTCTGGCTTTTGATGAAAAAAGCGTGTCCGATTTCTGGGCTCTGAATTCAATGAAGAGCAACACACAGGGCGCCGTAATCGGGGAGAATGGCTCTCAGATAAAAAAAATGGATCTGAATGAACTGCTTGATACGTGTACTGATACCCCTCCTGAAGTATTTAAAAGGACTGAGACAGAGAAGAATCAGGTCGAAAATTCATCGGAGTCTTCAGACAGTGACATTTCGGAAATGCCGTCTTCCGTAAAGGACACTCAGGATCATGTTGAAAGTTTCCGAAAGGACGTTTCCGGACGGAAGGATAACAGCTGTAACGGAAATTCAGCCGGAGGAGCATCGCTTAACTATAACAGAATGTTTAATCTAGGCAGAGGAAAATCCGGCTTTGGCGAAAGAGCTTCCTCCGGTTATTCCGGTTCCGGACGAGCCAGGTGGTCCGGCGATGCCATGAGTAAAATGTTTGGCACAGCTGCCGTGGAAACGACAGAAATGTTGTCAGAGGGCTCCGGCGTAAACAATCGTGACGAAACGCTGACTGCATGCACAGATACCGCCCCCGTCAGTATTAAATCTGGCGGCTTTCAGAATGAAAGTTTTCAGGAAGCTGATGTTAACTGGCATGACCCGTGGTATAAGGATGAGGTAAGTGAATTTTCTCTGTACAGGGTGGTGACGGTTACCGATGATGCTGAATATGCCGTTATTTCCAACGGATCTCAGATAAGGCTGATTGATATAAAAAAACTGGCACAGGCTCTTTTTACTGATTCTTTTATGGATAACCGCAGACAGCTTCTGCAAACGGTTAATCTGCTTGTACCTTTTGATTTCAGGGAAAAAACTTTTTCGCCGTATGTGGATGGAATACTGCATGATCTGGGATTTGTCACAAGAGTTTCAAAGTCGGCTTTTACCGTTCTGGCAGTACCTTACATTGTACACGGTCTGAATCTTGCCGACATACTTGCTTCCCTGCTTGAAAGACTGGATGACACTACCGGGGTAAGAGATGCCATGGATATTTTGGCGGAAGTTCTTTTTAATGCGAGAATACCGGAAAATCTGAGTTCCAAGATGATAGCCAGACTGGTGCAGAGCATAACTTACGAAAAATATTTTGAAGAAAAGCTGAGTTCTGCATTCGAAAATATTGATTTATCAGTTTATATAGAAAATTTACGGAAAAAATGAAACCATCAGCCATTTCGCTTATGGGGCCTACAGCCTCAGGAAAGACAAGTCTTGCCATCAGATTAGCCCAGCAGATTAATGGTGAAATAATCAGTGTGGACTCTGCACTTATTTACAGGGGCATGGATATAGGTACGGCCAAGCCTTCTGTTGAGGAAAGACAGGGCGTGCCGCATCATCTTATTGATATAGTTGATCCTTCTGAGACATACAGTGTTGCAGGTTTCAGGAATGATGCCATCAGACTGATAAATGAAATTACTTCAAGAGGGCATGTTCCCGTTCTTGTGGGGGGGACGATGCTTTATTTCAAAGCACTGACAGAGGGCCTGTCACCTCTCCCGAACAGTACTCCGGAGGTGAGGGCCAGGGTTAATGCCATCATAGCTGAAGAAGGTCTTCCTGCTCTTAGGGAACTGGTGCACGGAGTAGACCCTGAATCATGGGCGCGAATCAATGAAAATGATGCACAGCGCCTGGGCAGGGCATATGAGGTTTATCTGGTCAGCGGTAAAAGCATGACTGATATAATCAGGGAAAACGGTGTTTATGAATGTCCGGTTGATCTGACGGAATTTGCACTTCTTCCTGACAGGGAAAGAAAATATCTTAAACCGCTTATTGCCGCGCGTTTTGACAAAATGCTTGAACAGGGATTTGAAGATGAGGTCAGAAAACTCTACGACCGCGGAGATTTGAGTCCCGAACTGCCGTCAATACGCTCAGTGGGGTACAGACAGATGTGGATGTATCTGGATGGTTCCGTAGATTTCAGGGAAATGAGGGAACTGTCCGTTATTGCCACGTGTCAGCTGGCCAAAAGGCAGATGACCTGGCTTCGCGGCTGGAAAAGTCAGGTTGGTTTTCTGGATCCCATGTCAGAAAATAATCTCCAGATTATTATTGGAGTGCTTAGGAAAAAAGGTGTGTGTCAGTAATTGAGAAAAAGTATATAAATATATATCTGTCGGGATATATAAGTAATACAAATAATTAAGTAAAATTACTATTTTTTTAATAAGTGTATTTGAATCGTAGAAAAAGATAATATAGAATACATCAAAGAAATGTAAAAAATATGGTGATGTATATCAATTTTTGTAAAAGTATGTATTACATAATAAATTTTATATGGTATTTCTATAAACGATTTAGTTTTTTTGCATGCTGAGTTATATGAACAGTCACGATCTGTTTCTGAACGTGGATGTTCTGAAAATATTTCCTGACTGAGTATTGAAAAAAGATGTAATGTAGGGCAATACATAAAGTTTTGTTTTACGTGCTCGTAATGACATAGTAAACTGTGTTATGAAGAGTGTATCTGTTCGTGTCGCTTAAATCAGGGAAAGGTCTTAACGACTGTATGATAGATGCAGTGCGCGACGGTAGCCGGTCATTTGTAGTGACTGGTATTTGTTTTTCAGAGTAATCTGTTCTGTATTACAGATGCTATTGTCTTTCAAATGTTTATGACAGATGATAGACGGCTAAGGCCAATAATTATTATAAATAATAACAATAATATAAGGAACGCTTATGTCCAAAGGACAATCATTACAGGATCCGTTTTTAAACGCTTTACGAAAGGAAAGAATCCCTGTTTCAATTTATCTTGTGAACGGAATAAAACTGCAGGGGCAGGTTGAATCATTTGATCAGTTTGTAATCTTATTGAAGAACAATGTGTGTCAGATGGTTTACAAACATGCCGTTTCCACAATTGTTCCGGCTAGAGCTATCGCAAATCTGAATACCACTGAGTCCGATAAGGCTGAATAATCTGTATTCTTACCCCTAACTCCGCAGATCATAGTTTCTAATTTTTGATTTGCTTCTTTGGGTAAGGTATGCCGAACAAGTCGAAGAGATCTCTGGTTTTTTTAGGGATCTCTTTTGTTATGTAAGTACCTCTTCCCGGTGCCTTTGTGGCCTGAAGCTTTTTAAGCTGTATCATTGCCTTTTCCAATGATTCTCCTGGAAGTACCTTTCCGTCCGCTTTATGTCCGGCAGCGCTAACGCACATCATCATCCTCAAGGTCTGAGCCAGTAGATGAATGAATATTTTTCCCTTATATGTTGAACCGGTGGCATAGAGGCGTTCTCCTCCGTTCAAAACCTTAAACTGTTTAAAGGCTACTTCTACGATATTCCTTTCTCTGTATATAACAAGAGCATCAAACGGGTTGGAAATTTCATTGGTTCTTAAAGCGAAATATCCATTGTAACGGCAGGCTTTTTCCACTGCGTCAGCTTTCAGATACCAGGTCTTTGTTTTCTTATCCTGCTCTAAATATTTTGAGTATCTCTGCCATAAATTCCGATCGATTTTTAATTTGTTGTTCTGGATGTCTAAAAGTCTCTGTACATCACGCATGAAGTTAACATTTTCCTGTTCTCCTAAAGTTCCTGAGTGATAAAGATGGAGGTAGACATCATGGTCTATGGTATAACCGTCGCAGGTAGAGCTCCATTTCTCGACTTCACCGGTTCTGGCATAAACACCCAAGGCTCCATTCATGAAAACAGGATTGCTCAGTCTTTCCTTATATCGGTCAATCTTTGCCTTTACGGCGTCTTCTGTAAGCTTAACACCAGTTAGAAATTTTATTTGAACGTTAATCTGTTTTTGAACGTTCATAACAGAGGAATAACCACGGTCTGTAACTACTAAAATGTCAGACAGATCCATACCAATGTTTCTCATCCGCATAATAATATCCGGAAATATGGTCATGTCGTTAACAGAGCCTTCTGATTCATATGCATAACAGACATCGCCGGATTCATAATCCACACATAGAGTCAGATTAACCTGTTTGAGAAAGTCATCCTGTTTGGCATGACCAAAAGCCGCATCATCAATCGACTTTGAATATGTGCTGATGCTGGTTGAATCCATGGCCATCATCATGGGAGGTACATACTGCCCTTTCTTATGGGCATATTCCTTTCTTTGCTGATGAAGTTCAGTAAGTCTCGAAAGGCGTAATTTAAAATAATTGTCTATTTTTTCCTGGGTAACAGTGGCCAGAAGCCTGCTGATTTTCTGACTGGATAAAGGTTGGGCATCAGGAAGATAATACATGGAAAGCCAGTCTTCATAATTATGCATGGCCATGGCATGAGAACATAACTCATAAATACCGAGTCTAAGAAGCTCAATGCCATCTTCTCCAAAAGCTGCTTTTAATGAACTGATTATTCCATATCGTTTTGCCATTTCCCACAGGGAATAGGTCAGACCGAATGAGATGCAGTCACATCTCCAGGACAAATCAATATCAGCATCCCGCTGAATGGATAAAGCTTCTTCATCAGACCTGACAACAAGTCGGTTGTCTTCATAAAAGACAGAACAGTCTATATATTCAGGGTGTTGTTCAAGATAGGTTTTTCCCAATGAAACCTTTCCGTTATCGGTATTAAGTCTGCCTACATGAATACGTTTGGCGACACGTGACTGCTTTTTTACTGAATCCCATTTATTGTAGTAAGAGATGATGTAGGTTCTACCTTTTTTGTCTGTATAACTGGAGAAATTCCACTTGATGTCTGTTGAGTCTGTCATATAAATAGTTCATTAGATATATCATGGACTATGTTATACCCATAACGAAAAAAAATAAAGAGAATTTTTTAAAAACATGGGAATAAATGTGATATTTAATGGTTTTATGATGAGATTCGCCCTAGTTATAAACTAGGGCGTGCGGAGTTTAGGT
>NZ_FOXF01000016.1 GCF_900115655.1 Ruminobacter amylophilus | reverse complement strand
TTTGTGCAGGACAACCAGTCAAAGTCCAGTATCGGTGTATTGAGAGGACTTCACTATCAGCTTAACAATCCGCAGGGAAAACTGGTGAGAGTAGTATCCGGTACAGTATTTGATGTTGCAGTGGATATCAGAAAGAGTTCACCGACCTTCGGTAAGTATGTAGGTGTGATTCTGTCTGCCGAAAACAAGCGTCAGTTCTGGATACCTGAAGGATTTGCGCATGGTTTCTACGTAATGAGTGAAACAGCAGAGTTCGTATATAAATGTACAAACTACTATGACCCTACATCTGAACATTCAATTTTATGGAACGATCCTGATATCGGTATTGAATGGCCTTTGGTTGAAGGTGTCAAGGTAAATGTTTCTGAAAAAGACGGAAAAGCCTCATCATTTAAAAACGCTGTTATTTTCGATTAGTTTTATAAATCTAAAATTATTGGTGAACGATGTTGTGGATGGATAAGGATGAATTAACAGCTTTGCCAAGTTAATTTTTTCAATTCTTATTTGGTAATAATCTTTGTGTTTTAGTCACAAAAAATATATATGCTAGAGAAGTTTATGGATAATATAGTTTGCGGTTGGATTTCTGATGTTCTGTACAACAATCGTATTGTCGGCTGGTTATTAGATCCTTCCTCAACATCTCCGAGAGATGCTGTGGTAGAAATTAATGGTTTTGCAATAGATGTTTTATGCAATGAAAAAAGGCATAATCCAAAGAACTATAAAACTCACATAAATAATGGTTTTAGCGTTTTGATCGATGAAAAGGTTTATGCCCATTTAAATTCAAAAAATATTATTAAATTAATCGATAAATCAACAAATAGTGAAATTGCAAAATCTGTAATAAAAATCGATTTGGACTCATTGAAAAAACAGATTTTTAACGATGACAGTATATTTGGAGAAGTTAAAACTGAATCTGATTCAGGCGTACTAGAAAAAAAGAAAGTTATAGGTAAGTTAAATTCAAAGTTCAACAACCTGAAAATATCCGGTTGGCTGGCTTCTACAGATGCTGACGCAAAAGAGCCTAGAAAAGCCTTGTTGAAATTTCCTAATGGAATGTCCTTTACGGTTAAAACAAATAAATTCAGAAAAGACTTAGTATCCAAAGGTATAAACGGAAATTCCGGTTTTGTTTTTGACATTCCTCTGGATCTGATTGCTCAGTTGCCTGAGACCTTTGAGGTATCACTCTGGGATAAAAAACTGAATAAGTTGATTGACAAGGTAAAGTACAGTAATCAGCCAGTTTTTACTCCTCGGAATTTTGATGAATATTTAAAGTATTCAATGGTTATGCCTATAGCGTATGCTCCTTTTTCAGAAAACTACAAAAGATGCTTTGCTTTCATGGAAAATGTAGCGGCCAGATTGGCAAATCATAATTCAAGCACTCTGGTTTCTGTAATCATGCCAGTATACAACCGAGAAAAAGTTGTTAGGGAATCTATAATGTCTGTTTTGGCGCAGACATATCAGAATTTTGAACTGATAATTGTAGACGATGGCAGTACAGATAATACGGTAAGCGTCATTGAATCCATTAAAGATAATAGAATAGTTCTTTTAAAAAATCGCAAGAATAAAGGCTGTAGTTACTCGAGAAATTTAGCTGTAAGCAAATCTAAAGGTGAATATATATTCTATCTTGATTCTGATAATACCTGGGATAATCGTTATCTTAAGGTAATGGTTGGCGCATTTGAAACACTCCCTAAAGCCTCAGCTCTTTACTGTGGCCAGTATTTATTCAAAAAGAACAGTGACCAATGTTATGCAGTGAGATTTGCATCATTCAACAAATCATTGCTGGAGAACAGAAATTACATTGATATGAACTGTTTTGGTCATACCCGCAAGTCGTATGATGCAATAGGGGGATTTGATGCTTCTTTGAGAAGACTTGTTGACTATGATTTAATATTACGGTTAGCAAATGCTTTTGAAATATATTCTGTTCCGGTAATTTTATCAAATTATTACTATGACAAGGCTGACAATACTATAACATCAACTGAAATACTTCATAATTTACAATCTGAAAAGTACCAGAGTTTTAATCTTAATAAAAAGCCTGAAGAAGAACTTAAGGTCTCAGCAGTAATTCCTAATCACGAAACTATAGATGATTTAGAAGAGTGTATAAATAGTCTGATCTCTGCAGGTTGTTCTGAAATTATTGTCGTGGATAACAATTCATCTGAGGATTGTATAAGAAGATTAGAAATACTAGAAAAAAATAAAAAAATTAAACTTATTAAGAATAACTGTAATTATGGTTTTACTTATGCTGTAAATCAGGGAATGCATCTTGCTGATGTTAATAACGACATTCTGCTGGTTAATAATGATTCTGTATATACAGGCAATTCAATTTATGCAATGAAAAAGGCGGCTTACTCATTGGATAATGTTGGATTAATAGTTCCAAGACAGGTCCTATATGAAGACAACGAATCAATTACGATTCATGTTCCATATGCTAACAAAAAAAATAAATGTGACGTTAATTTATCAATCAGACACTTCAATATAGATTCTGTTCCTCTGTTTAGTAATGGTAAAAACGTTAAATTGAATTTTGCTCCTTTTTTCAGTGTGTATATTCGAAGGGATATTTACAGTTTAGTCGGTGATCTTGATGCTGAACACGGCAGACATTACAGATCAGACAGAATTTATTGTGATGTTATTAGGCATCTCTGGAGGTTGAATATCTTCTATGTTGAGGATTCTGTTGTGTATCACAAATTACAGAAATCTACAGCACAATTGAAATCAAATAAAGACGAGTATGAAAAAATTTTTGTGAAAAATTCTTGGACTTCAG
Source organism: Ruminobacter amylophilus (assembly GCF_900115655.1). GTDB lineage: Bacteria > Pseudomonadota > Gammaproteobacteria > Enterobacterales > Succinivibrionaceae > Ruminobacter > Ruminobacter amylophilus. The sequence continues at coordinate 45,097 of NZ_FOXF01000016.1, read as the reverse complement.
AGGAAATGGAACAAGAAGCTTTTACTAAAAAACATTGGGAATTTTAACTTATTTTTATCGCTTGGAATATTATATGAGTAGTGTTATTGGAAAGTTTGGTACCAAAATAAAAGGAAACAGAATTGTAGGGTGGCTGGCCTTAAAAGATTCTAAAGAATTAGATATACGAACAGCAAGATTAGAATTTCAAAATGGGCAAAAATTTACCATAAAGGCCGATGTTGAGAGAGATGATCTTCGTGAAAAAGGGATTAACAAGGGGGTGGCAGGTTTCGTTCTTGAATTATCAGAGGAGGTCTTTAGTAATCTGCCTGCAACCTTTACTGTTTCGCTTTTTGATAACGATTTAAATGAACAGGTGGATAAAGTTTATTATAACAATCCCTATTATTTGAATAACTCTGAGAATGCCGGTTCATCTAAAACTGTAATTAATTCAGATAAGAAGTACATATTCCCAAAAGATGGAAAATATTCCGTAGTTGAGCGTTTCAATTCTGCTCTGAATTCTGAAAGAGACGATTGCAAGGACGTGTTTGCGTATCACATAGAGCAGTTAAAGGATCTTAATTTAGAAAACAAGCGTATCAGTTCTTATTTAAGTAATAAAACCAAATCTCCTAGAATAGCAGTATTCAGTTCTTGTTCTAATTCTTATGATGAAATTAGATGTCCTAAGTACCTAGATCCGAAGTTTGACTATGTACTTTATACTGATAGTGCTGAATATGAATCTGGAGTTTGGAATGTCCGTCGCGCACCATACTGGTCAAGTGACCCAACCAGAATCAGTCGATATGTTAAAACGCATCCTCATTATCTCCTAAAGGATTACGATATTGCTATTTGGGTTGATACCAATATTTGTATTGCTGGAGATATTTCTGATGAGATTGCCAAATTTTTAAAATCAGGAAAACCGATAGGAGCTTTTTATCACCCGTTAAGGAAGAGTGTTTATGATGAAGCTTCTAAGTGTATTGAATTAGGCAAGGACGACGTTGACGAAATTAGTCAGCAGATTAATCGTTATAAAGCTCTGTCATATGAAAACAATGATTTGATAGAGAGTAATTTTATGATGTTCAATCTGAAGCATCCTAAGTTATCAGATATAATGAATACCTGGTGGGCAGAAATTGACAAGTTCAGCAGAAGAGATCAGCTGTCATTAAATTTTGCAATTGATAAAAATCTTGAATCATGGTACCCACTGGCAGATCAAAGAATTTGCACAAGAAATCACGAAAAAATTATTTATTATCCACATAAGCTAATGGATGATTTTGCAAAGACAATTAATAGTTCTTTATTTAACAGGAAGGTTTTTCCTTCGTCCAATGATTTCTTCAGTTTGCATAAATCTGATGTCTTAAAAAAATATAATAAATTGACTGCTGATGTAATTATTCCTGTATATAACGCACTTGATGATTTAATTAAGTGTATTGAATCTTTAAAAAAATACCGAAAGAATTGCATGTATAAATGTATTATTATTGATGATGCCAGTGAGCAGGATACTCAAGAATACATACTGCAGTTAACTCGTGATTTTGATTGGATAACGTCTGTTCGTAATCAGTCGTCTGTTGGTTACGGAAGAGCTGTTAACATAGGTATCAATAAGAGTAAGGCTGATTTCCTCGTTCTCTTAAACAGCGACACTATTCTTACTGATGGTTGGATTGAAAAAATGGCTGATGCTGTATTTTCAACTGTCGGAGCGGGCATAGTTGGTCCTATTTCCAATGCTGCAAGTCATCAAAGCATTCCATACACCAAAGGTGTTAACAAGCAGACTGCTGTAAATCCGATTCCAAAGGGACTTACTCCTGATTTGTTGAATTCATACCTGGAAAGTTGGACAGAATTTGGAAACTACCCTAGAGTTCCGTTAATACATGGCTTCTGTATGGGGGTAACAAGGGAAGTAATTAATAAAATTGGAGGCTTTGACGAAATTCATTTTCCTAAAGGATATGGAGAAGAGAATGATTTTTGCTTCAGAGCGACAAATGCAGGTTTCTCACTGGTAATAGCTACTAATACATATATATTCCATGCAAAGTCAAAGTCTTATACTCAGGATGTTAGAATCCCTCTGATGGAAGAAGGTAGTGCAACCTTAGCAAGTTTATACGGAAAGAAGAGAATTAATAGAGCGGTAGACTCAATGTCAACCAATCCAATATTGAAATCTCTTCAGACCAAGGCTGAATATCTATACAAATATATTTACAGTAATCTTACCAAAGTATTTATTCTACGAAGAAAAAGTTTAGATTCTTTTGAAGATATAAGATGGTGGTTACGAGTAACTCCGTGGTTATCAGATAGTTTTAGTAAAGTTGCGAATGTGTATAGTCTTCCTTCTCATAAAAAGCTACCTAACGTTAATGACCCTGGTATTTGCTATATTCATGAGAACATTGATGAATTCTCTGATATTGAATTAAGTGACTGGATCGAAAGATGGAAAAATAATGGCGGAAAGATAATATACGACGTAGTATGTAATCCTTTCAATCCTGATTCATTTAATAAAATTTATAAACTTTCCAACATTGAATCTGCATTGCTAATGAAGAGAATGCAGTGGTTAATTAATAAATGTGATTTTATTACATGTCCTTCTAAGATGATTGCTGATCAATTATTGGCAGTCAATAAGAATGTAACTGTAGTTCCGTACAGCTTAGACAAGCAGCTTTGGCATTTAGATATGAAGGAAGAGGATGTTATCCCTCATAATGAAGAGGCAAAGTGTAAAATCGGTATTCTGGATTTAACAAGAAACAGAATTGATTATTCTAATTTACTTGCCGTAGCCAAAATGCTGGAAAAGAATCATGCGGATAAACTTTCCTTTAGCCACATATGTGTTGAGTCTGAAGTTGTTATAGGCAAGAGAAAGTCGCTTCCAAAGAAACAGAATTATTCAAATCTTATTCAATGGCTGTTTGAAGTTATTGATTGGGATATTGTGATAATACCTAAGATATACGACTCCGGTGAGCGTGATTTGTTATTTAAGATCTGTATGTCATTGGGATTATGTGTTGTTTGCGAGAATGTAGTTGGACTCCCTTCATATGCAGAAGACGGATACAACTGTACTGTTGTAGATTCAGATAGTGTTGATGGTTATGCAAATGCAATAATCGATCTGATTTCGCATGACGAAATACGCATTGCGTATGCACATAACGCAAAAGTGACAGCCAGACAATTTGATTCAGATTTACAGTGTTGTTCGCTGGAAAGTTTGATTTATCGTGAAAATAAATAGCTTCACTTATTAATAATAACGCACATGGAAGTTGTACATGTGCGTTAAAAGTGAAATAAGGTACGAGATATCAGATATGATTTTGAATAATAGTTAAATTATCCGCAGAAACTATTTATGTAAATTTAGTAATCTGCAAAACATGTAGACATTTAATATGCCTATTAATGTTTTGAATATTGATTGTTCTTTAAATTTTTGTGCTTTTGGGGATTGCTTTAGAGAATTAAGTTATGTTCAAACAGTCTGTTGTTTTATGTTAGTTATAATCAACGCCAAGCAATTGGGAGGTAAAATGATTAGAATTGAAGGAAGTTTAGAAGATAATTATGTGAATTGTGATGAAAGTGTAACCATCACAGGAGTTATTGACGGAAAAGACAATAAAATTATAGTCGGAAAATTTAATTCAAAAGCTAATATTAGTTTAAATATTCATGGAAGCAATAATACAGTATTTATTGATTCTTCTGACTATACAATCAAGAGTTTAAAAATAGATATTGGTAATTTTAATCATGCAAATAATGTTAAATTATTAATTGGAAAAAATTTCCAGTGTTCTCAGACTGTCTTTTTTTTATACAATCCATCGACCGAACTGTTAATTGGTGATTCGTGTATGTTTTCAAACGGAATAACGATTAGGCTTGGTGAACTCCCGCATTTAATATTCGATAAAAGTACTAAAAACTATATTGACTTAACTGAGGGTGTTTATATAGGAAGTCATGTATGGATTGGGGAAGGAGTATATGTAACTAAAAAGGCCTCTATCCCAGAGGGGTGTGTTGTTGCGGCTAAATCTGTTGTAACCAAACGTTTTACCACTCCTAATTGTGTTTTAGCCGGAAATCCTGCCAAAGAAGCAAAAGTTGGAATAGAGTGGATAAAAAATCGTGGATATTGTAAGAGCCACAATAGTGAGTTATCCCTAATCTTTGAAGATTATTATAATCAGGCAATGCAGTATGACAGTCAAAAGATCGAAAATTATGAGGAATTTATTGAAACTCAAAGATTATATCTTAAGAGTAAAAATAAGTAAGATAACGTGTCTCTATCATTGATAGCAAGGAATACAGAAGAATTGCATTATTATTAGAAATTCTTCTACCGAATATTAGAAAAATCATAATTGCATAGGTATTTAGGTTGTTTATTTTATAGAACACGACTTTAAGATATCTTCGTATTTTCTTTACGGAGATAATCGTGTGAACAAAATAATTGAAAGTCTAGGCTGGTAATGAAAGATTTTTTCTGAACAAACATCTGGCATGCATATTATGTAGTGGTGTATTTCTGCACAAATGCAAGAACGTTTGTTATACCGTTTAGAGACAGTGATTATACTTTGGGAATGATATTTGAGAGTTAAATAAAGTTTGTATAATAAGTTAATTCTGAAATATCTGGTACTTAATTTAAGTTGTGCCCATTTGGACCAAAAAGATATAAATCGTAATCTTGCTCAGAAAAATTAAGGATTTAATTTTCACTAGGTATGGCGTCAGAGATATTAAAATCTGAGATATGAGCACTAGATGCTTAATTCAGAATTATGTGGTTAAAAGTTTTGTATTCTCCTGCTAATCATAATAGCCTTCAATTATGTAGCTTCAAAATATCTAATTCAGGGGCGTGTAAGGAAATGTTGTACGGAGCCATTAAGTTGACCTCTGTTGAAGCTGCCATTAAATCATCAGAGGAAAAAAGCTTAGACTGATTGTTCAGAACTGTAATTCTAACCATGTACGTTAGCTTTGTAATTTCCCTGCAGTGATATATACAGTCAGTACTGTAGAATCTGAAAATGCCTGTTTCAGGAAAGTTATAAAAATGAGGCTCATTTTTATAAAGCAATTTCTAGGTAACTTATATGAATTACAACAAAATATACAATTCTTTAACCGACGTGAATATTGATGATGGGTATGAGTCTTGTGTAAAACAGATTGATTTTTCATACAACAAATTAAAAGATCCCGGATACTCCATAGATAATGAAAACTGTCCATCATATCATTTAGAGCAGTTGAAACGAGATTGCCTGCATGATCGTTTTTCCATTGATTACAGTAATTACCATTTTGAATGTTTAATTAATATGCCGAATTCAGAAGAAATCGGCGATTCAATGTTTGTTATTTTTTCTGGAGCCCGAGATCTTAAGAAAGACAGGTTACCTGTATTCAAGAGGTGGTCATACCATAAATTTGTAGATTCAATTGTATTAAATATTGCTGATCCAATGTTTTATAAGTTTAATGATCTTTGTCTTGGGTGGTATTACGGTGATGAAAATGAATCAGCGATTAAACTTTGTGGCGATATAATAAAAAAAATTCAATCGTTGCTTAGTATAAGTAGTAAGAAATTGTTTTTCTTTGGTTCTTCCGGTGGCGGATACGTTTCGTTACAGATGGCAATGTATTTTTCTAAGACTACTCATATAGCCATCAACCCTCAAATTATACTAAGCAATTTTTTTTACGGTAAGACTTTCAGTGAAATTACTGGAATCAATTTGCTAACCAGAGATGACTTTAAAAGAAATCAGACAATAGAAATTATAAAAAACAGGATTAAAAATAGCACAAACCGTTTCTTTATTATCCAAAATCTTCAATGCAAGGATGATTGTACACTTCAGTTATTTCCGTTAATGAAGGAACTTGGTATCAGTAAATTTCATTTTGGACTCAATAATTATAAAAATTTTGCATTATGGATGTATAGCTGTATTGGCGGTCATAACGCTCAGGGGGATCAATTAATATTCAGTTACGTTATATATATTGCGCAAAAAATTTCAGAAGGCTCAGAATTAACGGATTTTGATTTCTTTCTGATTAAAAACATCAGCTGTATATGGCGACAGCGTGAGTGGTTTTTATCTCAGCATAAGTCTTGTTTATCGAAACTAAATTTTATTGAGAAGAATAAGTAAAACAACGTGCAATAATACCTGAATCCGGGGTGGTACACGGTTTTTGTAATTGTGTGCAAAGGATGAGGGATTATTGCATATAAAAAGCTCGTCATCATCTTTATTTTAGGGTAATAAGAAAAAGTAGTATGTTCTGAATTTCTGACAAACATAATTGTATGAATGCATGAAAACGTGTTACACAGGAAGCTTTTGTATGATTATTGAGCGTTAAGTCTACACCTTTACACCAGCCAGAATAAAAATCTTAATATTCCTCGTATTATTTCCATGTTCTGTTACCCTTTGAAACAAAATGTAACAGTTTCACCAGACTTTTTAGGATACAATAAGCTTAAGAATAAAAATATCCTTAAAGTTGCTGATCTTTTAGCCTTTTTGGCTGTTTTCTGAACTTTAAATCGCACAGATTTTCAATTCTGATTATAAAGATTGAATCATTGATAATCTGGTTCTAAAAGTCTGTACAAAAAAGTATTACGAAGTTAAAGGCCTGATAACCTGAAAACTGACTAATTCAAAACCAGAAAGATAAAGCGGCCAAAAAAGCGGACACAGATCCAAAAAGAATTCAGCTTCCTGAGGATATGCAACTCTGAATATTAAAACAAATCTAGACCTGAACAGTTAAACAGAAATTATAAAAACTGATTCATACAACTGATATTGGACGTGATCATGAAAAAATTACTCATAGCTTTACTGATAGCCGGTGCTGTAGGCGGATTCGCATACTACAAGTTCGGAGGAGAGAAGGAACTGCAGTATATGACCATACATGCCTCTCGCGGTGACGTTGTTGAAACCGTACTTGCATCCGGAACTCTGGTAGGGCGCAACGAGGTAGAAGTCGGTGCCCAGGTGAACGGTCAGATACAGAAGCTGTACGTAAAGCTTGGTGACAAGGTAAAGAAAGGGGACATGATTGCCGAAATCGACCCTCGTACTCAGCTGAACAGCTTATCAAGTGCCAAGGCTGAACTTCGTATCGTTCAGGCTGACAAGAAGCAGACAGAAGCTCTTCTGAAGCAGCAGGAACTTGAGTACAACCGCCAGCTCAAGATGAAGAAAGGCAATGCCACTTCAGATGCCGATCTTGAAAAGGCGGAAGCCAATCTTGCCCAGACCAGAGCCAAGCTCGAATCATGTGATGCAAATATTGAAAAGGCTAAGATCAGTGTTTCAACCGCAGAAACCAATTTAGGCTACACTAAAATCACCGCTCCGCGTGACGGTGTGGTAATCGGTATCGTTACCGAAGAAGGTCAGACCGTGGTTTCCACTCAGAGTGCTCCTACAATCGTTAAGATTGCGGATCTCGAAACCATGACCGTGGAAGCTGAAATTTCAGAAGCTGACGTGGTTAAGGTTAAACCGGGCATGAATTCATATTTCACCATTTTAGGTCTCCCTGACAGAAAATTTGTCAGCACCTTCAGAGACATTGAACCTGCCACTGAATCAGAAAGCTCAAGCTCATCATCAAGCGCAAGCTCTTCAAGTTCCAGCCAGGCAATCTACTATAACGCTCTGCTTGACGTGGACAACAGCGAAGGCCTTCTCCGCAAGTCCATGACCGCCGAAGTCACCATTATTCTCGGTGAAAGCAAGGATGTACTGTATCTGCCTATTGCCGTGCTCAACAAGAATCTCGGAAACAGCAAGTACATGGTTTACGTTAAGGGTGCCAACGGCAAGGCTGAAGAAAGAGTGGTTACGGTAGGTCGCAAGGACAACATTAACTATGAAATCGTGGACGGCATCACCGAAAAGGATGAAATCATCATCGGTTCCGATGTTGCATCTGCGGAAGCTGCGGCAATGGCGGCCGGCAATTCAAGACGTCGCGGTCCTCGTCTCTAAGATAAGTGTGCTTACAGCTGTTTAAGGGGATATTATCATGTCAATGGATAATAACATTAACAACGCTCAGGTAGCGGAATCAGCCGGCAGTACATCGGAAAAGCCACTCCTCGAGGTTCATGGCGTAACCCGCAGTTTCGGTCTCGGAACCGAAACCGTGGAAATCCTGCACGGTATTGATCTTAAAATCTATGCCGGTGAAATGGTGGCCATCATCGGTCAGTCAGGTTCCGGTAAATCAACACTTATGAATATTCTGGGCTGTCTTGATAAACCAACCACCGGTGAATACTACATCGAAGGCAGAAAAACCTCGGATCTTGATTCAGACGAACTGGCAGGTCTCAGAAGAGATTACTTCGGTTTTATCTTTCAGCGTTATCATCTGCTTGGTCATCTCAATGCCACCGGCAATGTGGAAATTCCGGCAATTTATGCAGGCATCAAGAGTGACAAGCGTGTGGATAGAGCCAACGATCTTTTAAAGAGACTCGGACTCGAAGAAAGAAAGGAACATCTGCCAAGCGAACTTTCCGGCGGTCAGCAGCAGCGCGTGAGTATTGCCCGCGCCCTGATGAACGGCGGACAGGTGATTCTCGCGGACGAACCTACAGGTGCGCTTGATTCTCACAGCGGTGAGGAAGTAATGAAGATCCTGAAGGATCTCAATGCCTCAGGCCATACCGTAATACTGGTTACCCACGATCCGAAGATTGCGGCCAACGCCGGTCGAATCATCGAAATCAAGGACGGTGAAATCATTGCCGATTACAAGAACGACAAGGTCAGTCTTGAACGTCATCAGCTGGCGGAAGAGGACAGGGTGGTTCTTAAGGCGGGATTCATTCTGCAGATGCGTGCCTACGTGGACCGCTTCAGAGAAGCTTTTAAAATGGCTTTTATCGCCATGATTTCCCATAAGATGAGAACTCTTCTTACCATGCTCGGCATTATCATCGGCATCATGGCTGTGGTCAGTGTGGTGGCTCTCGGTAAAGGCGCCAGCAACAAGGTGGTAAGCGACATCAATTCCATCGGTACCAACACCATTTCCGTATTCCCGGGCAAGGATTTCGGGGATATCAGATCAGGTAAGATTGAGACTCTGACCGTACAGGACATGAAGGTTCTGGAACAGCAGGTGTTTACCGACGCCATTACTCCGAACCGTCAGAGTTCGCTTCTGACTCAGTATCATGACATTTCCGCAAATGCCAAGGTAGCAGGCGTAAGTGAGCAGTTCTTCAGGGTAAAGGGCTACGAGATAGCAAACGGTCATCTTTTCACCAAGCAGGACGTTGACAGTCTGGCTCAGGTTGCGGTTATCGATGAGAACACCAGAAAGAGATTCTTTGCCTATGAGAATCCAATCGGCAAAACTCTTATGGTAGGCAAGGTTCCATGCGTGGTTATCGGTGTTCTCAAGGCTTCAGATTCTCCGTTTGACAGTCAGGATTCCCTTAACATCTACATTCCGTATACCTCCGCCATGAGTCGTATCGTGAATGAAAAATACCTGGGATCCATGACCATCAGAGTAAAGGATAACGTTCCTAATGCCGTGGCCCAGGAAGCCATTGAACATGTACTGACCTTAAGACACGGAACCAAGGATTTCTTCACCAACAGTTCTGATACCATTCTTAAGACCATTACCTCAACCACTGATACATTTACCTATTTAATCAGTGCCATTGCGGTTATTTCCCTGATCGTAGGCGGTATCGGGGTAATGAACATCATGCTGGTGTCAGTTACCGAACGTACCAAGGAAATCGGTATCCGTATGGCGGTAGGTGCCAGACAGAGCGACATCCTGCAGCAGTTCCTTATTGAAGCCGTGCTGGTATGTCTTATCGGCGGCGGATGCGGGGTAATCTGTTCATACGGCATCGGAGTGGTTTTCGGAATGTTCGTGCAGAGCATTAAAATGGAATTTTCAGTTACGTCCATTATAGCCGCGGTAGTCTGCTCATCCCTTATCGGTATGCTGTTCGGATATCTTCCTGCAAAGAATGCGGCCAAGCTTAACCCGATTGATGCACTGGCACGTGAATAGGAGTTGAAACAATGATTTTAAATAAGAGTATTCTCTCAGCCTGTATTGCCGGAGTAATTTTAAGCGGTTGCACCATGCTCCACTCCGATTATCAGCGTCCGGAACTTGACGAATATGTTTTCGTGAACGGAGCCGTAGGCGGTGAAACGTCAGGGACTGTTGCCGAAGCATCAGGCACTGCTTCCGAAAATGAATTTACCGTAACCGACAGCTACTGGGTTCGTTTTGATGATGAAAAGCTTACTGCTCTCATCGAAGAGGCTCTTGCCAACAACAATGACTACTATCAGGCTCTGATTAATGTCAGAAAGGCCATGGTTCAGGCAGATATCACCGATGCCGATCTGATTCCGGATCTCAACGCAAGTCTCGGCAGCGGCATATCCAAGCCTCTTAAGACCGGTGTCTCCAACCGTTCGTCAGACAGCTCGCTCAAGGTTAGCTATGAACTGGATCTTTTCGGCAGACTGTCTGCCGAAAGCAAGGCTGCATCCTATAATGTTGAAGCCAAGACCTTTGACGCACGCGCGGCAAGACTCAGTGTTTCAGCATCCGTGGCTTCAGTATACTGGCAGATTGTCTACTACAAGGATGCAATCCGTCTCAGTGAAAACAATCTTCAGGACAGTGAAAAGACTTATTCCATCATGAAGACCCGATTCGACAGCGGCTACATTTCAGAACTGGAACTTCTTCAGGCAAAGACTGATCTTATTGAGGTTCGTACGACGCTTGCCGAGCAGAACAACAATCTCAAGAACAGCATTTCAGCAATGAATATGCTGTTAAACAAGGTTCCTACTGCTGAGGTGGTTACTGCGGAATCTCTTGCTGATCTGAAGGTTCCGGCCGTACGTGCGGGGCTGGGCAGTGATCTTTTAAGAATCAGACCTGACGTGGCATCAGCCGAAGCTTCGGTAAAATCAGCTCTGGCCTCAAAGGATGCGGCAAGACTTGACATGTATCCGAGATTCAGTCTGACAGCTGGGCTTTCAGCAGGTTCCTCATCCGAACTGGTACAGTTCTTTGAAAATCCGGTAGCTTCGATTCTGGCAAATCTGGCTCTGCCTTTCATAAACTACTACAAGAATTCCCTGCAGATTGATCTTCAGGAGCTTAACCGCGACAGTGCGGAAATGAATTTTGTTACCACGTATTACAAGGCACTCGGTGAGGTTTATCAGGCTCTTAACAATATTGAAAATGACAATATTCAGTTAAGCAACAGCAGAGAAAAGCTTGAACTAAACAAAAAGACGGAAGCTCTGTATCGTGACAGATATGAAGCAGGTTCCGTGTCTCTCAAGGATTATCTCGAATCCAGAAAATCCCGTCGTGCAACGGATCTTGCAGTATGCAAATCAATGCAGAATTCTCTCAACGATACCGTGGTCTTTGCCAAGGCTTTAGGCGGACTTTAACTTAAATCCCTGAAATAAACCGCAGGGCTCCTGCGGTTTATTATTGAGCCCGCTCAAAAAAAATCAACAAAATACAACTAACGTATTCCTGTTCAGACGAACTTCGTGATTTTTTACTCTAGATATTTGGGGCTCTGCATTATGTCCTTTTTCAATAACCACATTCTCAATAATTCTGTGATTAACCAAATTACCAGTGAAACTGCAAACAGTAGAATGAATCACTAAGAAATTCTTCAAATTGTTTTTAATTGTGCGGAAAACAGAATAAGACTTGGATATTTTTCCCTTAAATGCTCCCTTGAGGTGTATACTTATCAGTTTAGCTGTGTATCGATCATACCGACATTCCGCAGTAGAAAATTGTACAATTAATAGTTATATATACAAAATACATGATGTGTGTCATAAATTTTGTAATTGTTTGATCTAATATTGATCAAACAATTGTTGAAATTCAACTGTGGAACGTCAGATCATACTGTTTAAAATGCTGTTATGGATTGAGAGCTGCTCTAATCTTCTTTCTTCAGTGCAGTGTGCCTACAGTCAATTGTGATAATCACAGATTATGTCCTACAGAAAAGCAAATTATTGGCAAAGGGTGAAAGTTTAAGTTAGAATCAATGTGGAGGATTGTACGACCATTCTACAGCATGTATTCTAGAGCTCCTAAAATACAAGGATTATGCTTTTATTCCATATAATTAAGTAGAAAAGTTAGGTCACGTAATTACTATTTGGAGAATGAATTGAATTTTAAAACACTACTGAAAGAATCTAGTAATATTATTCACTGTAATAATGTTGATTACATTGATAATATTAAGATTGGTAATAATGATTTTATTTTTGATGAAACAATATTAAAATCATTTTTCATTTACAATAATACAACTAAATTATATGTTTTTTTAAGTGCTGTAGGAATTCAGAGAGATATTTATCCTTTATTTCACCGTATTAGTTGGCATGACAGATTTGATGGAATGAAAATTTTTTTTGATGACCCAACTAGAGACATTATAAAATTTTCCCCTAGTTTTTATTTTGGTAATCCAGAAAAGAATTGTTTATCTTATATAAAAAACATCATAGAAAAATTAAAAGAGCACTACAATCTTAATAATGAGGATATAACTTTTATATCTTCATCAAATGGTGGCTTTGGATGTATATATTTATCTAATGAGCTTCATGGGGCAAAGTGTATTGCTCTTTGTCCTCAGTTGGACGTAAAACTTTTTTTAGATGAATCTCGGTTTAATATTTTTAAGGAAAAAACAGAAATTTTCAATAATGATGCCTTGCCAGATATTAAAGACCGGTTAAATCTATATAGAATAAGTAAAAATAACTCAACTAAATTTGTCATATTTAGTAATATTGCCTGTAATTCAGATAAGAAACAAATGGATGCATTTTGTGAATACATCAACTACAGTTATAAGTTGGGTTTGAATAAATTGAGTGAAAATTTCTACTTAATAATCGTTTCAATGGATAATATAGATCCCCATAACGTTCAGCCGGATGTGAATTTCTGTAGTTATCTCAGCAAGTATTTTTGGGAAGACTGTGAAGAAAGGAGAATTTCTAGTGTTAATTATTTCATTGACATGATGAATCAGACTAATGACTTGGATTTTAAAAATAAAGTTATATGTTCTATTCTTGCGTGTACTCCTGAGACTTCTAAAATTATTCTTAAAAGAAGGGAAGATGGAGTTGTAGATATTTTTTTCAATGAAAAGGTGTACTTAAGGGTAAATAACTTTAAAAACAAGGTGCGTCCTAGCATACGCATAAGTAAAACAACAAAAAGTTTAGATATGAGTAAAATATACACATATGTAAAAAATTCCAATTCATACATTGATGAAAATCATAATTGGGTTAATATTTTCAAGGATCCAATACCTGTGGATGAGTATCATGTTTGGTTTCAAGATATAACTAGCAATTTGGGTATTTTTCAAAATGGAAATTAGTTAACAGATAGGCTATAAGTAATAAAATTTTCAAAAATATACTGTACTGAGTATGTGATTACTTTTCTAATTAGTAAAAAAGCTTTTTCTTAACACGAAGAATCGTGGAAATTATAAACGATAGATGGCTAAAGGTATGTTAAACATTTGTTGAATAATGCTTCCCTAAAATATGAAAAACAAAGAGATTTTTAGGGCGTGTGAACCAAACTCTGTAAATTACATATAGCTAAAAATGTCAGAAAAATTCCTGAGATATAATTTAACTTATATAATCAGGAGTTTTGCATTATGGTTAAAGAAAAAAAGTCCGTCCACAGGATCCAGATGACTGAAGGGAAGCATCAGATTATCAAACAGCTTCTTCAGGAATATAATATCGAAACCGTAGCCGACATACAGGCTGCTCTTAGGGATCTTTTAGGCAGTACCATCAAAGATATGATGGAAGCTGAAATGGAGCAACATCACTGAATCTGTTTTAGATGCTGAAATATCTCAAATTCGCTGTGTAAATCAATATTTATGCATAAACTGTATCCTAAAGTTTCTGTCTGATTTATCTATGTGTTATAAAAGGTGCGTCGGTTTATAAGATAATTATATTCCGTGAATGTTTGCCGGATGTTTAAGGTTAACCCGGATGAGGTTCAGATTAGTATTAAATCATGAGGCATGGGCATGTGACCGCATGAAGAACATGTACGGGAACATTATGCCCATATAAGATATCAGACAGAGGAGAGCGGTATTTTGGCAGAAATTTATTTGGCGTTTTATAAAGGAACGGGGCCTTCTTTTTACGATCGTATGGTAGACGGAGCCATAAGGCTTTTTACCAAAGGTGAATACTCTCATGTTGAACTTGCGGTAAAGAAGGACGTAACCAGGGAAGACGGTTCCGTTGCCACGGTTTATGAGTGCTACAGTTCAAGTCCGCGTGACGGCGGTGTCCGCGTAAAGGAAATCAGCGTGGATAATCCTGAACAGTGGCTGCTCTGTAAGCTTAATTTTACCGATGAGGAAAAGATTAAGGCTTATTATGAAAAGACCAAAGGGAAGAAGTACGACTTACGCGGAGCTTTAGGTGTTGTTCTGGGATTCAGACAGAAAAAGAACAGATACTTCTGTTCCGAGTGGTGCTTTAACGCTCTTGAGGATTCCGAGGACGGATGGCGTTTCAGTCCTAATCATCTGGAAGCAGTATTCAGAAATGCGGATCTTTTTGCTGACATCAGCAACAGACATGATAATGTCTAGCTTATCGGTATCAGGACTCTGATAATCATCGTAAAGGATTCAGAAATTCAGGATTTATCTGCAGAGATTTATATTTCTGAATCCGTTTCCTGAGACCTCTATAATATAACTGATGCTTTCAGGTTCACTCTTAATCGTGACTTAAGCTAAAGGTTCCCGGGTTACCGTAATTGCTCCGAATCTCAGGTTTATTTCTGAAATACGGACTGCTTCATATTAATCAGACTGATAAAATTATAAAATGTCAGTAGGGTTATCTGTTTTTCCTTATTAAAGGGAAGACACGGAAAGTTTAATATTTCTTTTCGTGACGATCCGTTGCGAAAGGTCTGTCCTGACGGAGTTGCACAGTATCCGTAATGAGTTGAATCTCCGTTAAGTTATGGGTGTTTTGCCATGAAAAAAACATTTTTATCAGTCTTTACAGCCACGCTTCTGTCGGTTTTTGCTCTTTCAGGATGCGGTTCAGAGGATATAAAGATAGGTACCGCCGGCGAAAACAGCAAGTATATGGAAGTCGGCAAGGTTATAAAAAGCAATCTTGAAAGAACCGGAGATTTCAAGGTGGCTGTTCTTTCTTCTGCCGGTTCGGCCGCCAATGTCCGCAACATAAACACTGGAGATATTCAGCTGGCTCTGGCTCAGAACGACGTCAGCAATGATGCGTACCATGCGGTAGGTGCCTTTAAGGGCGGTTTCCGTCTGGATGACTTTGCGGCAGTTGGAGCTCTGTATGCAGAAGCCTGTCATATCGTGGTAAGAGAGGAAAGCAATATCCATCATATCAACGAACTGCTCGGAAAGAAGGTGAGCATCGGCGAACTTCATTCAGGTACCGAACAGAATGCCAAGCAGATCCTGAGTGCCTATGGTATTGCCGGATACAATACCGAGTCCGTAAATCTCAATTATCAGGCTGCAACAGAGAGTCTTAAAGACGGTGATATCGATGCCATGTTTGTGACTGCAGGCGTGGGCATGCCTTTACTGGTAAAGCTTGCGGAAGAAACGCCAATCAGATTTTTATCAGTTGATGACCACGAAGCAGGGGAAGTTATAGATAACTACGGTTTTTATACCAAAACGGTCATTCCTCCAGGATCGTACAAAGGTCAGATTATGCCGGTTCAGACCGTGGGGATTAAAACACTGCTCATTGCAAGCCGCAGACTTTCATCTGACAGCGTTCAGAGTATTACCGAAAATCTGTTCAGCCACGCTACAACCTTCAGGGGGATTATTCCGGTAACTGAAGAACTTAATGAAAAAAATGCCGTTGACGGCGTTTCCATTCCGTTCCACAGCGGAGCTGCAAGGTATTACCGTACCAAGAACATCAGAGTGAGAACTGAATAATCAGTGTTCATTACAGTATGAACTGATGACCGGTTTTCAGCATTCTGATGCAGTCAAAAAGTAAAAACATCTGATTTATTTTCTGGATATAAGTCAGATGTTTTTTTATGTCTGAGGAAGATTGCTGTACTTAGTGGCAAAACATCCAGAATTGACAGGCTTTTAAGAGAGCCGTTATCTGCAAAACCTTTCGAAAAGCAGTTATGTAAAGAATGAATCACCACTAATCATTGACAGGTGTTTATTATTTGTTTATTTAAATAAAATGTTAAGCAGATGTTGTAAAAATGTGATTAATAGTGATTTTCTGAAAACGTTTTATGTGTATTATTCCCACCGTAGCAATAGACAAATCTATTCTATGACTTTATTGGTTAAGGACATTTATTTCCTTGGTCCTCAACTAAAGTTATTTTTGTCCAAGTTTGGCTCCCGATGCCGTATCGGGAGCTTTTTTTATTCTGTTTCAGTTACATCCAGTCTGCCGTAATCGATAACTGCCTTCATTAAGTCTTTTTATTCCCCGTATGTAATCAGTATTGAGTGTTTTTTAAACAAAATTATTCTGTTTCCGTTATTTTTTAGCTATGTATGTTTCAAACTGTGAACTTGGCGAGGGTAAATTGATTTCAGTTCCCTATAATGTCCATATACTCCATTAAAGTATATGTGTTTTATGCACAGTTTTTTTCCGGGACGTCGGAATTTATTCAGAAAATGTATGTCCCGCAACGGTTAAAGCTAAGGTTATGATTTTTCAGAAAAAGGGCTCAAAAGCATTGATTATGGCAGTTTCTGCCGTGATGTCACTGATGTGTGCTGAAGTATTTTCAGCTGACGCAGAGCTTTTGGCATCTTCTGAAAATGAGACTTTATCATATGACGATAATGTGTCTGACGGCATTCAGACAGTGACTGACGAGGTAATGGATACTGCCAGCGTCAGTACCTGTCACGGTTCCGTTATTCCGTCATACATTCCTGATACCGGATACAGGGATATCTTGTCCTACAGTATTCCGGTAAAAATCAACGGTCTTCACAATCATAATCTTCTGGAATCTGAATCAAAAATACCGGTACCGCAGGGCGTATATACCGTATGCGTTGATTCTGACCATGATCTTAAGTGTGAAGGGGAAGTCACTGCAGGTGTTACCGATTCCCTGGGATACTATATTCTTGCATGGAGTGATATAACCGTTAATCCTGATGTTCTGGACAACGGTTACATAATCGCTTATTCAACCAGCGGCCTTACTGAAGAATTTTTCAGATACCCGGTTTCAGAACTGGGCTTCAGGTACAGCACGGAAGCAGAAATACAGTATGATTCACTGTATCTTAACAGTCTTTCAAATATTCAGACTCTTATAGGCCGACAGAATTTCAACAGAATTCTCGGTATGGTTTCATCTACAGATTTTTCTGTAATGAATCCTGAAGAGGATAACGTCTACCGTACCATTATGTATTCATTCGATGAATCAGGTCTTGGTTCAAGGGAAATCTACACCAAAGATAGCAACGATCTTTCCCTGATGGTAAATTCCGAGTACAACCGCGTGGCATCCAAGGTCAACGACCATGAGATGGACAACATAGTTTCACTGATAATCAGCAATATCGACGGTTCTGAATACTGATTAGCTTTCCTTTACTACCCCCGATGAATAAAAACGCTTGTGATGTCTTTTCAGACAGTCTGATTCGTGTTTTGTAAAACGAATTCTGCTAGTGCTCTTTTCATTGTCTTTGGAGTCCACCAAAAGTATGTTCTCGAGATATACAATACAGACAACCTGCCTCATGGAAAATGAGATATAGCCTGAATATGCTGATATCTTTAAAAGCGTTCGTTAATAAGGCTGAAGTCGTATTCGCAGATCTTTATCCGATTAAATATGTCAGTAGAGTAATCCTGTAAGAGAACATCCAAAACTTTTTTGTGACTATACCGCCTATGTTTGAGGAGTGTGCAGACTCAGCTTCTGCATCCCGGAACTCCTTCTGTGATAAGCTCCTGTCTTTGAGATTATTTCAGAAAAAATAATTTTGTCGTTCACTTAACTAATGTGTGAAATTTTTATTGGTTTTTCTGTTTCAGTCTGCGGTGAACAGTAACGAAAAAGTGTTGCACCTTAAGCTTGGTTTTGACAAAGCGAATGTTCAAAGAAATTCAAATCTGAAATATAATTAAATTTATGAAATTTGCAAAAACTGAAAATGAATAAAGAAATCGGAATATTTTGTGAATATTTTAATGTTTGTATTTGTAATCTTGAGAAACGATGATACAATAATTATAAGACTCATGGAATGAGGGGAGGTAACTCATATGAATGCATCAGTTGTCCGCATTACGAATATCTGCATTCAAAACTTTAAAAACGTTATTAATGGCAGTCTTTCCTTAAAAAACGCAAGAAAGGACTACAAGGCAAGTGTTATTGGTATTTATGGTCAAAACGGATCCGGTAAAACGTCAGTTGTTGAAGCACTTGACCTTTTGAAGATTGTGCTTTGCGGGCGTCCTGTTCCTTTGGAGTTTGCCGATTATATCAATGCTGATTCAGACGAGGCGAGACTTTCTTTTGAGTTTAGTATTCTGCTGGAAGAAGAACCGCAAACAGTTATATATCAATTCAGTATAAGAAGCGTGCAAGATGCAATTCAGAATACAGTTGAGCTAAATCATGGTGAGCGGAAAGTCGTTATTTTTAACGAGTTGCTCAAATGCCCAATTTTGTCAGATAAGCAGACTAAGATTGGTCGTTTAATGGATACCAGTTGCGAAGATAGTTTTTCTCCGGTAGCGAAGAGACATCTGCTTATAGGAAACAGCAGAGAGACAGCTACCAATTCTCTGGTTGCCAAGAAGCTTGCAGAAGCGTCTTCCAGGTCTTTTATCTTCTCGAAGGAACTGTTGGAAATTATTCGCAAAAATGTGGAAGTACATCGGGCAGAAGGCAATTTTGACAACGATCTTAAATTCTATTTTTCAATTATTGAGAGCCTGGTTAACTATGGAAACACCAGCCTTTTTGTAGTGAGAACATCACATACAGGAGTAATCAGTCTGAATGCTCAGCCATTGATGTTTAAAATTTCGGAAGGTAGTCTAGACTATCAAGGAATTATTATGTTGCCACTTGGTAGTCCTGTTGAGATCCGGGAGAAGGAAAAAAATGTGGTAGAGAAAATCATTTCTAATATGAATATCGTTCTTACACAATTGATTCCCGGACTGACTGTAGGTGTAAAAGATTTGGGCTCTTTACTTTTACCTGATGGAGAACGCGGAAATAGGATTCAGTTTATGTCCAATAGAGGAGCCAAAGAGATACCTCTTAAATATGAATCTGAAGGTATCAAGAAAATAATCTCCATTCTCCAGTTGCTTATTGTGGTTTACAATAAGTCATCAATTACTGTTGCAGTGGATGAATTGGATGCAGGAGTGTTTGAGTATCTTCTTGGAGAACTTCTCCGTATTATTACGGAAAAAGGAAAAGGTCAGCTCATCTTTACTTCTCATAACCTGAGACCGCTTGAGACCATTGATCGAGGCTTTATTGCATTCACGACTACAAATCCATATCATCGCTATATACGCATGACGAATGTTAAGGATAATAATAATCTACGCAGCTTTTATTATCGGGATATAATGCTTGGCGAACAAGATGAGGAACTGTATAAGCCGACTCATAATGCAGAAATTGCTTTTGCCTTCAGAGAGGCGGGGGAATACAGTGGCTCGTAAGAAAATCGTATTTGTAATTGTAGAAGGACCTTCAGACGATGAAGCTCTTGGCGTTATGCTGGAGAAAGTATTCAGCAGTAGTTCCGTATATGTGCACATTACACACGGAGATATCACTTCAAAACCAGGAACCAACCCTTCAAAAATTAGAACTATTGTTTGTGATATTGTAAAAAAATATGCAAATTCAAATTACTTGAAAAAAACTAATTTTCAGCAGATTATTCATATAACTGATACTGATGGTGCATACATTCCCGATGAAAACGTGGTGGAGGATTCGTCGGTCAGTAAAACGAAATACTCTCTAACTGAGATACGTACGTCCAATGCTGACGGAATACGGGAGCGAAATTCGACAAAGAGTCGATGCCTCAATGTGTTATCAACCACTCAGACGATATGGAATATTCCGTATCAGTTATACTATATGTCCTGCAACCTGGATCATGTACTTCATAACAAGCAAAACTCTTCAGATGAAGAAAAGGAGAAAGATGCAGTGGCATTTGTGAGACGGTATAGACAGGATACTGATGGCTTTGTCAAATTCCTTGCAGAATCTGATTTCTCTGTGACTTCAGATTATGTTGATTCCTGGAACTATATCAAGCAGGAACTTAATTCCCTTTAACGTCACACGAATTTTGGTATTTGCTTAAAATCGGCAACCAAAGCTGTTTCTGACAAGGATACCTCCGCCAATGGAACAAAAGAATAGAATAAAAATCTTTTAACAGAAAATAAATTACTGTCACCAATGTTCAGTTTGCGCCTTCTAAACAGATTAATATTCTAATGTCGGAAATTTAAGCGTTTTGATCATGTTTTGGAGGATAATTCCGGACAGAACGTATGGAATGATAATCTGTCTCAAATTGTTGCGTGAATGACAGTCTTGATTTCTCCTTTGTGTAGTATAATTATCGCGGTTTTTGTACAGCAATATACTAAAGAATTTAGATTTCCGGTTAAATAGCGGTAAGCATACGACGGTCAGGTGTAAGTCGGTTTCTGACTCCTGTCGTATCATGTGACGCTGAATACAGACCGGTTTATGATGGAGAAGTCATGCTTTTCAATGTAAATGATTTTAGGCAGAAAATCAGGGATCTTCCTTTAACAGAAAATAAATTACTGTCACCAATGTTCAGAGACGATAATCTCACCAAACAGGGAAACAATATTATTGTTCTGCATGCCGGAGCTGATGATTCTGTTTCCTGTGACGTAATAACGCCTGAAGTCGCAGAAAAGGAATACCGTATCCGCATAAATTACCGTGGAAAGAATTCAGCCATCGTAATCTGGGATGATCTGTGTCTTAAGGCCTGTTCGGTTACCATGGGAGAGAACGGTCTTATTTATTTAGGCAGGTCCTTCAAGAGCAGACATTCAGTGAACATCAATCTGAGTAACCGAAACGGAACGATTTGCTTCGGTGATAACTGCAATGTCGGAAACATGAATGTATATGCAGGCGATGAAAAGAATCTGGAGGTTCTTGTCGGCGACAGATTTCTGTCTGCACTGAATCTCGAACTCAGGGCATCAGACGGACATACCATCTATGATCTGGATAATCCGGATGCTGCCATCAATAAGCCGGTATTCGGAATTCACGTGGCAAATCATGTATGGATAGGTATGAACGTTTTTGTGGGAAAAGACGTTATTATTCCTTCAGACTGCATTGTGGGTGCAGGCTCTCTCGTTACCAAAAAAAGATTCAAACCTAACTGTGTAATAGCAGGAACTCCGGCGGCGGTTATCCGTGAAAACGTGAACTGGGATGAAAGAACCATCACCAGATTTGAACAGGAAAAGAAGAAGAAAAAATAATCAGTCGGCAGGTGTCAGACAGTTAAGCAATGCAGGAGTAATCAGATGAGTATTATCCTTCTGATTCATTCCTGCATTTTTTATATTCGGTTTCACCGCTCCGGTCAGTCAGAAACTGAATGGAACAGAATGAAGCTTTCTGTTTTTCCTGCCTGGGGATATTGAGTACAGAAGGATTATATTGTCGAAATAATCACGACGGGGTTTAAAGCCCATTAAGCCTCGGTTGCGACCCGAGGTTCATTAATCGAACCCGGTTCGCATGACTGGACGGTATAATGGTTGTATATCCAGTTTTTTGCCTCATCTCTGCTTATTTCACAGATTTCAATTTTTCTGGCAAGATTCTGCAGTTCGTCATCAGTTGCATGGATACTGCATCCGTTCATGATCATGGTGGTGGTAGCAGCGAGAATCGCTGTTTCCCTGTTGTTGTATACAAAGGGATGTTCCCTCAGGATACTGTAGAGAATCATGGCTGCAAGTCCGGTGTTATAGCCTGATGATTCATCTATGGAGTCGTAGTTCTGTACAATGTTTTCCAGTATGTTTCTGTCTCTTATTTCTATCTGCTCAGAGCCGCACAGGAATTTATTAAGTCCTATCAGCTCATCCACCGAAAGAAGCTTTTTCATTTTTCTCTCCTTTGACATCCGTCGCCGATGTGATGCTGGCAGATGTCCTCTCCGTTTTTATTATTAACGCATACTCATAACGTATATCTGAACAGAAAACACCGACATACGTGATACAGATATTTACGCGTGCTGTTGCTTAATTATTATTATCATTATTACTGAACCGCATATCATCGAAATACGGAATCCTGCGGTTCTTAAAAATCATTCCGTCCCTGCGGTTTTATAACCGGAACATGAAGGGTAGCCGGCCGTCAGTAATTTATTTTCTGGTAAGGTTCCTGTAAATACTGAAGTTCATGTCCATGGACATGACTATGGCTTTTATAATCTCAGGACTTTTCAGCTCATCAGGAATACCGACGATCATTTTCGGAAAATAATCCAGCCGGTGAATGTCTGATATCACTGAATCAATTTCGGCATCAGAAAGATGAAAACGTTTAAGGGTTGTAATGAACCCGTAAATCATTTCTTCAGTCATAATGTCATGGTAGGTTGCTATGCTCATGGTCCTCTCCAGATATATTATTCCGGTCTTACGACTGATAATATACGGAGCTTTCTAAACTACAGGGCTAAAGAAAACTCCTGAAACCATAGATTATTACCTTCCGGAAACAAGCCTGTAAGGATCGGACTACAGCCGTGATGACATGATTCTAATCATATGTAACGGTAAAATTCACGGATGACTTTTACTGAAGTTGTTCTGATAACAGATGAAACAGGCAGATGACACAGCTCCGGTTTTATGCATCATTCGATGAGTATTTTCGGAACCTGAGGTAAACATTCTATGGTTTTAAAAATCAACGGCGCTTATCCGGCTGATACGACTAGACAGATAACCGCAGTCCCGACTATGGAACCCCTACATTAATTTATGACATCAATTGCAGAGCGATTCAAATGATTGTTTAATTAATCATTGTTATTTAAGGCATTTGTCAAAAAATTTTAAGAAGTGTGATGTGAGGCAGGGTGGAATTTCCGGTGTTTTAACCGCATCTTTGAGGGATTTGTTCTGATTTGATAAAAAGGTAAAACATCTGAAGCCTCCACCGCATCCGTACCTGCAGACCTGAGCATATTTCTGATAATTCAGGAGGGCATTACGGCAGTAATTCTGCAGAAGTACACCGGCATGCCGTATTACCTTCCTGCAGGTGCTGAGAATACGGAAACGGCAGCAGTTTCAGGTATGTGTCCTCAGAAACGGTTGTTTTTTCAGTACGGATTCCTTTTTATGAAAAATTCTTCTCAAGATACTGACTGATGCCGAGTACTATTTCTTCTGGCTTTTTCATATGAATGTTGTGTCCGCATCCGCTGATTCCGGTTACGGTTATGGCGGGATTACGGGCTTCGGCAAGCTTTAAGGCGAGCTCTCTGTATTTTACGTCGTTTTCGCCGTAAAGATAGAGAAGCGGAAGGTTTGTATCCTTTATAAGACTGCCAAGGTAAGGCATTTTACCTGTGCTCAGTCCGGTAAGAGTTCTGGCCATTCTTTCTCCGATATTGCGTGAGCGCATCAGAATGATTTTTTCCTTTTCCTCTTCATCAAGATCCGCAAAAACAGGCTGACCATACCATTCTGTAACCACATCCTTCATCGGACCTGAGGCAAACTTTTCAGCCCAGACTTTGTCGTTTCTGAATCTTTCTTTTCTCTCGGCCTTGTCCGCAATGCCGAAACCGGAGCTTTCAAGGATAAGTCCATTTACCTTAACCTTCGGACGTTCAGCGGTAAGGGCATAATGGGTTGCTATTCTGCCACCCATGGAATATCCGTAAAGGATGCATTCCTTTACCTTCAGGCCTATAAGCTGTTCCTCCAGCCAGTCATTTACGCTGGTAAAATCCACCTCGGCATCACTGCATCCGGACCCCGGCAGGGATATGATCTGCGCGCCTATGGAGAATTTGTCTGCAAAGGTCAGAAATTCATGGGCGGTTCCCAGAAATCCGGGTAAAAAAACAATCTGTAGCATATTCTGTTATCCTTTTTGTTCCTCTGCAGAGCACTGATATTCAACTGATGACGACATGTAACGTCAGACAGGTGTTACTTTATTAAAGAATATTCAAAACGTCAAGAATGAAGTCCTGTATACATTATCTGCCGAATAAAAATCGAAAGGATAACTGAAACACAATGAAGCAGTTCGCTCCTGAAATTCATAATATTTGCTGTTGTCACGAGTCATAACCAGTTCCTTCAAGGTTTATAAAAATCTGCTTATGCAGATGTTTTATTTCTGATTACCGGTCATTCAATAAATGTGTACTCATGTCTTCTGTAAAGTGAACGGCATAAGTGCAAAAAGGTAAAATAATTCGTGGTTAACAGAAATTTTTACTTTTTCGGGTACGATTACAGCAAAAATGTCGGTTAATTTTATTTTTCACAATTGTCATGCTGTATTTTTATTTATGCAAACGTGCGAATATGTCGTCTGCGACACATTCTCAATCTGCCTGTGCCGTTAAACTACCGGCATGTATATTTAAAGAATAACTGTTAAGTGAGAAGCCATGAGTTCTGAAAACAATAATAAAGCTGATGTATCCGCTGCTGAGAGGAATCAGGATGAATCAGCAGGGGATAATTCTAAAGAAAACGCAAGTAATGAAGCTGTTTACGACCTCAGCATGACGGCTTACGATGATGAATCATCAGACAGCGGTTTTGTATTCCTCGATGATGCTTCCGAAGATAATGACGGGACTGAAATCAGATCAACAGATGAAGATTCCGCAAGGCAGTGGTTTACCACGGATCAGCTTCATGACATTCAGGTGTTCATCAATGCCATGAACGGTCTTTTTAAACTGGTGGCCAACGCTGATTACACCGATCAGGTGAAATTCATCAGACAGAATATCTCCGTTCTGAGAACCATTGCCCATAACAGCACCGGACTTCTTGCCTATGACGAAAGGGAAACAGATGACGAAATCTATGCCTCAAGCCTGGTGATGAGATGGAGCTGCGGCATTCCTCTTGAAGAGGATCTTGCCGATAATTACGGTGAACTCGGAGTATGGAACTATATTCCGGAATAGGTTGCGTTTTCAGTTCCCGTCACCGTCACAATTGCCTGTTACTTCTCCCTCGTAAAGAAATATCTCAACCCCGGCAGAATACGGAACAGTCAGCTCTCAGGGATGATTAAAGGCTTTATTCCAGATTCAGGCAAAACAAAGGGATATGAGTTTTAAACTCATATCCCTGTTTTTCGGTAATGCGGTCTGAATTGCCGTATTTCTATTCAGCAGTCTTTAACCGGTGTTATCGGCTGCTGATTTCTCTGTCTTTACGCACCACCTGAGTACCCGCTGCCGGATTCACACCGTTCTTTTTCTCTCTGCGGTTATCCATGAGAAGATACAGGTTGGCAAGAATGGTTCCGGAGACGGAGTGCCATACGCATGATACTGCTGAGGCTATTGCGGCTTCAGGCACCATAGGGAAGAACTTGGTGCTGAGTCCGGTGGCAAGCCCCGCGTTCTGTACACCGACTTCAATTGAAAGAGTACGTCTTTTGGCAACACTCATTCTGTTGAGCATTGCTGCAAGATATCCCAGTACGTATCCTACGGCGTTATGCAGGAAGATACAGGCGAAGATAATAAGGCCTGATTCCAGGAATTTTTCACCGTGAACCGCGATAACTCCGCCGACGATGAAAGAGAAGGCGATAACCGCAACTCCGGGCATAAGTTTGACTGTTTCCTGAAAGAGCCTTTTTTTGCCGAAGGCAATGTTGGAAAGAGAGCCGAGACCTACCGGAATAATGGTCACCATAATAAGGAAGTTAACCATTGACCAGGGATCCATGCTGACGTCTTTACTGAGCAGCAGGGTGATAAGCAGCGGAGTCATTACCGGAGCCAGCAGGGTGGATACGGTGGTCATGCCGACGGAATAGGCCACGTCACCGCGGCAGAGATAACTCATGATGTTGGAAGATACACCGCCGGGACAGCTTCCCACCAGAATAAGCCCCAGTGTGAGACCGTCAGACAGATTGAAGAGTTTTGCAATCGCAAAGGCGGTAAGAGGCATAATGGTAAACTGAGCCACGGCACCGATACAGATATCAAAAGGGTGTTTTGCCAGGATTTTGTAATCCTCAGCCTTGAGGCTTACACCCATTGCCAGCATGATTACGGCCAGCACGATAATCTGTTTGTAGCCTGATACCCAGGTAAAAAGGGATGGAATGAAATAAGCCAGTACACCTGCACCGATAACAAATACTGCGGTATATCTGGCAAGAACAGCACTTATAAGGCTTAATAGACCCAATAATCTCATAAAAGCTCCAGTTTATTCGTTTATTCCGGCACTGTCTGCTGATAGGGGGCGCGGATAAACGATAAAGATGTGTTAAATACGTTTGCCTACTATTTTAAAACTTTTAATGAGACATTCAATAGCGTCATTGAGCAAAGCCTGTTATATACCGGAATACTTTTGCCCCTTCTTCAATATTTACATTCCCGACAATTCCGTGAAGAACCTGATTTTTTTTCGGGATCTGTCATTGGAAGAAAAGTATAAGTTCTAATCTGTACTATAATTGAAACAGAAAGTAAGTACCGTGCGATAGCCATAAGTACATAAAGTATCGATTTCTACCATATGTCCGTATTATTTTTTATTAAATGCCATGAAATATAAAAATATTACTCCGGCCGTTTTTCTGGATCGGCCCAACCGTTTCATTGCTCATGTGGAGACTGCCGACGGGGTCGAAACCGTGCATGTCAAGAATACCGGAAGATGCCGGGAACTGCTTATAAAGGGCAGTGAGGTTTACCTGACGGCTCCGGGAACTCCTGGCAGAAAGACGGTATATGATCTTGTTGCCGTGCGTAAGGGCAACGGGCTTCTCGTCAATATGGACAGTCAGGCACCCAACGTGGTTGTCAGGGAATGGCTTGATACCTTAGGCTTTGACAGAATTGTTCCTGAGCATTCATATGGTGATTCACGCATGGATTTCTACATGGAATACGGCAGTCGCAGATTTCTGATGGAAGTTAAGGGATGCACTCTCGAAATAGCCGGAACAGGATATTTTCCTGATGCTCCGACGGAACGCGGAGTAAGGCATCTTATGGAACTTGTAAGGGCAGTCGGGGAAGGATATACGGCTGTTCTTACATTCGTGATTCAGATGGACGGAATCAGGGAGGTGCGTCCTAATGTCAGCATGCATCCGGAATTCGGAGAGGCTCTTGAAAAGGCCTTAAAAGCAGGGGTTCAGGTAGTGTTTCTGGAGTGTCACGTTGAACCTGACAGTCTTACGTTTAAACATGTGGCCCGGGAGATAACTGCTGGATGGTTTAAATGATGTATGATACAGGATGGTACTGATAAAGATTAAGGGAGGTTCCTGTTGTTTCGGAAACCTCCCTTATATTTCTGATTAAGCTTCTCCTACTGGAGGGAACTGCTCTTCTGCCATACTGTAGATCCTGACTTGATGTCGGTGATCTTCAGAATCAGATTGATCTTGTTGCCGTTCTTGATGGCGGCTCCGGAAACAATGTAGTCCACGTTCTGGGACTTGGCCACTCTCACAAGATATGCGTAAGAGGTTCCGGAAGCAGCCTTGAGAATACGCTGACTTACGTCGTTGCCGATAAGGGTAAATCTTCCTGAGGCGGCAAGATTATGCTTCACGATACTGCTGTATGATGAGGCTCCCTTGCAGACGCCTTTGCCTACCGTTATGCCGGTAACCATGACGAGGTTGGGCTGACGCGGCTGGAAAGAGTATCCGGCAGCTTCGGAAAGTTCAGAAAAACCGGCCTTGATATTGTTATCATTGCCGATACAGGTATTGCGGACAACAGGGGGTTTTGAGCTTACGGTCGGCTTTTCGTCAATGGTGGCCGGAGTTTCTTCTTCAGCATCGGCCGCTTCGACGATCTTCTCTTCCTGAACAGGTTCACTCTGCTTTTCAACGATTACTGCCGAGCCGTTATCTTTAGCCTGCTGTTTTCCGGTTCTGTTATTCTTCTTCTGTTTCTTTTTGCTGTTCTTTGCAGTGTTTTTATCCGTGGTTGTCTTTGCCTGTACTGCAGGTTCTTCTGCCACAACCCTGGTTTCCTGCTTTTTATCCTGATGAAAAAGATCAGTAAGGATGTTACAGCCGGAAAGCACGGAAACGGATAAAAACAGTAATGATACTTTTGCCCAAATCTTAACAGACATAAAACAGGTATACTCCTTAGAAACCAGCTCCTACGATACGAAGTTTTTCACCGCCGAGAAGGTGCAGGTGCAGGTGAGGAACTTCCTGACCGCCGTCCTTGCCGCAGTTTATAACCAGACGGTATCCGTTTTCAGCAAAGCCCATTTCCTTGGCAATTCTCTTTGCGGTTAAAACCATCTTGCCGATTAATGCGGCATCGCCGTCTTCAAGTTCGTTAACTGAAGGAATTACTCTGTTAGGAACAATAAGAAGGTGAACCTTCGCCTTCGGAGCAATATCAGCAAAAACGGTGATGTCGTCATCCTGATAACGGATGTCTGATGGAATTTCGTGTCTGATTATCTTTGAAAAAATAGTTTCATCTGCCATGTGTGACTCCTTAAATTCTTATGTGTTCGTACCATGAATGATACCACGTAATTATAACATTCTGTACAAATGTTTTATACAGTTATCACACTGTTTTTAACGGGGAAAAAATGTCATTATGTTCTGAAAATGCTTTCGCGACGGGAGTTTTTGGGCATATCCTCAAAAGACCTGCATCGCGAAAGCAGGGGACGGTTTCAGCTTCAGGAGAGACTTACCTTAAAGCATGATGAAAAGTTTCTGGAAGTGATTTCACACAGGGTTTCGTACGGAATGTTCTTGATTTCCGCCACTGCTCTTGCGGTGTGTGCCACAAATGCAGGTTCATTAGGTTTGCCTCTTTTTGGAACCGGGGCTAGATAAGGAGAATCTGTCTCCACCAGCATCATGTCCGCAGGTACGTATCTGCAGGCTTCTCTCACGTTTTCACCGTTTTTGAAGGTTACGATGCCTGAGAATGAAATATAGAATCCGAGATCCAGTGCCTTTCTGGCCTCATCCTTTCCTTCGCAGAAGCAGTGCATTACACCGCCGCAGTCTCTTGCTCCCTCGGCCTTCATGATGTCCATGCATTCGAGTGCCGAACCGCGGGTATGAATGATTAGAGGCTTGTCCGTTTCCACAGCCAGATGAATCTGTCTGACAAAGCTTGGAATCTGCAGGTCGCGGGTTTCCGGTGTGCAGACGTAATCAAGTCCGGTTTCGCCGACGGCAATGACTCTGTCAAGCGCAAGAAACTTTCTCAGATCGTCGTCTTTCCAGTCCCTGTTTCCTTCGTTGATGTTTTCAGGGTGGATGGCGCAGGCACACCACACTTCGTTGAAATCCTTAACCATTTCATACATGTTCGGAAAACTTTCGAGATCAACTCCGGGACAGAGAAAATGGGTAACACCGGCTTCATGAGCCCTGGCTATGACATCGGCAACGTCCTTATGAACGTTCTGATAATCTAAACTGTCGAGATGACAGTGGGAATCTACTAAAAACATAATTAAACAACAGTACCAAATTTATAAAATTGCATGCTTTCCGGCAAAATATCCGCCATTATACTTAAACTCGCGTAAAAATTCCGAAAATATTCATGAATGATGATGTCAGCTTTCCGTCATCAGCCGTAATGAGCTGATTTTTACGGAGTCTTAAGTTTTTTGAGGGAGTGTTCCGGATGTTACGCCGCACCGGCGTCATAACTTCAGAATCATAATGAATCGGGGGCTTTCATTCAGGACGTGAGAATTTATATGAAAAACGGGACAGCATGCTGTCCCGTTTCTGACCAGTACAGGTGTACGTTATTCTGTAACGATGGTGGATTCGCTGTCGCGTTTCTTGCTTGAGTTCTTGATGTAGAGTCGGTTATCAAGATAGTTCTTTGCAGCCACCAGAAGTCCCAGGGTAATGAATGCCCCCGGAGGCAGAATGGCTATCAGCAGACCGTCATCGGCACTGAAGAGGTTTATCTGCAGATTTCTGCCTGACTCGCCGATAAGCTGATCCATGCCGGAGAACAGGGTGCCCTTGCCGATTATTTCTCTGACTCCGCCGATAAAGAGAAGTACGGCGGTAAAGCCGAGACCGTTGGCGAAACCGTCAAGAGCAGAGTAGAACATGCTGTTTCTTGAGGCGAAGATTTCCGCTCTGGCGATGATGATACAGTTGGTTACGATGAGGGATATATAGAGTCCCAGCGCTTCGTAGAGTTCGGCGGTATAGGCCTGCATGCAGAGCTGTACGCAGGTTACCACAGAGGCGATGATTATCACGTAGATGATAATGCGCACTTCAGCCTTAAGCAGTCTTCTTACCGCTGAAATCAGCAGGTTGGAAACCGTAAGCACGGCAATGGTGGCAATGCCGAGTCCGAGAGCGTTGGCCGCGGTTGAGGTTACGGCCAGAAGCGGACAGAGACCCAGAAGCTGAACCAGTCCCGGATTCTTGTTCCAGAGTCCGTCCTTGAAAATTTCAGAAATCTTATCAAACATTATTTCTCTGCCTCACATTTCTTAAGGGAACCGAGATCCAGTGTGCCGATGCGTTCGAGCATTGCTCTGGTGGAACGTACCACTGCTCTCGGAGTTACGGTTGCACCGGTGAAGTAATCGAAATCGCCGCCGTCCTTCTTCACGTCGAATCTGCGGTTGGAAAGACCGGTTCCGGTGAAGCTGTCCAGATAATTTCCGGTACGTCTTAAAATCTTGTCACCGAGTCCCGGAGTTTCATTGAATTCAACCACGTCGACGTAGTTGATGATGCCGTCTGCACCGACACCTGCAACCATTGAGAACGGAGTACTGTAACCGCCGGTCACATCATAGTAAACCACGTATGCGGTAACCTGATCCTTTGATCTGGCTACATACACTTTTTTTTCTGCTGAACCGAAGCCGTCGGCAAGATAGCATTCGGCACTGGGATTGTTGTCAAACTTAACTCCGTTGAGCAGATGTCTGAAGGCACTGTTCTGCTTTTCAATATCTGCCTGACGGATGCTGTCAGCGGTAAAGTCCTTCACCGCAAACACGATGCCGAGGCAGCACATGGTGATGAGTGAGAGCAGGAGTCCCACGTACAGAGAGGAGTCTCTGAAGCCGTTTGTCTTGTTAGTCATTGATATTCTCCGGAGTGAAGCCCTGACCGAATTCACGTCGTCTGGTCATTACTGAAATCAGCGGGGCGCAGGCGTTGCCCAGCAGTACGCTGAAGGCTACCGCATCAGGGTATCCGCCAAGGTTACGGATAATTACGAAAAGCACTGCTATGACACAGCCGAAAATCCATGCGGCAGACGGCTTGGAAACTGCCGTTACCGGGTCGGTCATGATATAGAAGGCTCCAAGCAGTGTTGCTCCGTAGAACAGGTGATACCAGGGAGCCAGATAAAGTTCCGGAGCAGCCAGATAGAATGCGGTGGTCAGAACCGCTGAAGTTCCGAGGAATGCCAGCGGAATTCTGAAATCAATGATGTCCCTGATGAGAAGAACGGCACCTCCAAGGAGGAAGCATACGCCGATTACCACTCTGGCAAAAAGGGTATAGAAGGAAAGATCAGGGGCGTTTTCCGCAACAAAACCCTGTACGTTCCTTTCCGGCTGTTCGTGTTTGGCGTCAACCAGGAAGGTTGAACCGGTGTATCCGTCGGCTATTCTGAACTGTTCCTTTTCCGGAAATCTGTCGAGGTAATCAAGCTTTGAGATCTGTCTGTTTATATCAAGTTCACTGGCTGATCTGTCCACGTTGAATATGATGGATGCCGCGCGTGACGGACTTATTATCCTGTAGGCATCAGGCATTGCGTTTACATAGGTGGTCATTGGCAGCGGGGCGCTTATGAGCAGGAACACGAATCCCGCCATGGCCGGATTGAAGATGTTCTGTCCCAGACCGCCGAATATCTGCTTTACAACCACGATGGCAAAAACGGAACCTATTACCGAAAGATACCATGGCAGAAGAGGCGGGAGAGTAAATCCCAGAAGCACGGCCGTAACCAGAGCTGATGAATCTCTCCAGATGAGATTTATTTTTTTCTTTCTCAGCTTAAGGCATATCATTTCCGAAAGAACGCAGCTTACTGTGGTGATAAGCATGGTAATGATGATGCCGAAACCATAAAAATACACACTGGCGGCAAG
Organism: Ruminobacter amylophilus; assembly: GCF_900115655.1. Taxonomy (GTDB): domain Bacteria; phylum Pseudomonadota; class Gammaproteobacteria; order Enterobacterales; family Succinivibrionaceae; genus Ruminobacter; species Ruminobacter amylophilus. The sequence continues at coordinate 12,416 of NZ_FOXF01000016.1, read as the reverse complement.
TGCCGGAATCAGGGTAAGAATCAGTGTTCTCATTACCTTTCCGGTGGTGGAAACACTGAGATCGTGCGGAGCACTCTCCTGAATCAGATTACTGCTCATTACTGTTCTCCTTTATTTTTATCTGCTGAAGTCTCTTTTGCCTGTCCGGCTCCGGCGGCTTCTTCCTTTGCCTTTGCTCTGGCAGCCTTGATGGCGGCTGCCTTTTCGAGGGCCTTTGCCCCGGTGCCTGCAGTTTCAGCCTGTGCGGCTTCAGCTTTGGCCTTTGCTCTCGCAGCCTTGATGGCGGCTGCTTTTTCGAGTGCTATTCTTTTTCTTTCTTCAAGGTCGGCGCTCTTTGAAGCCTTCTCGGCTGCAGGTTCAGCCGGAGTCTGGGAAGCAGGAGCCTTTACCCCGGTGCCTGCAGTTTCAGCCTGTGCGGCTTCAGCTTTGGCCTTTGCTCTCGCAGCCTTGATGGCGGCTGCCTTTTCAAGAGCGGCTTTCTTTCTTGCTTCAAGTTCGGCATCGGCACCTGCAGCTGCCGGTTTTTCGGAAGCTCCGGCTGAAGCCTGCTGGTTCTTGATCTTGGCAAGAGCAGCAGCCTTGCGTTCAGCTCTCAGTCTTTCTTCCTCTGCAAGTTTCTGCTGTTTCAGGGTATATCTTTCCTTGGCAGCCTTTATCTTGTCCTTTTTCAGCTTCTCAATCTTAATCTGAGCCTTTTCCTGACGGAATTCGGCTATCAGACGGATGGCACTAGGGCAGACGAATGAACAGCATCCGCATTCGATACAGCTTTTAAGTCCGCATTTAAGTGCGGATTCATGTTCGTTTGCCACGCAGAATGCGTATAGTTCATACGGAATAAGACGTGACGGACAGGCTCTGGCGCATCGGCCGCAGCGGATACAGTTTACCTGCGGCTTGGTACGTTCGATTTCATGCTGAGCCGGTGCAATAATACAGTTGGATGTTTTGATGACAGGAACGTCCGCATTATGAATGGTAAAGCCCATCATCGGTCCGCCCACGATAATTCTGGGAGTTGACGGAGCGTGATATCTGAAATGGGTAAGAAGTTCCCTGATGCTGTATCCTAACGGAATTTCCACGTTTGTCTGTTTTTCCAGCGCGGTACCTGTCACGGTTACGATGCGGTGAGTCAGAGGCTTGCCCCGAAGCACGGCATCGGCTACCGCATACACGGTGCTTACGTTGTGTACCACAATGCCGTAGGCTGTTGAGCGGGCATTATAAGGAATCTCGATACCGGTGATTACGGTAATGAGATTTCTGGCTGCTCCTGAAGGATACTTCACCGGAATTTCCGTAACTCTGGTGTTTTCCACTCCTGATGTCTGAATGGCTTCGCTGAGCTTTCTGATTGCCTCCGGCTTGTTGTTTTCAACGGCAATCACCGTATACACCGGATTAAGGATATACTGAAGCACTCTGATGCCTTCAATGATTCTGTCAGCTCTTTCCTGCATCAGTCTGTCATCACAGGTGATGTAAGGTTCACATTCGGCACCGTTGATAATCAGTACCTGACAGTTTTCAGCCTTCGCGGAGCTCCTCAGCTTCACGTCGGTCGGGAATCCCGCACCGCCGAGACCGGCAATACCCATTCTGTTGATATGGGTAAGCAGCACCTCTCTGTCAACCGAGGTGTAGTCAGGGTATGAATCATGACTGAAAGGAGCGTTCTTCTGCTGTTCTTCAGGCGTGTCGCATTTTATTCTGATGCATGGTTCCTTGAATCCGCTCGGATGAGGAACACCGGCAGGAGCCACGGCTTCCACGGTTCCGGAAACAGGTGCATGGATAGGCACCTGCATCGGACTTGAAGGAGATGTCAGAGGTTCATCTGCCAGAACATGCTGTCCCGGTTTCACCAGAATGTCGGCGGGGGCGCCGCTGTGCTGTTTCAGCGGCAGAACCAGGTATTCCGGATCCGGAATATGTTCAATCGGTTTGTCTGCGGTGATTTTGTTTTCAGGAGGGTATATACCGCCTTTGAAACGGAATAATACCCCGTTTTTGATTTTATCCCATCTGGACATCTTATCTGCTCTCCTCTGAATTTTCGATCACCCAGTCCCATGTATCTGTGGTTGGATCAGGGGTTACCATGGCGATGCACTTCTTCGGGCAGGCATCGATACATTTGCTGCAGCTCATGCAGTAGGAAGGAATGACATGGTATGGATGCTTGAGCTGTCCTTCAATGGCGTCATACGGGCAGGTCCTGGCGCATTTGCCGCAACCGATACAGTTTTCCGCGCTGATGCAGGCAATTCGTTCCTCTTCCTTCATACCGTAGGTTGAGGTAACGGGAATGTGCATGATCTCCGCGATCTTTCTGATAACCGCGTCTCCTCCCGGAGTACAGAGGTTGATGGGGGCCTTGCCGGCGGCAACGGCGGCTGCGTATTCGGAACAGCCTACGTATCCGCACTGACCGCACTGTACCTGAGGCAGGTTGCTGTTTATCAGATCAGCCGTAGGGTCTTTTGATTCGACTCTGAACTTTTTGCTGGCGACACTGAGCAGAAAACCCAGACAGAATACGCCGGCAGTCAGAATCAGTATAACCGTAAATTGCTCTAACATGATGCTTTTACCAATATCTTCCTTTATGTGTTTGTTTTAGTTTTTTATGCTTTTCGCATCTGCGAAATTATTGCGGTCCGACACCGTATACCTTAATTTCAGTATATGCTGACACCTGTACATGACAGAGTCGCTAATGGAAAAAGGGACGGGAAAACGTTACTGACCGATGAGGTTTGTAAAGCCCATGAAAGCCATGGACAGCAGACCTGCGGTAATCAGAGCTATGGCGCTTCCTTTGAACGGACCCGGTACGTTGGCGTGTACCAGTCTTTCGCGCATGGCGGCGAAAATAATCAGCACCAGTGAAAAGCCTGCTCCGGCGCCCAGACTGAATACCAGAACCTCAAGGAAATTGTATTCCAGGCTTATATTTAGCAGAGCCAGACCGAGAACGATACAGTTGGTGGTGATGAGAGGGAGATAAATCCCCAGAAGCTTGAAGATTTCGGGGCTTATGTATCTGACCATCACTTCGGTGAACTGAACAACGCCTGCTATAACCACAATGTAGGAGATAAGTCTCAGCTCGGTGATATCAAGAGGTACCAGAACCAGCTTATCCATCAGATAGCATGCTGCGGAAGTCAGAACAAGTACGAAAGTGGTGGCAAGTCCCATGCCGGTAGCCGAGCTTAACTGCTTGGACACTCCGATGAACGGACAGATGCCGAGAAATCTGGTCAGCACGAAGTTGTTTACGATGGCTGCACTAATAAACAGTAAAAAATATGACATTTTATCTCTATTCCTAAAATTTCCGCTAATTCTATCACAAATGCCTGATTTGAGTTTAACAATTTCCGGTCTGAAGCACCTGCGTAAACAGGTTCCGGACATTGTAATTCATAACTTTACACATCTTTTTACTGTTGAGGAAAAATCATGTGAAACAATATTTTTCAGAGCCGTATCCGTTATTTTTTTAATTCCTGTATGAATTATGATTTTCTGTGCCGAAAAGTTCTGTTTCACAGCGCATGCTCAGGAGAAAACGCGTTAAGAAATTTTAGATAAATAAAATATCCGTCACCGAACAGCCCTTTAAACTAAGGGATTCTGTATAATTCATATTATAACTAGTGATATACTAGGAAATAAAACAGTGAGATTATCGCACATATTTTGTGATTTTAAAATATTTTTTTATCATTCAGCTTTTACTGACATTTACATGCCCGGGGAAATTCTGTTTTTTTAGAGAAGATAAACGTGTATGCACCAGTTCATCTGTTCAAAAAACAGAGAAAACTCTGTTTGGTTTTGCGAAAAAAACGCATAATCTCATTATTCGTTTTGTAATAAAACAACAAATTATCAAAATTCTTTCAGGCAGAGCTCTTGAATTAGTGAGCTTTTGTTGTCTTAAAGAAAAACGCAGGTTAATTTTTACTTGATTTTCATAATGGTGACGTTATGTGATTTTTTCACATTTGCTTGATATGAGAGATTATGTAGGATATATTGTAAATATGTGCATGGTTGCTCAGAAGAAGAAAAATTATGAGTGTTTCAGGTATGCTGGTGCGTTTCAATGTGGGGAACTTCTGCTCAATAAGTGATAATCAGTCATTCTCCATGATATCAGGAAATGTAAAAAATCATAAAGATCGTTTGTATTCAGCAAAGGATTTTAAAATACTCAAGTTTGCTTCAATTTTTGGGGCAAATGCATCAGGAAAGTCAAATCTGATTAAGGCTATTCATTATGCCGTTACAATTCTTCTTCAGGGCACAGAAAATTCTTTTGCTGATTCAAACAGAAATAATTATTTTCGACTTAATCCATCAGGTAAAGACAGAAATTCATACTTTGAATTTGAAATACTTATAAATGATTCTGTTTATGCATACGGCTTTGAAATTTCAATATTTGAAAAGAAAATAAAGGAAGAATGGCTAATCAGATTGGGTAAAAATGAAGATGAAACTATCTTTACTCGAAAAACTGATGATGGAACTTCATATTTTAATGATAATTACCTGAACTCTGATATAGCAGGACGAATGAATATTTATTTGGATGACTACAGTCATGTTTACTATAAACTTTTTCTTAAGGAGATTGTGTCCAATAAGGCTGAACTCTATAAAAATGATGGAAAACTTGGAATTTTAAGAGAAGTTTATAACTGGATTTCAAATATAAATATTTTATATCCTAATACACCAGTCACTGGATACGATACATTGTCTTTTGATAATTTTTCAGATTTGATGAAGGCACTGACAAGTTTTGACACAGGAATTTCCAAAATTATTTCACACGAAATTTCAAAAGAGCAGGCCTTTGATAAAGTGAGTTACAGACTTCGGGACGATGTTGATAAGACGATAGAATTTTTAGGCAGGCAAAGAACAGAAGCTTTATCCGGAAGAGATAGCAGAGTTCTGCGTGTAAACATTAATGGTAATTTGATATTAATTTCTATTAATGGTGATGAAATCAAATTCAAGGAAATCTGTTTTGAACATTTTGGTGTTTCTGATGTGAAATTTTCTCTTGGGGAAGAGTCTGATGGAACAAGAAGACTGTTGGATTTATTATCTGTATTATTTGCTGAAGAGAATTCATTATTCATCATTGATGAATTAGATCGCAGTCTGCATCCCCAGCTCACCCTTTATTTCGTAAAAACATTTCTGAGAATCGCCAGAAAAAATAATATACAGTTAGTAATAACAACTCACGAAAGCAGGCTTTTAAATCTTAATTTACTCAGACAGGATGAAATTTATTTCATCGATAGAAAAGAAAACGGGGCTTCTGCCATAGTGCCTTTTGATTGTTTCAAGGAAAGATTTGACAAGAGAATAGATGTCGCTTATTTGGACGGCAGGTACGGGGCTGTACCGCTGTTTGATTCTATATACCCTGATTATGAAGATGGGGAAGATTAATAATGAGAATTGATCGTGAATACGGCAAACGTTCGGAAGAAGATAGTCTGGAGCCCAAAATCAAATGTAGAATCGGTATTGAAGGAATGTCCTGGCGGTTCATACAGCAAAACCGGACTGAAGTTTGATGATAATTATAAGGATAAAGTCCATACAGCGATAAATAATTCAAAAAAATATACTACGGAAGTCAATGAACTGAAGAACAGTTTAGGCACTAATGCAGGTGTGCTAATTGAAAGTATGACGGAATGAGACGAAGCCGATTGCAAGTTTTCAGCTGAAAGTGAGTGCTGACAGCTCCCGTATTACCGGTATCAGGTAAATCCGGTAGCTTTCAGATGCCCGTGTTTATCGGATTTTTATGTAGCCTTTGTACTGAATATGTGCTAATTTGTGTCTGTCTGTCAATTTGCGTTTTTTTGATATCGATAAAAAAATGCATGTTGTTTTGGTTGTAAGATTAAGTAAGTGGTAGTGTACGGATTACCATGATTGGGATTAAAGATTATGTTTAGATCAAAAACATCATCCATTATTACTGAAATGCTTCTTGCAGGTGTGTTTATCTGCACCGGAGCTTCATCTTATGCGGACTGCGATGAAAAGCAGGGGACCATCTCCATCCAGGGTTATTCTTCAGTAAAGGCTCAGCCTGACGTGGCATACGTTCGTGTTGCGGCCACCGTTCAGTCTGAATCAGCGGAAACAGCCAGAAAAGCCGTTGAAAAATCAGTATCGGCTTTCATTGACGGACTGAAAAAGGATTCCTCTTTAAAAGACAGCATCAGAAAGGATGACGGCAGCATAAAGGCTGAAAGCATCAGTGTTAATCCTGATTACGTTTATGACAGCAAGACCAGTGAACGACGCGTATCAGGCTACAGTGCCAGCAGAACGGTAGTGGTTAAAATCAGAGATTTCGAACAGATTTCCAAAGTCCTCGATATAGCAGTTGCTTCAGGCATAAACAATATTTATGACATTTCCTACGAGCTGGAAAATCCGGCTCCGGTTATGGAAAAAGCCCGTCTTGATGCGGTAGCCGATGCGGCCTCAAAAGCCAGACAGATTACAGGTGCGCTCGGCGTCAGGCTCGGAACCATAGCCTCGATTTCTTATAATACTCCGTCATACGGAGCATCACATGATTATGTGCAGCCCCGAATGATGAGTAAAGGAATGATGATGTCCAACAGTGCCGCTGATTCAGCGGTCTACTCTCCGGACAAACTTGTATTTACCGATAATGTCAGCGTGGTCTACAATCTTGAACAGACTAAGAAGAATTAAAAGGAATATCCGTCAGAGACGCCTTATAAACAGACTGCATGAGCATTCAGTTCTCTAGAACCGTGATGCCCGGTCTTTTCTTCAGAACCGTTTGCCGGTGATGTATTTTCACCGGAGGGTATTTCATAACCTGCCTGAAGGCGGCACGAATACTGCAGAAAAGAAAACAGCCTGTCACAGCATGACCTGTTCTCGGAAGGTCAGTGAGTCTGTCGCATCCTGAAAAATACCGGAGCCTTCAGTTTATGTTTTCAGTTCAGACTTCCGATGCCGGGGAGCAGGGGCTGTTTTAGTTCATATCCGTGCCGTCATTATCCGTTCCGTTACAGAAAGAGGAGTATCCCGTGCAGTTTTCCGCATCGGCCCCGAATGAATCGAAGGCTCTGAGAGGTGATGACTCCTCCGTTTCAGACAAAATTTCATTATCAGACGTTTCCTGCGGTATTACCGATACTCACTGTCATATTTTCCGAACGGCTGATTCCCGTCTCATAAGTCTTTACCCCTCGGTTTTTAACGCCTGCTCCTTAAACGGTGAAATGCCTGTCGTAAGGGATGATTTTCTGCTGTGCCGGGACGAAGGAGAGGTCGATGCGTTTACTGAAGCTCTCGTAAAGCTCACCGGAAATTCAGGCAGAGAGGTTTTTGAAGAGCTTGAACGTCTTCTTTTACGATCTGCAGAAGCCTCCGTTTCAGAAATCATGGCGCCTGCGGTTACGCACTTTGAAGGACTTAGAAATCTGCGTCTTTTACGGGTTTTCAGTAAAGCTCATGCTGATGCGTCTTTCCCTGAAATCTTTTGCGGTATGGGAGTTCATCCAATGTATGCCGGGGATTTTTCACGTGAAAAACTTAAGACTGAGTATGAACTCATCAGGAGAGTTTTTTCAGAAAGTCCGGCCGCTCCGGAGGAAAAATCCGTCACTGCAGACGGACATCCGGTAAAGAAGCTTTTTGTCGGGGAAATCGGTATAGATAAAAGATTCAGGGATACAGTTCCGCTGGATGTTCAGACGGAAGCTCTGCATGAACATCTGATCTTTGCCGTGGAAAATCATCTTCCGGTCAATATTCACGGTGTCGGTGGAGACAATGAGATACTGCACGAGCTGAAAAGACTCAACCGGGTAAAAGGAATCATCCATGCCTTTACCGGAAATTCCTCAAGAGCCGAACAGTATCTCCGCAGGGGGTTAAAACTCGGTATCGGTCCAATGCTTCTGGCGACAGAGTCTCATAAACTGGAGGAGGCGGTACGGTATGCGGGAATCGATAATCTGGTTCTGGAAACCGATTATCCGTACATGTACATGAATCTTCCTGAAAACTCTTCATCTTCAGCTCCCGACACTGACAGCGGCGGAGAACAGGCATCAGCGGATGATTCATGTTTTTCACCACGCCGCAGGTCCGCGGCTTCACCGGATCTTCTGATTCATATAGTCGAAAGGCTTTCTGAAATTTTCGGTATCGGGAAGGAGGAGACTGCAGGAAGACTGCATCGGAATGTTGAGGAACTGTTCTGAATTCTTCTTTTCGGAGCGTATCTGATGGTCATTCATATCGTTGCATATCGTTGAAAAACTCCCGTTTCATGCGGTATCGTGGTGAGTGAATTTGTATATGAATGATGTACAGATACGAGAACAATACCGTTATCGCTTTCTACCATGAGTGCATGATGGAACGTGAGGACGGAAAGATCTCCGACCAATGCACTACCGGGAAAGTGTATGACGTCTATAAAGCATGGTGTGCCGATAACAATCACGGTTATTTCAAGACCGCCAGAGAGTTCAGAAACACGCTGGCTGAACATCTTAATACCAGCTTTGCAGATATGACCGTTCGCAGAGGTTAAGGCGGTACTTTAGAGAAATCAAAGAAATGCTGAAATTCGTAAACAGATTAGAAAACAATAATTGGGAGGTTTAATATGAAAGTTTTTGAATGGATACCAAATAAATCAATAGGAGATCTGGTCTTCAATATGACAAGGGAAGATGCCAGAAAGGCAATGGGGAATGCAACTTATACTCCGTGGTTTAAAGGAAGATCGGATATCTATAGAGACTACAGTATGCGTTTGGATTATGATGAAAACGGACTTCTCGAGTCGGTTGAATTTTTGGGAATGGAAAAGGGCTTTTTTGAAGTCTGGTATAACGGAAAATTAATATACCCAAAATATGAAAAGCATTTTTTCAATATTTTTGATAAAAGCAAGTTTACTCCTGATGAAACAGCTGCATCATCATATCAGTGTAATGAGCTCAATATTGCAGTAATCTGGGATAAGGACAATGGCCCCTCCTGTCTGGTGGCAAGAGAGCATTATTGGGATGAAGCTGACGAAATGTTAAAAGAGCATTCTCTTCTTCGCCAGTTGTCCTTCAAATTAAAACCCGGTATGACTAGGGAAGAAACACGAGAAATTCTTAAAGAGAAATCTGATAAATTGATGGTTAGGGGACGTGGTGATATCTATTCCAGATATCTGTTAGTTATATTTGATGAAAATGACAGAATGGTGTCTACAAAATTTGACTTTGACAGTATGTAGCCGGAGGTTAACACCATCAATGGGCAGATTGGCTATTTAGCCTACGAGCTTCTTGACGGTAAACTGATCCGCAATGAGGCGGTAAAAGTGCTCCGCATAAAGTAGCAGAGCACCATTAGAATCGCTTTACTTATCGTAGCGGAATGCAGAATTGCCCGTGAGGTTTTTAAGCAGAACCTTACGGGCTTTTTTGTACTCGTCACCGATGAAACCTAGCCTTAGCAGAAAGCACCTGAATGCGTACTTGTCATTGTCGGACTGATTGGTGCAGGAGGATACCCGTTTAAGCTTCCTTGCCAGATCGCAGAGTCTGCTCACAAACTCAGTGTAGGCAGACACCTCATCGGGATTGGTGGTGAACTGAAACCAGGCAAAGCTTACATTATCCTCCGTGATTTCAAGAGCCAGCTTATCAGTAACAAACGCTCGTGCAAGCAGTTCTGATTTGTTCTCAATCAGTTTCTGCAGATTGGCGAGAGCCGATTCGGTGAAGCTGTTTTTGGGCATGGATATGATAAGCCTATCCTCAGTCTGTTCCGTGCTTCCGGTAAATCCCTTGTCAGCTAAGTGGATAAGCAGACGTTCAATTGTTTCCTTATCTACAGTATCCGGAATTCGTAAGGTTCCGTCCTTTTCTAAAGTGCAGTCTCCGATTTTGTAAGCCATGCTCGGTACTTTCTGATAGCACGGAATGGCACGGAGTGCCGTGGCTATTTCTTCAGCGAGTTTAGGTCTCTGCTTTGGCTGTAAATAGAATCTAATATTTGTTTGCATGATTGTACCTTCCTTTGTTGTCTTAGGTCGGTACATATATATCCCTTTAAGGTGGCTGGATAGCAAGTTGTATGTGAGTGATAAATAAAGAGAATAGAACTTTAAATAGCATAGAAATTGCGCAAAGTCTATTGTTTTTTCGATTTTGCGAAATTCTGCTCGGAATATTGTGTATGCACTGTGGTATCATGCGGTGAATTTGAAATCGTGCCATTCACCTATGAAGGCGGTATTGATGCTTTCATGAAGAATGAAGTATTGTCTTACGCTCCTGATGCTTATGTAGATGAAAAGAAAACAGTTATCGGTTATGAAATCAGCTTTACCAAATATTTCTACAAGCCTGTAGAACTGCGTGAAATGAGTGACATATTGGAAAGTCTAAAAGCTCTAGAAAAGGAAGCAGATGGTGTGCTTGCTGAAATTATGGAGGGGCTTTGATGAATAAATACAGTGAATACACGGATAATCCCGTTCCATGGATAGAAAGAATACCTGCATATTGGGGGTTGATGCGAGGGAAAAACTTGTTTGCAAAAATGCAACGTCCAGTGAGGGAATTCGATGAAGTTGTAACATGTTTTCGTGATGGAACAGTAACTTTAAGAAAAAATCGTAGAATTTCAGGTTTTACCGAGTCCTTGAAGGAAATTGGTTATCAAGGGATTCGCAAAGGTGATCTGGTTATCCATGTCATGGATGCATTTGCAGGTTCGATAGGTGTTTCAGATTCTGATGGAAAAGGAACCCCCGTATATAGTGTGTGTCAAGCTAAAGGTGATAGTAATAATCAATACTATGCAATGTTATTACGTGAAATGGCTAGGACTGGCTATATACAGTCTCTATATCGAGGAATAAGAGAACGTTCTTCTGACTTCCGTTTTGAAGTGTTTGCCTCTCAGTTTTATCCAGTTCCTCCCCGTTCCGAACAAGATCAGATCGTGAAATTTCTGGATTGGAAGGTTTCGTGTATCAATAAGTTGATACGCATAAAAAAGAAGCAAATAGTATTATTTCGTGAAAAATTGGACGCTCATATCTCTGAGGTTATAACACATGGGATTAATACAAATGTTGAAATGAAAGATTCAGGTATTGAGTGGATAAAAGATATACCAAAACATTGGGAAACCATAAGGTGTAAATTTTTGTTTTCTGAAAGAGATGAACGTTCAGAAGATGGAAAGGAACAACATCTTTCTATGAGCCAGAAATATGGTCTTATTCCTGATAGCCAACTAGATGAACGAAGATTGCTTTCAGAATCATATAAAGGAGGCAAACTGTGTTATGAGAACGACCTTGTTTTAAATAGACTTAAGGCTCACTTAGGAGTATTTTCATTATCGCCTCAGTATGGGGTGATTAGTCCTGATTACACAGTACTTAAACCAAAGTCGGAAAGAATTCTTCCTTCTTTTGCTGAAATAGTATTGAAGAGCAATAAGTGTCGTGGCGAGTTGAGAACTCGCGTACGAGGCGTTGTTGAAGGCTTTTGGCGATTATACACGAATGACTTTAATTCAATAGAACTTCCTATTCCCCCTATAGATGAACAAAAAGAAATAATTGCGAATATCAACTTTTTTAAAGTGAATACGAAACGTTGCGAAGATATTCTAATTAAAGAAATTACTTTGCTGAATGAACTCAAAGAGCGAGTCATTGCTGATACCGTTACAGGCAAAATTGATGTTCGTGACACAATAATTCCTGAGCACGTATGTGATGACGAATATAACATTATCTATGAAGACTCTAAGTGTGAAGAGGAAAACGAGGATCAAAATTTGTAATTATGACTAATAAACAAGATCTTATTCCTAGTGACAACCAAGGTGATGTAATCATTTACCAAGCTGAAGATGGTAAAACAAAGATCGATGTCCGCTTTGTTGATGAAACTGTATGGTTATCACAGCAACAAATGGTGGAATTGTTTAAAACCTCTAGAACAAATATTGTTGAGCATATTGCTCATATATATGAAGAAGGAGAACTTGATGAAATTTCAACCTGTCGGAAATTCCGACAGGTTCGTCAGGAAGGAAGCAGAACCGTTTCACGGGAGTTGCCTTTTTATGATTTACATTGTAACCTCGGAGAACCAATTCTAGGCTGATACGACGATAGCCGTAACGCTTCTTATGTTCAGCATATATTGCCTTGATCTTTTCTGTAAGTTCCTGATTCTTTTCGTCCTTGTCAATTTTATTTATCGTGTAGTAATAATCAGAACGAGTCATATGAGGAACATCCGGCGTACCGTTGATGACTGCCAGTATGAATCACAGAG
>NZ_FOXF01000027.1 GCF_900115655.1 Ruminobacter amylophilus | reverse complement strand
AGTACTAATGACCCGAGAGGCTTAACCATACAACGCTCAAGAAGTTTTAAGGCGCTTGTGAGTATTGAGAAGGGCTCGGATAAGTAAGCTGATAAATTGTACAGGATACGCCTGGTAAAGATAGTGCTGTTGAACCACCTGTTCCCATTCCGAACACAGAAGTGAAAAGCGGTCACGCCGATGGTAGTGTAGCATTCGCTATGTGAGAGTAGGTCATTGCCAGGCATTTTTTTTATGCGGAGCGGTAGTTCAGCTTGGTTAGAATGCTTGCCTGTCACGCAGGAGGTCGCGGGTTCGAGCCCCGTCCGTTCCGCCACTAATTCAGAGAACCGACTTTTACAGTCGGTTTTTTTGTTTCTACTGTATTCCTTTTATTTATTTTATATTTTGTTTGATGAACCTGAGATTAGCTATTTTTGGATATTCTGGGCTTATTTTTAAAATAGTGATAGACTGTTTAAATTTTTATAAAAGTCTTTAATTAAATCTTTTATATTTTTATTTTTCTGTATAATCACAGTGAATGTTTTTTTAGAAGTGATTTTATTATGCAAGTACTTACATTAGAGCGTCAGCAGTATTTTTTATCTACGGTATCAAGAACTTTTGCTCTTACCATCCCCTTGCTTCCTAAGGAGTTGGAGGATTGGGTTGGTAATTCATATTTATTATGTAGAATAACAGATACTATTGAAGATGCCGTTTATTTGGATAATGAATTAAAAAAGTTTCACATGAATAAGTTTGCTTCCTTGCTTTCCTCCCCTATAGGACTTGAGCAGTGGACAAAAGAGATATGTGAGCTTGTAAGAAGTTCATCCAATGAGCATGAAAATGAATTGATGGCTGCTATTCCTGAAGTTGTAGGTAGGTACTATTCCTACTCTTCAGAAGTTCAGTACATTTTAAGACATACCGTAACAATCATGGCAAAGGGAATGTCTCAGATTGAACGATGGGCAAAGATCGATTCAGTTGATGAAGTAGATCATTACTGCTATAGCGTAGCTGGTGTCGTTGGTGAGCTTCTTATTTCTCTTTTTGCAGAACATTGTCCTGCCATGAAGAAAAATCTTGATTCGCAGCTACCGTATGCCGTTTCTTTTGGCGAAGCTCTCCAGTTAACTAATATACTAAAAGATGTTTGGGACGATTTAAAACGTGGTGTAACATGGCTACCTATCAAGAATGATGATCCTGATAGAGATGCTAAAGTTCAGGAATATATTTCTCTTGCTTACGGACATTGTTTACAGTCTATGGAATTTATTAAGAGAATGCCTGTCTTACAGTTAGGTATTAGGAGATTTTGTCTATTAACTAATGCCATGGCTATACTCACCCTTAGAAACATTCAGGCTAATCCTGGTTTTAAAGATTCTAAGGAAATTAAAATAACCAGAAAAGAAGTTAAAAAACTTTATTTTTTCTACAAATGTTTTGGCTGGTGTAATTACGCGATTGATTTTATGACTAAGCGTTGTTCAGGAACAAAGCTTTCTCCAACTATCAGAAATTGCGAAGAGATCAGTAAAAAAGTTAGTTTCTGGAAATAATTTTGTGATGAGGTTTATTATGTTATTTAGTATGAAGAAGATTACCGCTATTCTATCAGTTTTAGCTTTTTCTGTTTCATCTGCCTTAGCTGCAGACAAAGGAGAATCACCAGTTGTATATGATACACCTCAGGAACTTCTGGAAGCTTCAAAGAAGGTTACAACAAAGTTTGAAGAAGGTGTTCATTATAAAGTTATTGAAGGCGCTGAAGTTTCTGAAAATAAGGAAATTCGTGAATTCTTCTCTTTCTTCTGTGGTCATTGCCATGCTTTTCTTCCTGTTATCAGACAAGTGAGTCTTGCTTTACCTGAAGATGTTGCTTTTGTAGGTAATCATGTAAAGTATCTGGGCGGGCCTATGGGGCCTGAAATGCAGAGGGCGTATGCAGCAGCAGTAAATCTTAGAGTTACAGACGCTTTTGTTGATAAAGTCGATGACAATATATTTAACAAACATCAGGTTCCTCAGAAGCATGAGGATATTGTTGCCTGGTTTGAGGAATTAGGGGTACCTGCGGAAACTTTTGAAGCACAGTACAAGTCTTTCCCTGTTATGAGTCAGGTTAGCCAGTATGATCAGTTGGCTGACGATATGGGAATAGAAGGTGTTCCTACTGTTATTGTTAATAAGAAATACAAAATTGTTACAGGTTCAATTAATGGTACTGACGAATATCTTGCTCTGGTAAATTACTTACTCACTCTTGATGACTCAAAAAATTCTGATAAGAAATAGTATAATAAATTAAGCTGGTAACCGCATTATCATAATATTGATAATGCGGTTTTTTATTGTTGTTTAATTTATTTATTTGATGTTTTTTAATGTAATTGACATTTTTTAATGTTTTTTAATTCTAGGTATAACATTTAACTTGTATCTGATGTAAAATACCAATGTTTGAAATTTTTTTTGAATGTAACTGTGCAAATGTTTAAGCATTCAAGTCTTTAAGAATATTAGGATGAATGTATGTCAGTAAAAGCAACAACTAAGTATATTTGGTTTAATGGTGAAATGGTTCCTTGGAATGAAGCAAAGGTTCATGTAATGACCCATGCTCTTCATTATGGTACCTCTGTATTTGAAGGTCTTCGTTTCTATAAGACTCCTAACGGAACTATTATTTTCAGACTTCGTGAACATATGCAGCGTCTTCTTAATTCCGCTCATATTTATCGTATCAATATTCCTTACACTCTTGACGAGTTATGTGAAGCATGCTGCAAGACTGTAAGAGAAAATGGTATCGAAGCAGGTTATATTCGTCCTCTGGCTTTCATCGGTGATGTTGGTCTTGGTGTTAAGCCTCCTGCAGATGCTAAGATTGAAGTTATTATCGGTGTTGTGCCTTGGGGAGCTTATCTCGGTGAGGAAGGCATGAAGAAGGGTGTGGCAGTTGGTGTTTCATCTTGGAACAGACTTGCTCCGAACACTATTCCAACCGGTGCAAAGGCTGGTGGTAATTACCTTTCTTCTCTGTTAATTTCTAACGAAGCTAAGCAGAACGGATATACTGAAGGTATTGCTCTTGATGTTCAGGGCTTCCTTGCAGAAGGTTCTGGCGAAAACGTGTTCCTGATTAAGGATGGCGTAATCTATACTGCTCCTATTACCTGCAGTCTGTTACCAGGTATTACAAGAGACTGTGTAATGAAGCTTGCCAAGGATCTTGGTATTGAAGTAAGAGAAGAAAGAATTCCAAGAGAGGCTTTATACCTTGCTGATGAAGTATTTATGACTGGTTCTGCTGCTGAAATTACACCTGTAAGCAGTGTTGACGGTCTTTCTGTTGGTTGTGGTGCTCGTGGTCCAATCACTGAAAAATTACAGAATGCTTTCTTTGGCTTGTTCAATGGTAAGACAGAAGATAAGTGGAACTGGTTATATCCTGTAAATAAGTAATCAGCTTTACATTATCCGTATTAACCGAAGCCAAAAGTTCATTGTTTACAATAGCTTTTGGTTTCTTTATTATTATACAAATTGATTTTTGTTTTCTTATTTTATAAATGGAGCTAAGTATGCCTAAATATCGTTCCTCTGTAACTACCGAAGGTCGTAACATGGCTGGCGCTAGAGCATTATGGCGTGCTACCGGGGTTAAGGATGGTGATTTCGGTAAGCCGATTATTGCTGTTGCCAATTCTTTTACTCAGTTTGTTCCGGGGCATGTTCATCTTCATGATATCGGTCAGTTAGTTGTCAAGGAAATTGAAAAGGCCGGTGGTATAGCTAAAGAATTCAACACCATTGCAGTGGATGACGGTATTGCCATGGGACATTCTGGTATGTTGTATTCATTACCTAGCCGTGAAATTATCGCGGATAGCGTTGAATACTCATGTAATGCCCATAAGGCAGATGCGCTTGTTTGTATTTCAAACTGCGATAAAGTAACTCCAGGCATGCTTATTGCCGCCATGCGTTTGAATATTCCTACCATTTTTGTATCAGGCGGTCCAATGGAAGCCGGTAAGGTTAAGGAACCTATTGCCGGTCATTCGAAGCTCGACCTTATTGATATTATGGTTATGGCAGCTGATAAGAATATTACTGATGAACAGATAAACATTGCTGAAAATTACGGATGTCCGACATGTGGTTCATGCTCAGGCATGTTTACTGCGAATTCAATGAACTGTTTGACCGAAGCATTAGGTCTTTCTCAGCCTGGTAACGGTTCTCTGTTGGCATCTCATGTTTTCCGTCGTGATCTGTTCGTAAACGCCGCTAAGCGTATTGTTAAGATGGCCAAGGATTACTATGAACACGATGATGAATCTGTTTTACCTCGCAGCATTGCAACAAAGGCTGCATTTGAAAATGCAATGACTCTTGATATTGCTATGGGTGGTTCAACCAACACTGTTCTTCATCTTTTGGCTGTAGCTCAGGAAGCTGGTGTTGATTTTACCATGAAGGATATTGATCGCCTTTCAAGACATGTTCCTCACATCTGTAAAGTTGCTCCATCAACTTCTGTTTACCACATGGAAGATGTTCACAGAGCTGGCGGCATCATGGCCATACTTGGTCAGCTGGATAAAAGCGGACTTATTCACAGGGATGTTCATACCTGTTTAGGTATAACCATGGGTGAGGAACTTGATCAGTATTCAATTGATCGTAATGCTTCAGAAGATGTTCGAAAGATGTACCTCGCTGCTCCAGGCGGAGTTGTGAATATAAGTCCTTTCAGCCAGAGCAAAGTATATGATGAAGCGGACACTGATCGTGTTAACGGTTGTATAAGATCCAAGGAAAATGCGTATAACCAGGACGGTGGTTTAGCTGTTCTTTATGGTAATTTAGCAATTAACGGCTGTATCGTTAAGACCGCAGGTGTAGATCCTTCAATTTATAAGTTTAGCGGTCCTGCGCGTATATTTGAAAGTCAGGAAGATGCTGTTAACGGCATTCTCGGTGGCAAGATCAAAGCAGGTGATGTAGTTATCATTCGTTACGAAGGTCCTAAGGGTGGTCCAGGTATGCAGGAAATGCTGTATCCTACTTCTTACCTTAAGTCTGTAGGTTTAGGAAAGCAGTGTGCTCTGATTACCGACGGTCGTTTCTCCGGCGGTACTTCCGGTTTATCAATCGGTCATGTATCCCCTGAAGCTGCTAACGGTGGTAATATCGGTCTTATCAAGGAAAATGATATTATTGATATCGATATTCCTAACAGAGCTATTGCAGTACGTATTTCTGATGAAGAATTACAGAAGCGTCGTGCTGAAATGGAAGCATTAGGTAACAAGGCTTGGAAACCTCTGAACAGACAGCGTGTTGTTTCAGGGGCCTTAAAGGCTTATGCTGCTTTAGCATCAAGTGCTGATAAGGGCGGTGTAAGAGACGTCAGCAAGCTTTAATATAAAGCTTTTATGATATCGACAGTCATTTATGGCTGTCGTATTTAAAGGATAGATAAAAATGGAACAGCCAACAAAAGAAGAGTATCTCCGTAAGATACTTCTTTCTCCAGTTTACGACGTGGCGAAGGTAACGCCTTTGCAGAGACTTGATAAGGTTAGCGAAAAAGTAGGTGTTAACGTCCTTATCAAAAGAGAAGATCTCCAGTCAGTTCATTCATTTAAGCTTCGTGGCGCCTACAATAAGATTGCCGGTCTGACCAAGGAACAGCTTGCCAAAGGGGTTATTGCAGCCTCTGCTGGTAATCATGCTCAGGGGGTAGCTTTAACAGGTAAAAAGCTTGGAATCAAGGCTACTATTGTTATGCCGAATTCTACTCCTGATATTAAGGTTGATGCGGTAAGACGTTTAGGTGGTAACGTTGTTCTTTTTGGAGCAACATTCGATGAAGCGTATGCAGAATGCATCCGTATCTCAAAGGATAAAGGATATACTTTAATTCCTCCATATGATGATGCCGACGTTATTGCTGGTCAGGGAACTATTGCACAGGAACTTTTAAAGCAGGATTCTCATATAACCCATGTATTTGTTCAGGTCGGCGGTGGTGGACTTGCCGCAGGTGTAGCTGTATACATTAAACAGGTAATGCCTAGTGTTAAAGTTATTGCTGTTGAATCTGACGGAAGCGCCTGTCTTGAAGCAGCACTCAAGAGCGGAGAGCCTGTAACTCTCGACCGAGTATCTTTGTTTGCTGATGGTGTGGCTGTAAAGAGAATTGGTGACGAAACATTCAGAGTCTTGAAAGACAGTATAGATGATATTATTACCTGTACCAATGATGAAATCTGCGCAGCCATGAAAGATATCTTCGAAGATACCCGCGCTATTTCAGAACCTAGTGGTGCTCTGTCTTTGGCCGGTCTGAAGAAGTATGTTAAGCTTCATCCTGAGCTCAAAAATGATGAATCAGTAACCATGGCAGCCATTCTCTCGGGCGCCAACACCAAGTTCCATACTCTTCGTTTCGTTTCAGAACGTTGCGAAATCGGTGAAATGGGTGAAGGTATAATTTCTGTTAAGATTCCTGAAAAGAAAGGTGCATTCCTTGAATTTTGCAAGAAACTCGGGGGCAGGGCAGTAACAGAATTCAACTACCGTTTTGCTAAGGTTGATTCTGCCAGAATTTTTGTGTCAGTTCATCTGACAAACGGCAGGGAAGAACTTGACAGTATTATTGAAAGTCTCAGAAATGCAGGATACGAAGTATCAGACATGACCAACAATATACTGGCAAAGAATCATGTTCGCTATATGATAGGTGGTCATACTCCTGTTAAGGTAAATGAAAGAGCTTACGTATTTGAATTCCCTGAAGTGCGTGATGCTTTACTTAATTTCCTTGAAACAGTAGGAACTGAGTATAACATTACCATGTTCCACTATCGTTCACGCGGTATGGAATACGGCAGTGTGCTGTGTGCATTTGAAGTTGATGATAGTGAAGTAGATGAACTTAACCGTCATCTTAATGAGCTTGGTTATGAGTATAATGACGTGTCTGATGACCTTTCATATACTCAGTACATGAAACCTTAATAAGATTAGAAAAGAAAGCCGGACCTATGAAGAAAACTTTCAGTATATATGGAATTCTGGTACTGATGTCGACATTGTTACCCGATGTCTTATCAGCAAATGACGAGATTCCTGCAGACTGGAAGCTGTCCTCTCGACAGGCCGGCTATATCTTTTTTGAAAAAGCAGTCCCTAAAGCGGAATTCTCGTATTACAAATATAAACTTTCAAATCCCAATCAAAGCACTAGAAACATAGCTTTGGAGTTTATGAAGAACGTCAAAGGAAAAAACCTTCGACCTGTTCCAAAGATTAAAGGATGGGAATACAGCTATGTTGGTAATTTGCCATGTGCCACAGTGGTCAGCAGGGAAGATGACTATGCTGTCCTGATAAATGTCTGTGGTGAGGCTGAAGTCAGTGATATTTCAAGATTAATCAAAATTTCTAAAACACAGTTCAATTAATACGCAAAACCCCCGGTGTGTTTGTCTATTTAGCATTTCTTTTTTGTTATAATACTCTCTAGTTCTTGTATTAAAAAAATTATGGAAATGCCATGAGCAAAGAAGATATGACAGAAGATCTTAAAGTAGCAGATAACACCACTGAAAACGAAGGAGTAAGTGAGGGGGCTGAAGCAAGTAAGACCTACGAAAACCAGAATGAAGGTGAATTTCTGGAGTCATTAGAGAGACTACAGGGAAAGCAGAGACGAAACACGGTATGTATATTTGTACTGGCAGTAATGCTTTTTGGATTTGCCGGTTATGAATTAACCCGTCCTGAAGTTAAGATTCCTCCCCAGATTGATTACAGCAGTGATATCAGCAATTTGAAGAGCAGTATGAGTGCCCTGGATTCGTCAGTAAAAAATATTGCCGGCGGACTCAGTACAAAGCTTGATTCAGGTGCTTTGGGAAGTGTAAATGCACAGCTATCGGGAATTGATAATTCCTTTAGTGCCATTCAGGCGGAAATAGCCAAGATTAATGCAAAGCTCGGTGAAGAAAAAACCGTTAATCTGAGCTGGGCGGTATTTGATGCCAAATATCTGCTTACTCTTGCTAACAGAAAGGTGGTTATAGATCGCGATTACGTTACTGCGATTTCTTTGCTTAAGGAGGCTGATACCGTAATTGCAGGTATAAACGATCCTCGCACAAGAAAAATAAGAGAAAGCATTGCTTCAGATCTGAATGTTCTTGGTAACATTCCTTCAATTGATCATGAAAAGACTCTGTTGCGCATTAATGAGCTCATCGGTAATGTATCTAAGATGAGAATCAAAGGCTTAAAGAAGGTTGATTTGCTTGAAAGCAGTGAAGTTTCAGGAAATGTGGATGACTGGTGGGGCAATCTTAAGGCTTCATTCAGTTCATTTGTTAACAGTTTTGTGGTTATCAAGAGAAAGGAAGTAACCGATACTGCTTTAATAGCTCCGGATAATGAAGCTTTTCTCAGGGCAAATCTTGAAAACTATCTTCTTCTGGCGGCAAAGGCCTGTTTCTACAGAGAACAGGAATTGTATACACAGTACCTGACTAAAGCTCATGAACTGGTAGAAAAGTATTTTGATAATACGGATCCGGTTGTTGTGAATACACTCAAGGGAATTACTGAAACCGCTTCTGAAAAGATTGCCACAGAAGATGTGAAATATCTTAACAGTACTGTGGAAATCAGTAATTTTATTAACGAGTTTTCAGGAAAGTAGGATCTAGAATGGTTAAATTAGTGATAATGCTTCTGGTGCTCGCAGGTTTAATGATAGCGGCGCCTATGCTGGCAAATAATCAGGGTTTTGTGTACATTGATACCGGAAGTCATGTGATTCAGCTGAGTCTGGTTTCAATGGTTATTATTCTGATTCTTGCCTATCTTGCTGTATACCTGCTGACAGCTGTTATCGGTAGAATCTTTAAGGTTAGAAAAGGATTGCTGAGCTGGTATGGAAACAGCCGTTCCGATAAATCCAAAAAGATTCTTGAGAATGCCATTTCAAAGTACATTGAAGGTGATTATGCCGGCGCTGCTGCTTTAGCGGAAAAAGGGAAAAAGTGGAGTGATGTTCAGTATGTGAACATTATTTTAGGTGTTGTTGCTAATTATAAGAGCGGCAACATCGAGGCCAGTAATAAGCTGTTTAATGAGGCTCAGAAGGTTCTCAGTGGTCATGCCGAAGCAATCAGTATTTTAAGGGTAAAAATGTATCTTGAAGCCGGAGAAAACGAAAAGGCTCTGAACATCATTACCTCTTTGAGAAGAACCGGTAAACCTTCAAAGATGATTTCTTCACTGTACTACAAATGTCTTGAACGTATGGGGAAGTTCAATGAAATTGTTGAAAACCGTAAAGAATTCTTAAGTAATGGTCTGCTGTCGGATGATTCATACAGACGTTATGTTTCCGAGAAGATTGTTGAACAGATTAAAGGAGCTAACGACAGATATGTTGTAGATCAGATGTTCAATGATTTGCCTGACGATATATGCGATAACATTGACGTATCAAATGCTTTTGCTTTGGCTTATAACCGCTTCGGTGAAGAGGTTAAAGCAGAAAAGATAATAATGAGATCCCTGAAGAGTACGGTTGATTCTTCAAGAATATACAACAATTTATCTCAATGGAATACAGCAAATCATAAGCTGACTGAATACTTTGAGAAAAAGTTAAAGAAGAATGAATCAGAACATCTTAATAACACGGATCTCATGTCTGCTCTTGCTAACATGTATATGAATATGAACGAATATGAGAAAGCTGTGGATTTGTATGAAAAACTGGTTACCAGTGCTCCGTGTTCGGATTATTTCAGTCGTTTAGCTCAATGTTATCAGCGTTTGGGCGGGTATCAGAAGGCTGCAATGTACTATAAACAGGCTCAAAATGATGATTAATATTTGATATATATCACATATGTAGTACAATTTAAGTAAGTAGTTAATCCATACAGCCTTGGTCAGTTATTCTGGTAAAGGCTGTATTCGTATAATGGGTTTTTGAATTGTTTAGTAAAGTCAAATTATATGAGCAGAGATATCGTGAATTAAACGAATATCGTCTAGCTAAAGCTCAGGAATTTGTAAATGAAAAAGGGAAACTGTTTTTCAATCTGGTTCCTCTCATGCTGCATCTGAACAATTCAGCTGTTCCATGTGCGCTGGCCGGTGATGTGCCACATGGTATCTGCAACTTCAAACTCAATGATATTCAGCGACAGGTTTTAGATGATTATTCTGTCGCTACAGCATCAGTTATAGACATCAATACAGCAGAAGAATCTATTCTTGGTTTGTACTGCATGGGCAGTACAGCTTCAGTGGGGCAGAGTCCAAACTCTGATTTTGATTACTGGGTGTGTGTGTCAGAATACATGCCCAATGAACGCATAAGACTTTTAGAGAAAAAGTGTAAATTCATAAAAGAAATGGCTGCAAGCAGTGAATATAAGCTGGACGTCAATTTCTTTATCGTGAAAACGGATAAGTTTAAACAGCATCTCAATGTAGACAAAAAGAACGCAGAAGACCTTATTGATTGCGGAATGGGTGTCGATGAGGAAAACTGTGGCACAGCTCTGCATATGTTCCTTTTAGATGAATTTTATCGCAGTGCCATATGTGTAGCAGGAAAGATGCTGACCTGGATGATAGTTCCATGTAGCCATGAGCATGATTACAATGAATATGTGAGGCAACTGTACGCCAAAAGAATTATCTCTCGCGATGAGTGGCTGGATCTTGGATGTATAGGTGATATTCCTTCCAATGAGTATTATGGTGCCGCTTTATGGTTGCTTTACAAAGGAATTGATTCACCTTTTAAAGCTTCAATAAAAATACTTCTTATGGAAACCTACAGTGCCGAATATCCGCAGACACAGCTGATATCCATGAGAGTCAAGGACTGGATGCAGAATAATGAAGGCTACAGTCTGAACCTTGACAGTTACTACATGGTTTTTGAAAAAATCAGCAGGTTCCTGAGAAATCATAATGACTATGAAAGACTGGAACTTCTGAGAATCTGTTTCTTCCAGAAGATCAATGAAGGATTTGCAAAGATAGTAGATCCTCAGGCTCAGGCCGGGCGCCGTACTCTAATCAACAATATGATAGAAGCATGGGGATGGAGTATGGAAACAGTTAGCCGACTGAGCAATAGAAACACATGGAACATTGTTGATGTGGTTAATATATATCAGCGTGTGTTTAATGTGATGATTCAAAGTTACCATGCTCTGCTTACTTTCGGTGTGGAATACAAAGTTACCGATGCCATCAGCTACAGGGATCTCAGTGTTCTTTCCCGTAAACTGTTTGTGGTATTTGACAGTTTCCCCGGCAAGGTTAAACAGTATCTGCTCAGTAACAAGCTTAATTTGGCTGAAAAGAATATTTCCTTTATTGAGGCAAGAGACAGTACCGTACTGAAGAAAGGGTGGTATGTATACAACAAGTCTCTTAATGATCCTTCACTTATTGGTACTCCTCCGATTTTTTATTTCAGTAATCTGGTATCTGCAGTAGCTACGTGCTACTTTAATGCTCTGATTAACAAAAAGACAGTCATTGAGGTGCATACTCCTAATAAAAACATTACTTCTGAAAGAGTACGTGGAATATGCAATGAATTAAAATCCCAGTTTGAGAACTATCCTTCTGTAGTGGGAAATAACAGTCTGCTCGGTGTTACTAATGTTAAAACCATGATAGTTCTTGTTAATTTTACTCAGGACCCTACCAGAAATCACAAATTCCAGGGTGGAATGGACAGATCTTCAATGAGCACTTTTTCCTATGGTAATTCAAATGAGTGTTTAATTGGATCCTTATCAGTGATTATGTCTAACTCCTGGAATGAGATTATCTGTAATCATTACGAAGGTCAGGATGCCGTAGTGGATTTTCTTAAAGAAATGTCCCATATTTTTATACCAGGTGCGGCATTGCCTGTATCCACCACTGTACTTGATTTCAGTACACACATGGGGGATGTTATGGTCAGACCTGATATGGAAAATCTGATTAACCTGTGCATGAACAATCTGCATAAAAAACTTTTGACCAGCAAAAACATAACCATCGGCAAAGTTGATTATATTCTGCAGTTCAACTCACGAGCAATGAATCTTGTCAGGGCGGAGGAAGTGAAGGAGAAGAATCCTATAAAAGCTGAAATCATTAATGGCGGAGAGGCTAATAAGGATTTGGTTCCGTCCATAATAGAGGCAAACTGCATGTATGGCCTGACTCAGTACTTCTTTGTGAAGAATGATAATGATTCTTATCAGATTTTTAATTCATCTGAAAATCAGGAATTGAAAATTTATGACAATTTCAAGGCTTCAATAAGCGAACTGATTCTGGATATAACATCATACTATACTCACAGTCAGAGCAAATTTGCCAAGGAAAAAGAGAAGCACAAATATCGTCAGTACTTTAATCTTCCTCAATTCTTCCTTGTTGACGTAGCCAATAATACGATATCTCCGCTTTAATGAGGTAATTCCGTTATGTTGAACAAAAAAATATTTTTGGTGGGGGCAGTCGCTGTTACTGCCATGCTGATGACTCAGGCCTGCGGTCTTAGAGGCTCCCTGTATCTACCCGAGGATAGAGAACAGAAGAATAAAACGGTACAGGTAAATGAAGTGCAGAGTGAAAACACCGTAGCAGAAAAGGATGCTGAAGGCTCGGGGAACAAATCAGAAAATTCAGATTGATTCAGTTTTTGAATTCCGAATATAAAAGAGACTCTCATGCCGGCAGTATCAGATATGCAACCGGCATTTTTACGCAGATCTTTATAGCATAGTACAGAATGGTTTACCCAAGCAGTTCATATTGTTTGTCCTTCTTATGTCTTCTGATGCTCGGCAGTACTGCATGCTTCTTTCCTGCATAGACCTGGTTTTCTGATCTAAAACGTCAATAACCGGCTGAAAAACATCATTTATATCATAATGTTTATATTTCTGTTGTTTATGTGTGTTTTGATAATAGTTATGCCTGCTATACTGAACGCCTGAGCAGCCAGAATTAGCCAAAACGCTTAACAGTAGAACAGCTGGCAAATATTTTAGAATATTCATCAGACTTTTTTCCTTATCAGTCGCAGTAATTCCACCCTTCTTTGATTTTCCAGTTGATATTGTTCTGGTCCGTAACAATTTTCTCATATGAAGGTACATAACTGCTACCGATGTCCAGACTAATATACCCACCATTGTCCCATGGAACGATAAAGTAGGTTGAATAGCTGCTGTAATGGGCTTTATAACCTTTTTCGCGTGCGAATCTGTTAAGATCGTAACCGCTTATTGTAAAACCTCTGACAGCGTAGGCATGACTCCACGAATAATCCTGTCTCTGAAATTTAATGCATGCTTTTATGTCAGATTCAGCCAATGCGGGATGTAATGTCGCATCCATAATGATGGCTATAATAATTAAGATAATTAATTTCATATATGTTGTCCTGTTATTGTTAGTTGTAAATGGTTGTAATGATCTGCCAGAAAGTTACCTGCCGCTGCCTCCTTTAATTGATCCTGAGTGATATTTTGTAGTGCCGTCACTGTAATGTGTTGTACATTTGTATCTGTCACCGTTAAAGTTTACGCTGCCGTGGTAGCTGCGGGAATAACCGCTAGAGTAACGGGTGGTGCCTGAAAACGTATGTGAAGAGCCGGATGAACGTGATGCGGTACCTCTTGAGGTGTACCCGTGACCTGAGTAAGAAAATGATTTTGACATAATTTTTATTCTCCATTGTTTAGATGATTTTGTTTCAGTTAGGTTTTTCATCCCTTAACAGATACAAGTATAGGAAGTCATGTGTACGATATTTTTCTAAAAACGTCCCTTTTTTATTAATGGAGAGAGATATGCAGGTGAAGATAAAAATTCCCCACGATAATAATGTGCCTACGTGCTGCTGGGTTTAACTGATGATGTAATAATCATATGGCGGACAATATAAAAAACATGCTTTATATTGAGGAAGAAAAAAGTTAAGTTGTTTTACACAAAAACATCATAATGTGTATGGTATTTGCATAAAAATATAACAAGTTTTCCAAAATATAGTAAAATTTGAAAAAATGGGGAGTGGTCGTATTTTTCCTCCGGTTATTGATAAGGACAATACTCAGTCGGGAGTTTATATGAGTTTTATTTCAACTAAAAGTAATGGGTTGGTTTCTGTAGAGGATTTGGCAGTTAAGGAACTGGCACAGAAATATGGCACACCTCTGTATATTTATTCTAAGGCTCAGCTTGAAGAGCATCTGAATGCTTATAATGCCGCAAGCTCAGATGTGGAGCACTTAGTATGTTATGCAGTTAAGGCTAACAGTAACATTGCCATTTTACAGTTAATGGCTTCTCTGGGAACTGGCTTTGATATTGTGTCTGGCGGTGAACTTGCACGTGTTATCGAAGCGGGTGGAGATCCTAAGAAAGTTGTATATTCCGGTGTGGCAAAAACTTTTAGTGAAATCGAATATGCTCTGGATCAGCAGATTCTGTGTTTTAATGTTGAATCTCCGGCTGAACTTGAACGTATTAACAGTATTGCAATTTCAAAGAAAGTCAAAGCTCCTATTTCAATTCGTGTAAATCCGGATGTTGATGCAGGAACTCATCCGTATATTTCAACCGGGTTAAAGAACAACAAATTCGGTGTACCTGTTGAAACTGCTTTTGAATTATATAAACATGCTGCTACTCTTGAAGGTGTAAAAGTTATTGGTATTGACTGTCATATCGGTTCTCAGTTGACTTCTCTTACACCGTTTGTGGATGCTCTGGATCGTATTCTGGCTCTTGTTGACAGACTTGCTGCTGAGGGGATTCAGCTTGAACACATCGATATAGGCGGTGGTCTCGGTGTGGTTTATAAGGATGAAGTACCTCCTGCTGTCAGTGATTATCTGAAGGTTGTTAAGTCAAAGCTTGCAGGCAGAAAATTAAAGCTTATATGTGAACCTGGAAGATCAATGGTCGCAAATGCAGGTGTACTGGTTACCAGATGTGAGTATCTGAAGCAGGGTGAAGTATGCAATTTCTGTATAGTAGATGCTGCTATGAATGATATGATCAGACCTTCACTTTATAGTGCCTGGATGCGTATTGAAGAAGCGGATCATAACCTTGATCGTCCAGAAAACGTGTATAACGTTGTAGGTCCTATCTGTGAGACAGGTGACTTCCTTGGTAAGGAAAGATCTTTAAAGGTTCAGGAAGGCGATTTCCTGGTTATGCATGGTGCAGGTGCTTATGGCTTTGCCATGTCTTCAAATTATAATTCTCGCCCTAGAGCTGCAGAGTTAATGGTTGAAGGAGGCAAAGTACATGTGATTCGTGATCGTGAATCAGTATCTGATTTATGGCGTAACGAACACAAACTTTAATCATGTAAGCTGAGTGGATATGCTGATAAATTTTTCCAAGATGCATGGTTGTGGCACTGATTTTATGGTAATCGATGCCGTTACCCAGAAGTTTTTCATGTCTGAGAACAAGATTAAAAGTCTTGCCGATCGCAGATTCGGAGTGGGGTTTGATCATCTGCTTGTAGTTGAACCTCCCTACGATCCAGAGATGGATTTCCATTATCGGATTTACAATTCAGACGGTACGGAAATTCAAATGGGGGGAAATGGTGCCAGATGTCTTGCAATGTTTGTAACTCAGAAAAGACTTATTAACCATCGGGATATCCACGTCAGCACATTGGGCGGTAAACTGGTGCTGACCATGCTCAATGACAATCAGGTTCTTGTTAATATGGGGAATCCCGTATTTGAACCTGCAAAAATTCCGTTCAGAGCGCAGAATCGTACCAAGACATACCTTCTGCAGGTTGATTCCAGTCATATACTGTGCGGAGTGGTTTTTACCGGAAATCCTCACTGCATTCTTACTGTAGATGATATTAATACTGCTGACGTTTTAGGATTAGGGGAAAAGATATCAGTTCACGAACGTTTTCCTGAAAAAGCAAATGTCGGTTTCATGCAGGTGATTAACGTACATAAAATTAAATTAAGGGTTTATGAACGCGGGATCGGTGAAAACCTTTCATGTGGAACAGGTGCTTGTGCCGCAGTTGCAGTTGGTATAGAACAGGGTGTTTTAAAATCTCCTGTTACCGTTATTTCTGATGGCGGTGAACTTACGATAGAGTGGCAGGGGGAAGGTTATCCGGTAATGATGAAAGGTTCTGCGACTCTAGTTTATGATGGTGTAATTGAATTTTAATTACATTGATTCACTTATACCTCTGCAGGTTTCCATTATACCGTAGCCATTGGCTTAACCGTTGGAGAATGGATTATGCAGAATACAAAGTACAGCCTTTTTTACGAGGAAGTATCTGATTTCATTAATTATCTTACTTACGAAAAAAGATACAGCGCTCATACCGTTAAAAGCTATGAAAGGGAACTTCATCATTTTATAGAAGTTCTAAATAAAAAGTTGTCTGAATTAACCTCATTTGCCGATGCATCAGAACATGATCTAAGATTGGGGATCAGAGAAACAACATCTCTTGTTTCCGACAAGGAAAATATCAGCAATCGTTCAAGAGCTCATCTGGTAAGCACACTAAAAAGTTTTTATAAGTATCTGGTGTTAATGGGACAAATAAAGATTAATCCCATGGCTGACATAAAAACTCCGAAATTTACAGCTGATCTTCCTGCTTATCTTACATATGAACAATTTGAAAAATTATCCAGATTGCCTGATGATCCGTCTCCTAAGGATTATCGCGATCGGGCAATAGTAGAACTTCTTTTTGCCAGTGGAGTCCGTGTTTCCGAGTTGGTGAGTATTCAAATCAGTGATATTGATTTTGAGAAGATGGAAATCAGAATTATCGGTAAAGGCAATAAAGAAAGAATAGTACCATTCGGCAGTTATTCCCTCCAGGCAATGATGGAATGGTTCGCTGTGAGGGATCTGCTGGCAGCACCTGACTGTGATTATCTGTTTGTAAACAGATTCGGGGAACAGATGACAACCAGAGCGGTACAGATTTCAATAAAAAAGATGGGGCTGACCGCAGATATTCCTTTAAAGATTACTCCACATAAATTGAGACACTCCTTTGCTACAGAAATGTTGGCAGGAGGGGCAGACATACGAGTTGTTCAGGAAATTTTGGGGCATACTTCCCTGTCGGTGACACAGATATATCTCCATCTGGATATTGAAAGACTTAAAGATGTTTATACTAAAGCACATCCTCTGGCTTTAATGGATGGTAATACTTCAGAGCAGAAAGAATAGAAAAGTGGTTCCGTTTGTTTATTCCGTTTTATATTTATTATCGGATAAAATAGTGAATATCAGTTAAAATAAGCAGAAAACAGGCCGTGTATTTTTTATGTGAATTTATGAGACGGGGTGGGGATTACTATGAATTTTTATCGTGACTGGCATACACCTCGTGTGCTCACATTGGATCTCGATGATACCTTATACGATAATGGTCCTGTGATTGATTATGCTGAAGATTACATTAAAACCAGAATTGGAGTTGAATATCTGGAGGGTAACAGGTTAAGCGATGAGGTCTATTCATCTGTACGTCAGGAGATGTTATCTGTATGTCCTGAACTTGAGTACGATGTTTCAATGCTCAGGTACTTTATTTTCAAGGAAGTGCTTCTGCGAGCAGGTAAGTCGTCTGATGACTCCGGGGCTATAGCTGAGGCTCTGATGCATGATTTTATAAAAGTCCGTTCACGCATTAATGTTCCACGTGAAACATTAGATGTTTTATATCGTTTAAAACAACGATATCCCCTGATAGGTCTTACTAACGGAAATTCCAGCCCGAAGCTGGCCAGATACGAAGATTGTTTTGATGAAGTTATACTTGCTGCGGTGAATATGCCTTCAAAACCTAATCCTGCCATGTTTCTTCATGCGGCAATGTATGCCGGAGTAGACATATCTGAAGTCTGTCACATCGGAGATAACGAGAATACTGATGTTTTAGGTGCGATAAAAGCGGGGGCAATGTGTGTTCGCCAGACTCAGTATCACTGTGACAATTCTGAGTTAAGAATTTTGCCTCATGTGTGTATAAACAATATCGCTGAACTAACGGATTTATTGCTGTAATAATGATAAGTTTGGGTGGATATCGAGTATAATAAATATAACATGGTTTTGTGAATCAAAAATGTATGAATTACATGATTTGCTTTTTTGAGTTCAGACCAGAACTTGTTTTATGTAAAGAGAGTTTGTCATAATGTCATTAGGATTTGTTGATAATATCGTTAAGGGGTTGAATCCGGAACAGCTTAAGGCTGTAACTTCGCCGTTATCAAACATGCTGATAATAGCCGGTGCGGGGACCGGAAAAACCACGGTTCTGGTAAGAAGACTGGCGTATCTTATTATCAGACATCAGATTCAGTCTCATAACATTCTTGCGGTGACCTTTACCAATAAGGCCGCTAAGGAAATGAATCAGCGAATTCATGATTTTATCGGTGAACAGAATACTAGATATCTGTGGTGCTGTACCTTCCACGGAGCCTGCTGCAAGATCCTGAGAAATTTTGCGAATCAGGCAGGTTTGAGACCAAACTTTAAGATTCTGGATACTGCGGAACAGACCAGAGTTGTTAAGGAGTGTTTTGAGGAACTGGAAATTGAAAAGACAAAGGAGATTTCCCCAAAACAGTACGCATCATACATTTCAGAACTTAAGGATAAGGGACTTAGACCTCATCATGATTTTGGCGGGTTAAGCGATATTTATAAGCTTGATGATGTATATGCTCTTTATCAGGATAAGTGTAATAAAACAAATGTTCTGGATTTTTCCGAGCTGATTCTAAGATGTGTGGAACTGTTGCGTTCCAATCCGGATGTAAAGAATTTTCTGAATGGAAAATTCAAACAGATTCTGGTTGATGAATTTCAGGATACAAATTCAATTCAGTATGAATGGTTAAAGCTCATAAGCGGAGAGAACAGTAATGTTTTAATTGTAGGTGACGATGATCAGTCTATTTACGGTTGGCGCGGAGCGGTAATGGATATTCTCAATAGATTTTATAATGATTATCCTCACGTAACATTACATAAGCTTATCAGAAATTATCGTTCAACCAGTGCCATTCTTGCTAATGCCAACAAGCTTATTGGTTATAACCAGTCAAGATTTACGGAAAAGAACCTGATTACTGAAAGACATGATACAAATAAGGTCAGAGTAATTCAGACGGGGAGTCCTGACAAGGAAGCGGAAATCATTGCGCAGATTATTAAGAAGTACAAAGCGGCATATCATTATAAAAATTCAGATTTTGCTGTTTTATATCGTACTAATATGCAGTCAAGAGCTATTGAATCTGCATTTGTGAATGCCGGAATTCCTCACCGGATTATCGGAGGTTTGCGATTCTATGATAGAGAGGAAATAAAGAATACTCTGTCCTATCTTAGTCTTATTCTGGATCATGAAGATGATGCTTCTCTTGAACGGATTATTAACGTTCCATCACGTAAGATAGGTAAAGTTACCTTATCTAAAATTAAAACTGTTGCTTCACAGCAGGGGGTATCATTATTTGATGCATGTATGCTTTACTGCAAGGCCAATAAGAAATCACTGGGTATAAAGAATTTTGTCGATTTTATTCTGAGAGCAGGGAATGAATTCGATGAAAAGAGCAGAGATTTCGGTATTGGTGATCAGGTTATGAACCTTTTGGTGGAATGCGGACTTATAGAATATTATCGTCAGAAAGATATTGATGAAAACCATGATGAATTGAATCGCAGTAATAACATCAGAGAACTTGTTGACGTAATCAGTAATCTGGATGTAGAGGA
Organism: Ruminobacter amylophilus; assembly: GCF_900115655.1. GTDB lineage: Bacteria > Pseudomonadota > Gammaproteobacteria > Enterobacterales > Succinivibrionaceae > Ruminobacter > Ruminobacter amylophilus. The sequence goes on along the minus strand of NZ_FOXF01000027.1, from coordinate 10,258 downwards.
TTTTGATAACAAGCTGGATTTTCCTGATGAAGACTCTGTTACAGAGAACGAAAACAGCGCTCAGAATGTAAGTGATATTGCGGAAAACAGGAAAGAAAAAAACATACTGCCTGAACCGTCAGCTGATACCGTTTCTGCTCCGGAGGAACATGTTTCAGATAGACCGGCGCTTACCCCCAAAGATATTCTTCGGGGTTTTGTTACAACCGTTGCTATGAACGGAGATAATGATCTTGGTAACTCTAAAAATGATGATGATTCAGGGGATACCGGTGTTAATCTCATGACCATACATAGTGCCAAAGGTTTGGAATTTCCGTGTGTGATTGTTGCCGGATTTGAGGAAGGACTTATGCCTCACGGAATCAACAAATATTCATTTGGAGATAGCAAGAAGCTCGATGAAGAACGAAGACTTGCGTATGTGGCTATAACCAGGGCAAAAAACAACCTTGTGCTTACCTTTGCTGATATGAGAATGAGTTTCGGTAATTTCTTTTCGGGGGGAGCCAGTATGTTTTTCGATGAACTGGACAAGGATTATCTGGAATATTACGTTTACAATTCAAGATAACAGGCGAATCAGCCTGTCTTTGACGATTTTTAGAATAATACTGAATAATTTCGTAAAAGGTTATTTCTGAAGCTCATTACCGACATGTCTGATATAGGTGAAATTCTATATTGTAAAGAAACAAAAAAAATTTAAAACCAACAGGCTAAGAATCGATTAAAGAGGAATATAAAGATATTAAAAAGATATGGTGCGAATGAAGGGACTCGAACCCTTATGCCTCGCGGCACTAAGACCTGAACCTAGCGCGTCTACCAATTTCGCCACATTCGCATTGTCTTGTATACTGGCACTCCCGGCGGGAGTCGAACCCGCGACCTCCGCCATCGGAGGGCGATGCTCTATCCAACTGAGCTACGGAAGTAGTCAACGAAGTACAATTATAAATACTTATGACTGCATGTCAACCACTCTTTGCATAATTTTACTACCAAAAATCCTGAAATGTGAATTTTTAGGCGATATTTTCATCTTTTTACTTTAAAGTGTTTAATAATTGTTCAAACAGGCTGTCCATAGTCTGTTTTTTTTCTTCTTCAGTACGATTATCTTTTAATTTTGCAGGCCAATGCAGATCTTCTTCAGGAAGTTCAAAGAGAAATCTGCTGGGTTCAACTTTGGTTTCAAGTCTTTTTCTGGATTTTCTGTTTTTGCAGTACATCAGATATAGTTCTTTTTTGGCTCTGGTAATACCGACATATGCTAAACGCCTTTCTTCTTCAATATTGTTTTCTTCTATACTGGTTTCATGAGGAAGCAATCCTTCTTCCATTCCTATAAGAAACACATATGGAAATTCAAGACCTTTTGATGAATGCAGAGTCATGAGTTGAACTTCTTCCAGTTCGTATTCTTCCTCATTTCTGTCCAGCAGTTCTCTTACGCACAACTTATTGATGGCGTCATTTATCAGCATGTCTCCAATGAATTCATTATCATCTCCGTTAACGGCATTGTTCACCCATTTAAGGAGGGTTCTTACGTTTTCCAAACGTACTTCTGCTGCTTTTTCACTGCTTGAATCAAGATAAAGCCAGTCAGTATATCCAAGTCGTTCCGGCAGTTCTTCAAGATGTTTTTCCCATTCGGCACCATTTAAATCAGTTCTTATACTGTCAATCATATCGTAAAAGCTTCTGAAGATTGCAACGGTTTTTGGTTTTACTTCATTTATAAGTTCAGGATGATTACAGGCCTGAAGCAGCGAGATGCCGTATTTTTTCGCAAACGTATCAAGATAGCTTATTGATGTCGGTCCAATCTCTCTTTTGGGAATATTGATTATGCGTAAGAATGCTTTATCATCGTCATCGTTGGCTATAATTCTCAGGTAACTCATGAAATCCTTGATTTCAGCCTGAGCGAAGAAACTTGTTCCGCCAACGACTCTGAATGGTATATTGCTTTCCTGTAATGCTTTTTGAATTTCTCTTGATTGATAATTTCCTCGATACAGAATGGCGTAATCACTGTATTTGGTCTTATTCATGTAATGATGAGCCAGAAGTTCGGTTACCAGTGTTTTTCCTTCAAGAGAAGCGTCAGGCACTTCTATAACGTTTATTCTTGCACCATAATCCAGTTTAGAATGAAGCTGTTTAACGAAGTCATGTTTATTCTGAGATATAAGCTGGTTGGCGCATTTCAAAATACGTCCGCATGAACGATAATTCTGTTCCAGCATAATAACCTTAAGTTCTGGGAAGTCTTCTCTAAGCAGACTGATATTCTGCGGTCTTGCACCTCTCCATGAATATATTGACTGGTCATCATCTCCAACAACGGTAAATCTCTGACGTTTGGCTACCAGCAGTTTTATAAGCTGATACTGGCTTGCATTGGTGTCCTGATATTCGTCTACCAGCAGGTATCTTACTCGCTGTCTCCATTTTTCCAGAACTGTTTCATGATTCTGAAACATTCGTACAGGTAAATAAATTAGGTCATCGAAATCCACTGCGTTTATGGCTCTGAGCGTTTCTTCATAGCGCTTGTAGATAATGGCTGCTAATTGGTTGGTGTCATTGAGCTCCTGGTCAATTTCGTCATATCCGATAAGGTCGTTTTTGTAGCTGCTGATTTTGTTCTGCCAGAACTGACATTCGTCTTTAAGATGATCCTTATCTGCATAGGTTCCCTGCAGTTCCTGCAGAATTTCCTTGATAACAGTCATCTGATCATATTCGTCAAAAAGAGTAAAATTAGGCCTGATACCTGCGTAATGATGCTCCTGCCTCAGAATATCCAAACCTACGGAGTGAAATGTTGATACGTGCAGCCCCTTAATGGTATCACTGCTTAGAGAGGCGCTTATACGCTCTTTCATTTCTCTGGCCGCCTTGTTTGTGAAGGTAACAGCGAATATGTTATACGGCTTGTATCCACAGTCCTGAATCAGATGAATAATCTTTTCAGTAATTACGCGGGTTTTTCCTGACCCCGCTCCGGCCAGTACCAGACATGGACCGCTGATATAGTAAACAGATTCAAGCTGCTGTTCATTAAGTTGCACTTGCTACTCCAGAGTGGTATAAAAATGAATTTTTCCTGAGACAGCATTGTTGGCAACGACGCGATAGTCATGACTGCTGAAATCATCATCGTCGTTTGAATCAGGATCAATATCAGGCTTAACAGTGAATGTCTGCCAACAGAATTCTTCGATAAGTGATCTGTTATCCTCCTGACAGAAGAAGATAATAGAATGATTGTAGTTTCTAAGCTCTGTCATGAGTCGATTGACCAGCTTTTTTATATATTCCACACTGCAGTTCTGGAGATTTATAACGAGTACGCTTCCTTCCTGTCTGCGGATTTTTTTAGATGCGAACACAGTCAGGAGATTGCCGGCATCAGCATCAGGATTTCCGGTGTTTTCGGATAAGCCTATTTTTGGGAGAAGTGAATAGTATGATTTGCTGATATCAGTGGTTCTGGCATCAAGTTCAACACTGAGAATATTCCATTCTGATATACATGTGTGGTAAATAAAATCCGTGTCTTCTGAAGAATCTATAATCCAGTTTGACAGAAGCTTCCGTTTAGTTAATACATCGGTAGAGATACCGTATACTCCTTTGGAATAGTATATTTCGCAGAAGGATGTTTCATCAGAAATCAGATCATATGTTTTACGTGCAAGCAGTTTTCTGGGGGTTATGCCCAGCAGTTTTTTGATGTTTCTTATCCTGTCCGTGAATTTGTCAGGACAGGCCATAATCAGTTCACTGACTGACTTTGCGGGGTAGGCAAGGTCAATCAGATGATTTGGCTGTTCATAATTAATGAGTTCTCTGATAATCAGACCGGTTATGCGATTATCACTTTCGGCAGTGATATAGTAATTCCTTTTTTTTACCTGCTGTGAAAGCAGATAAACAAATTCATTTAACTGAATTTCATTAGAAATGACCATAGAACAGACTCCGCTTTGACACATGTACAGTGTATCTATAATGTTGTCTGTTATAAAAACGTCATCTATGTTATCGTTAATATGCGGGCAGAATAAAGCATCTTTTCCATAATAAAAAAGGCAATCGTCATCAGGGTCGGTTTCTGTATTGACTGCCCAGAATCCGTATGGCCCGTTAGGAATAATCATTGCTTTAATCTGCTGATTGTTGCCAATGGAAAATTCAGGATCATACCCGAGATTGAATCGTGATACTGTTTCATCAGTGATTCCCGCTTCATGAAAATAGTCTGTGGCTTGTGCCTGTTTGGCGCATATTCTGAAGAAAGACGTGTAATCTACGATCTTTGTTCCTCGGTCTGACATGTTTGTAATCTCATTAGGTGTTATTTTGGGATTGTTAATCTTTCTGGTATCAAGAAACAGTTCACAGGCTTTATCAAGCTGATCCTGAAAGTGAGGCAGATTAAAATCAATTCCTATCAATGAAAAAATATCGTAGGTACAGCCGCAACCATAGCAATGAATTGTATTATCCTTGGGATTAAAATGCATTGATTTCCCTGAATTCTGATGGTCTGGATTCAGGCATGAAAAATAATCGTTGCTGTTAATTCCTTTATATTTCAATAAATACTGAACTAAAAAACCTTTTAGTTTTTGCTTGGTTTCTTCGCGGTCCATATTAACCTCTGAGTTTTTCCAGTACAAGTGCAGCGATATTAAGCCCTACTACGGCAGTTACACACATTGCGGCTCCAAAAACAGGAACGTCATCTGCGTCGTTTACATCTTTTGCAAGTTTACCCTGTTCGGTACTGTAAACAGCTGTCAGCTTCATTTTTTTCCCTGCCTGAGGGTATCCGTATTCTTTTCTGAATTTTGCCCGTAATCTGGCAAGCAGTTTATCTCCCTTTGTTTCTGACAGGTCTCCTTTGGTAACAAGAAGAGGGTTGGTTTTTCCTCCTGCTCCGCCAGCTACAATCACTGTTTTCTTCATTATTCTGTGTATATGATGTATGTATGCGGCTTTTGCTGATAAATCATCGATAGCGTCTATATAGATATCTGCGTTTACATTGGAAATAATATCCGGAATATTATCGATCGTAAGTAATTTGGTAATTACATCGATTTGTACATCAGGATTTATGTCTTTCATCCTGCTTTTCATTGCTTCAGCCTTGTATTCTCCAAGGGTACTCTGCATAGTATGAAGCTGTCTGTTGGTGTTTGATTCATCAATAGTGTCTTTATCTATGATTGTGATATGTCCAACCCCTGTTCTTACGAGAGATTCTATTGCCCATGAACCCACTCCTCCGGTACCGGCGATACATACGTGGCTGTGCGCGAATTTGTTTACAGCCTCTTCTCCGTAAAGAGCACGTGGACCTCTGAACCTGTATTTTAAATTATCTGTAATTTCCATATTGTTTTCTTTTAGTTGTGTTTTATCTGTATGGTTGTTGCTTATTCCGGTACTTGTCATGTACTTCGCGGAAAATAATTATAGTTAAACGCTGAGGCTGAGACAGTGGGCGTAGAAGTCTTTGTGAACCTTAAGCACTATCTTTTTAATTTCAATCGGCTGTTCATTGACTGCACAGAGCGGTTTATGAAGTTCTTCAGGTAAAAATATTGCAAAATCACCAGGATGAAGTGTCACGTAGCATGCAGGTAATTCTTCTTCAATAAAACCTAAATCCTTTTCACTGTCAAAAGTATGTTTTATACCGGAGTTTTCCTGAAATTTTTTTGGTGTGAACCCAATGGTCTCACAACCTGTAAGAATTACATGAACATCAAGGAAATCTTTGTGATATTCAAATTTACGATTAGCCGTCAGTTCGGTTCTACTGGTATCAAAATTGGCATAAACCAGTCCTTTTTTCAGCTCAACCCGGCCGGATGCATTTAGAGCCACAGCTTCTCTGATGTATTTAACTAAAGGGGTATCATGTTCTTTTTCTGGAAGATCGTTAAAATTTCCACAATACATAAAGCTATCTCCTTGAATTATTCTTGCTATATTGTAGCACGCATTATCTACTGAGTTTGTTTTGTTGAGCCGTAATATTCTGTTTGTGTACCTGCAAGTTTTGTCTTATTAGTTAAAAAATCCTCCCGAGGGAGGATTTTTGATTTGTAACCAGAATTTAGTTATTAGTACAATCAACTAGTTTGTGAGACACTTTGCTAAATCTTCCCAGTTATATGCAGTATTTTCTAATGACTGACATGTGTCTTTTAATGTAAGAATTTTGCCGTTATGGTTGATTTTCACCAGAATCTTGTTATCTCTGTTTTTATAAAAATCAAAAATAAGTATAGAGTTCAGCGGAGCAAGATCTCCAACTTTGAACGTGTCTGCGGTATATGAATAGTCCTCGTTAGGTCCCAGAGTATTGCCGAGCTTTGATCCTTCAAGCAGGGTAAGGAAAGACAGCAAGGCTCTAGGGTCAATAAAATAAAGCTTTACAGGTTCATCATTGGTTTCTAAAAAGTCCTGCAGTGTTATGTGCAGATCGTTGAAAAGTCTTCTTCCCTGTTCAGTTGTCTGAATCTGACCGGTTACACTAGGTCCTACAGTAGTAAACAGGTTTGCATTATCTATGGCACTGAACTGACGTCTTTCTTCATTTCTCATGATGTCATCAAGAACAGTATTGAAATCATTAGCTTCCTGAATATTGATGCTAGGTAAGAATTTGTATATTTCGAAAATATAATCAACAATGTCGCGAGGTTCAACTCGTGATGAGTCAATTATCAGACTGTTACCATTGACACTGTTAAGAAACTTCTTTTTGAAAATACGCTGGTTAACGTTATCAACATAATTTTTAATCTGATTTGATTTCTGTTGTGAACTGTATTTTATCTTACCGAGTAATCTGTGTGTATCCGGGTAGGAATTAACCCAGTCTCTGAATTCTCTGGATTCATAGTATGCCAGAACATCAGGCTGCTCGTCCTGAATGTATTCAATCTGGATTTTGTCGTTGGTGAAGCTCTTAATAAGTCCGAGAACGAACTGCTCTCCGGTTTTCAGGGATATGTTGCTTCCGTCATATGCAAAAAGAACGTCAATGTTGTTATCGAATGTTTTGTGTGATAACAGCAGATTCTTTCTGGTCTGTGCGTAACTGGTTCCCAGCTGGTTCACAGAGTTTATACCCGTCATGGTAAGTGCATCGTTAGGATTGGCAAGAATTTTTGGTTTCAGCTTCAATAGGGCGGCAAGTAAATTGGCACCTTCGCTGGTAAGTTCCTTTTCTTTCTGAGCCTTTTCCAGAATAGTGATTAACTTAGTGAAATTATTTGGATTGTCATATCCCCAGGCTCCCTTTGTTACAAAGGCTGCGGAAAAAATGAAATTGTACCCGTCTATTGCTTTATGTTCCAACTGAGAGGCGGTTATATCCTTGTTGATGGTTCTTACGCCGTAATTATTATCAAGAGCCCAGCTGGTAATTGGAAGTGAGGCTAATAATAGAGCGCCTGAAATTACAGAGACATATTTCTTAAAATGAAAATTCATATTAGACCTTCAAAAGTAAATTCTTTAATAAATGAATTGCTTTAGTTGTACTGAGCAAGTGACACGTCCTGACGGTAAAGCAATTGGTAAATAGCAAATATAATGATATCCCGTTATTTTACATCGACTGAAAAATATTTAGAGTGATGTTATCTTTGTTTTACGGCAATTATATAAGAAATTGTAGTTAAGATTTTGTTAATTGTTTACTTTCTGAATGTGGATCGTAATTTTTTGAAAAAACGGGGCTTTTAAAGCCCCGTTTTGGATGATATTAAAGTTACACGTAACTATTATTCGTTGTTGGCTTCCTTTCCGCCTGCGGCTCTGAAAGCTCTCTTACGGTCAAGTTCGGTAAGTAACTTCTTACGTAAACGGAGACTTGTAGGAGTAACTTCAACAAGTTCATCATCATTGATAAATTCAAGTGCCTGCTCAAGTGATAGACGTACAGGTGGAACCAGTACAATGGCTTCATCGGTACCTGAAGCACGAACGTTGGTAAGCTTCTTTCCCTTCAGACAGTTAACGGTCAGGTCATTTTCACGATTATGGATACCTACAATCTGACCTTCATAAACTTCCTGTGCATGTTCAATGAACATTCTGCCTCTGTCCTGCAAGTACCATATTGCGTAACCTAAGGCCTTACCGGTTTCATTTGAAATCATAACACCGTTCTTTCTCTGACCGATGTTTCCGCCACGCCATTCACCATATGAATCGAAGGTGTGATACATTAAACCGGTACCGGATGTAAGAGTCATGAATTCGGTTTGGAAGCCGATTAAACCTCTTGATGGAATAACATAGTCAAGTCTTACACGTCCCTTTCCGTCAGGAACCATATCCTTGAGGTCAGCCTTTCTCACACCAAGCTGTTCCATTACAGAACCCTGATGCTGCTCTTCAATGTCAATGGTAAGATTTTCCATCGGTTCCATCTTGACGCCGTTAACTTCCTTGAGAATAACTTCAGGACGTGATACCGCCAATTCGTAACCTTCACGACGCATGTTTTCAATAAGGATTGAAAGATGTAATTCACCTCTGCCGGAAACCTTAAATTTGTCTGGATCCTGAGTCTGTTCAACACGTAAAGCAACGTTGTGAACGAGCTCAGTCTGTAATCTTTCCCAAATGTTTCTTGATGTTACAAACTTACCTTCCTGACCTGCAAATGGTGAGGTGTTAACCTGGAAGGTCATGGTAACAGTTGGTTCATCAACAGATAACGGGGTTAAAGCTTCTACCTTGTCATTTGAACAAACGGTATCTGAAATCTGTAACTCACCAAGGCCTGTAATAGCGACTATGTCACCGGCTTTTGCTTCAGCAACTTCAGAACGCTGTAAACCCATGTAGCCAAGCACCTGACCGATACGACCTGTTCTGGTTGAACCGTCTGGACTAACAATGGTAACAGCAGCGTTTGGTTTTGCTGTACCGCGAGTAATACGACCGATGCCGATAACGCCAACATATGATGTATAGTCAAGCTGAGAAATCTGCATCTGGAAAGGACCATCCGGATCAGCCTTAGGTGGTTCAACGTTATCAATTATCGCCTGGAATAAAGGAGTCATGTCATCAGACGGAGTATTAGGATCTAAAGTTGCGTAACCATTTAAAGCTGATGCATAAATAATAGGGAAGTCCAGCTGTTCATCGGTGGCGCCTAAATTGTCAAACAGATCGAAAACCTGATCAATAACCCAGTCAGGTCTTGCACCAGGACGATCGATTTTGTTGATAACCACGATAGGCTTGAGTCCCTGCTTGAAAGCCTTCTGGGTTACGAATCTGGTTTGTGGCATAGGACCGTCAACTGCATCAACAAGAAGCAGAACAGAGTCTACCATGCTCATAACACGTTCTACTTCACCACCAAAGTCAGCGTGACCTGGAGTATCTACGATATTGATTCTGTAGCCATTCCATTCAATAGCAGTATTTTTAGCTAATATGGTAATGCCTCTTTCCTTTTCAATATCACCGGAGTCCATTACACGTTCCTGTCCATCCAGGGAACGATCGAGAGTTCCGGATTGGCGTAATAATTTATCTACTAAAGTTGTCTTGCCATGGTCTACGTGAGCAATAATGGCAATATTACGAAGTTTTTCTAACATACCAGCCTCTGCTATTATTAAAATTCGGGGCTATTGTACATTTATTTATGTGATCTGTATAGCAAAAGATATAATTTTATACAAAATTATGTGTTTTTTAATAATTTAAGGCGTTGAGTCTATAGAAAATTATTAAATTTTGGACTGTTATAAGAGAAAAACTTCTTTTTTGGTGCAAAAATTTCTTCCTTTAACCGAATCATTGTTATGCAGGGGATATTTTGCTGTCTTTGTAACTCAACTTTCCCACATGATTTTGAGTGGAAAAACATAGCGCAACCTTAATCCATGCGGTTTAGGTGTTTTTTAAAAACATGTATTGATTTTTATGACAATTTTGGAGTTTTTTTGGTGGCGAATTCTTCGTACAGACCTAATACGAAATCCTGAATATAAGCAATCTGTTCGGTAAACCAGCTGCTGAGCATTTTGAAAGCCAGTACCATTGCCTTTTCGTAACAGCTTTTTTTCAGATACTTTCTGTCACGCAGAGCCTGTACATAGCCCATGAAGGTATTCATCAGTGTATCTAATGCTATATTCAGATGTATTTCCTCCAATTGTTCGGCACAGCTTTCAAAAACTGCTCCAAA
>NZ_FOXF01000053.1 GCF_900115655.1 Ruminobacter amylophilus | reverse complement strand
GACTTCACTATCAGCTTAACAATCCGCAGGGAAAACTGGTGAGAGTAGTATCCGGTACAGTATTTGATGTTGCAGTGGATATCAGAAAGAGTTCACCGACCTTCGGTAAGTATGTAGGTGTGATTCTGTCTGCCGAAAACAAGCGTCAGTTCTGGATACCTGAAGGATTTGCGCATGGTTTCTACGTAATGAGTGAAACAGCAGAGTTCGTATATAAATGTACAAACTACTATGACCCTACATCTGAACACTCAATTTTATGGAACGATCCGGATATCGGTATTGCATGGCCTTTAGTGGATGGCGTGAAGGTTAATGTTTCTGAGAAGGACGGAAAAGCATCTCCGTTCAAAAACGCTGTTTACTACTAGCTGATAGTTGATTTATCAATCCACTACTAAAAATTTTAAGTTTTACTGTTTGATTTTTGGGGATATATTTTTATGTTCGATAAAAATATAAAAGGATGGGTTTCTAACTCTATTGATGACGGAAAAATAATTGGTTGGTTAATCAATATCAAAAGTTCTGAACCACGAATTGCAATTATAAAAATAAATGATTCCTATTCGAAGGAAATAATGTGTAACCAGAAAAGAAGTAACCCAAAGAGGTATACAAAGCATTTAAATAATGGCTTTAAAATTTTTTTAGATGCCCAATTTTTAGGGGCGTTATCAAAAGAAAATCATATTGAGCTCATTGATAAGGCTACCAATAAAGTAGTAGCAAAATCCATCGTCAATATATCTCAAGAAGAATTAAAAAGGCTGGAAACTGAATTAAACAAAAACATTTCCGATTACAATTTAATAAATAATTCTGGTTATTTCAATTCACTCTATTATAGATTGCATACGCCTAGTCTTTGGTTTAATAAGAAGGAGGAGGTGCTGAACCATTTTTTGAAAATCGGATGGCTACAAGGCAAAAACCCAAGTTTCTTGTTCAACACTAAAGCATATTTGGAAAATAATCCAAATATAAAAAATGAACATATAAATCCGTTAGTTCATTTTCTAAAAAATGAAAAAAAATCCGAAGTCATTGCAGCTAAAAATAATGGATATTTGCAAAGACTCAAAAATGCATTGAAATATCCAATTCGTGTAAAAAGAGAATATAAAAATTTATTAGCGGAAATTAAGTCATTAAATAATTTGAAGAAATAACTAGAGTAATAATTGATGCAAACAGATTTAAAACTAAATGAATGTATTTACGACAATACAGACGTAAAAATTTTAGTGAAGAATAATATTAGTTACACACCTAAAGTATCTATAATCATTCCAGTTTATAACGTAGAAACGTATCTAAATAAATGTATGGATAGTGTTATAAACCAAACTTTAAAAGAAATTGAAATTATTTGTGTCGATGACGGTTCAACGGATTCATCGTTAAAAATACTTAAAAAATATGCAAAATCTGATAATAGAATTACTTTGATTGCACCAAAACATATTGGCACAGGTCGATGCAGAAATATTGCTTTAAGATTGGTCAAAGGTGAATATGTTGGTTTTGTTGATCCAGATGATTGGATTGAAGACGAATATTTTGAAAAACTTTATAGCTTTACTGATGGTGAACCAGATATAGTTTTTCAAACCGCTAGACGAGAAATATATCCAGACGAAAACAGAGAGGTTGTTATTGACACTCCTAAATCTAATAACGACATCATATTCAGATTTAATATTATAAATTATTCTGGGCACCTTTGGTCTAAATTGTTTAAAAGAAGTTTTATTGAACTACACAATTTTAAAAATTCTTTTACAAAAAGAGCTCAAGATCTGCTTTTAACTTTCCCTGCAATACTTCTAGCAAAAGAAATTCGTTGTATTAACCATGCAAAGTATTTCTATAGAAAAGGCCACAAATCAGCATGCACTGTTGAATACACGCCTCGAGATGCGGAAGAATTGATTTCTCTCTATTCTCAAATAGAGAACAAGGTGTCTGAATTTAATGAGAATATGTTAGCTTTAGTAAAATATAAAAAAAATCAAACGCTGAAAAAAACATATTCAACAAGCAGCGAAACTGTTAAAAACATATTAAGAAAAAATGTTAAAAGTTTATACGAAATCGATTTTGACATAAGCTCAAATGAGGAAAGACTAGTTACAATTAAAAATCCTGCTCCCAATAGTATTGATATGCTTTGGTGGGGAGATTATTGGCTTGGGCTTGATTTAGCCCAAGGATTAAAAGAAAAAGGAATGTTTGTAAAGATAGATTATTTTGATCTAGATAAACCAATATCAAATTCGTATATAAATATTGTAATCCGAGGAATGAATAGAAATCTTCCCGTTGACAGTCATAAACTGAATATTATGTATTTGATTTCTCACCCTGATGATGTTTCTTTAAAGGAGGTAGAGCAATACAATATAGTTATAGTTGCATCCAAAAAAAAGTGTAAGTACTTTAGAGATCAAGGGATAAAGGCTTATTATCTTCCTCAATTCACGAACCCAAAACGCTTCTACAACGAAAAAGACAGTGCATTTAAAACCCATATTTTATTTGTTGGCAATGCTTATAATGGTATACGCCCTGCTGTAGAATATGCAACAAAAAATCATTTGCCGATATCAATTTTTGGAAAATATTGGAGTAAATATATAAGCGACAAAAAATATATTAAAGGAGAGTATATCGATAACAATGATTTGCACAAATACTACAGTAATGCAGAAATTGTTTTGAACGATACTAATGATAACATGAAGCGTGAAGGCTTTGTTTCTAATCGTATACATGATGTAACAGCTTGCAAAGCTTTCGTTATATCCGATTATCTTCCAGAAATTGAAGAAATGTATGGCGATGCAATTCCAATGTACAGAAACGAAAAAGAATTTTGCCAGATAGTTGAATATTATTTGAATCATCCGGAAGAACGCAGACAAAAAGCCGAGCAAGCTTACAAAATAACGTTAAAGTATTATACAAACATTATATTCTCCAAAAATTTAAAAAAAATAATTTCAGAATATGTATTATTGAAAAGACCTTTGTCTATATTATCAGACTATATATTACTACCATATAACTTGTATAGATTTAAGAATTTAAAAAAACTAATTTCCCCAAAAATAATAGAACAGTTAACACAAGCTTCATATGAGAAAGAAGAAGAGAGAGCCAGAAAAGAAAAGCAAGATGCTCTTAATAAAATTCGTCGATTATTAATTCCTGTTCGTATAGATGTTAAAAATCAAGGAGAGCAGGGCAATAATCTTGTCGTCACGGCTGAAGGAAAGATTTCAACACCTGATTATTTTGCTAAAGACGGAAGTCCAGGGTATGTAATTGAATATAATAAGCTTGTAAACAAAATTAAGCTAAAAGTTATTCGTAACGGTGAATTAATTATAAACTTTAAATCACAAGATAAACGGTACCAAGGTGAAAAATATCCTTTTTGGATAGATTATAAATCAATAAAGATTAACGGTACTGATATTTTACAGTCTCCTGTTTCTGTATGGCATGACAAACCTTATAGGTACAGAATGTCTGTGATAAATACTCAAGAGTTAACAATAGAAATTGAAAATAATTATTATGCATATTCAGCAGAATTGTTGCTAGATATTTTAGAAAAGTTTGGCAAAGAAGAGTTGCAAAAAATAGATTTGCTCCAATTTCAATATATATGTGAAATGTGTAAAAAATCTAAACAATAATTTGATTACTCAAGTTTTCCCCTGGAATTTGACAGAAAAATATAATGCAATCATGAACTTTGTTTGTTAGGTGTTTTTTAAACGTGTATTGTTTTGAGAGCTTTTAGGTTGCACCAATACAGAAATGACTGTTTTTGAGAAAGATCAATCATAATTCTGCATGTTCAAATAATTGTGATAATTATGAAGGTTATAAGAAGAAACAATCAACATTACTAGTGTAGCATATATGGTCATTTTACGAATCTCAGTATGGGAAATTTAATGATCTTATTTTTAATAAACTAATCCTCATTCAAAAATTAATACATGTATGGCTGTTTTTCTTTTAAAACAAGTAAAGGATATGTGAGATATATTGTTCGTTTTTTACATTTTATAAACTGATGATTTTTGATTTATTTAACTGAAGGCAGATTAATCATGAAATTAAATTTGGAATATTTATATGACTTTCAAAAAGAAAGGTATAAATATTATAGTGAACTTGTCTTAAATGAAAAAAAAGATTTATATATTACTGAATATAAAAATTGTTACACACTACCTGCTAGACCAGGTAGTACATTATTTGGTATTGGTGGCGCTGTCGATGACAAATTTAATGAAATTCGAGATTCATTTATACTTCATGGAAAATCTGATGCAGTTTTTTTTGGTGGAAAGTATGAATTTACCGATAACGAAGTAGAATTTCTAAAAGGCGAGTATATTTATTTAGGATACATACGCAATCATTGGGGGCATTTTTTAGTCGATTTTTGTACACGCCTATGGTTTTTAAAAAATACAAAAGACCAAAAATTCATCTTTATTGTTGACGAGAACAGAGTTTTTTCTTTTATCCCTCAAATTCAACGTTTTATAGAATTACTTGGAATAGATCCACGTAATATAGTTTTTTGTAATCATATTTTCAAAATTGAGAAATTAATTATTCCACAACAGTCATATCAAACTAATAAGTATTTTAGTAAAGAGTATAGTCGCATTTTTGATATGGTACGTTCTAATATTCAACCAACTTGTAACTATAAAAAGTTCGAGAAAATTTATTATTCAAGAAAAAATTTTTATAAAGCCAAGGGAACGGAAATAAACTTAGATCTCATGGATAATTTTTTTGAGAAGAATGATTTTAATATTATCTACCCAGAAACGTTATCGTTAGATGATCAAATTGCTTATATTAACGATAGTAATGAATTAGCTATGATATCAGGCACTCTGATACATAATTTGGTATTTTTAGACTCTTCTCGCACTGATAAAATTATCTACATTATAAATAAGACTTACATTGTTAATATTATGGCTTTAGATACATTAAAAATAAAGAATATTTCTCCAATAATGATAGATAGTTATTATTCAAAGTATCCTGTATCTTTGGGGTTTGGACCTTTTATGTTGAGTCCAAGTATTTGTTTGCATAAATTTATAAAAGAAAAAGGGTTGAAAATTTATGATCCTTTGTTTAATTCGTATGATTATTTAATTAAAACTATAAGTAGGTACGAATTAATGTACCAAAAAATAAATTTTATTAATTCTCAGATAAAGTTCTCTAACCCTTCTTCAGATGCTTGGAATTATTTCGATGTTAACAATATCTATATGTGGTTAAATTGTTGCTCACAGTATGAATTATTTGATAAAAAGGTTTATGGGTTATATCAATCTAGCCGTGAAGTATCAGATTCGTTATTACATGTAGAACAAAAGCCTATATCATCCAATAAGATACAAATGGTTATGTTAGACAACTATCTTCTATACTCAGTGCACGTATCCAATTTTGGATGGACAAATTTTTCAGTAGACTCAAATTATGTAGGATTTTTGAATCTCAATAGAAAAATTGAAGCCTTTATCATTAAATCAAAATTTGACATACACTATCGATGTTTCTACAACGATGATGGTTGGAGTTCCGTTTGTCAAAGTAATGAAATATGTGGAACGACAGGAAAAAGTAAGAAAATTCAAGGAATATGCATAAGCACTAATGACGAATCTGTTTTACTTGAGTATAGAATTTATCAATTTAATAATGGATGGAGTAACTGGGTTAAAAATAATACAGAAATATTTTCGAAAGATGGATTTTGTGCTTTAGAAATTAGAATTAAAATTTAATAAATGAGTGTATGAACTAATCATTTTATAACCTAGGAATTGAGAAAACACTATGTATAAAAACACTAAAAATATAATTGAAAGCAATTTTTTTTATATTGACTCTGATACTTGTAATATAACTAATTCTACATTATTTGGTTATATTATTCAGCCTGAAGGTATTATATCTCAAAATAATATTGGAAATGATTTTTGCTTCGATATGCAAAAAATGACTTGCGGGGCTTTTGTATACATTGATAATAGCGATAACGAAATAAAAATATACCAAGATTTTAACGGCTCCTTTGGACTGTATGTATACAAAAATTCTGATGGTTTTTTTGGGATTAGTAACTCTTTTATACACTTGGTAAACAAAATCAAGAATAAGCACAAACTTAGTTTTAACTATGATTATGCCTATACTTTCTATAATTGTGATGTTTGCCATTCTAATTATTCTGACACAATGATTAATGAAATTTCATTATTACCCAAAGATTGTTTTGTATCTATTAGTAAAAATACAAAGAACTTATGTGTTAATAATATAGATTGGAAACTAAATTCCATAGATCTCGATTCAAAAGAAGGTATTGACACTTTGGATAAATGGTGTTTGAAATGGACTTCTATTTTTAGGAAATTGAAAAGTACTTCTAATAATCTATCTGTTGATTTAAGTGGTGGTTTTGATTCTAGGATGGTGTTTTCATTATTTGTTAATTCCGGTATCGATTTGAATACCATAAAAGTTCATACAATAGAAGATGATTTACATGTTCATGGTGAGGATTATAAAATTGCTTCAAAAATAGCAAAGCATTATGGATTTTCTCTTAACAACAATAGCCATATTACTAAAAAAGTTACTCCTATGGATAATGTGGAAGGAGCTTTGGCTTTAAGTCTTTATCCAAAAATGTGTTTTCATAAACAAATGTATATAAAAAATTATTATGCTGAAGAGCCCCAATATACAATTACAGGAGCAGGTGGAGAATGTTCGCGAGCATACTGGGTGTATAGCTATAAAGAATATCTTCATAAACAAATTGACAAATGTAAAGATTCTCAGCCATTTATTAAAAATTATATTGAAAGAGAATTCTTTAAAATCTTTAGTGAGATATCTAATAGATATAATATTAATTCTAATGATCCTCAGCTTTCAGAAATCTTGTATAGGGATGCCAGATCACGCAATCACTTTGGAAAGACAGCCGTAGCTCATTATTTTTCTAATGAATACCAATTATGGCCTATGCTGGATCCTTTAATCTTAAAACTTAAAAAAAATACTGCTAGATGTAAAGATAAAAACTTATTAATGGCAACTATTTTTGATAGATATGCTCCTGACTTGCTTTTGTTTGAATTTGAAGGCCAACGATTTATTGATAAAGCTACAATTGCTGAAGCAAAATCTTTAAATGCTAAGTATGGTAAGTATACACATGGATTTGTTGATATTATAGGACTCATAAAACAACAAAGCGTAACTGTAACTAATGAACTAAATGATGTTTTACCTTATGCAAGAACAGATCTCGAGCTTTCTATAAGAAATATAGTTACCTCTATTGAATTTAAAAAATTTTGCAATTCATATTTTTATGATGGCATATGGGAAGATAGTGAAAAATTTTATACTGACGTTAAATATCATCCACTGCAACAATATTATTGTTTGTTGTCAATGGTGAAAATTATGAAGGATGTTATTATCAGTCAAACTCCGAATTTAGGATTTGATTTTAATAGTTCTGTTAAGAATCATAGAAGCTTAATTGACGATTTGTTGTTTGATAAAAATAAGTTTCATAAAGAGCAAATGTTTAATAAAATTTTGAGATTATTAATGCCTATTAGAATTGATTTTAAGAATTTCGGAAAAGATAATAAACTAGAAATTAGCTCTGAAGCACGTGTTAGCACACCAAAATATTTTTGCGATGAACTAGGTACAGGGTATGTTTTAGAATCGGACAAAAATATAGGTGCTATACATATCAAAGTCATTCATGATGGTTTATTAAAAATGTATTTCAAAGCTAGCGATAGACGTATTGACGGCTCAAGATACCCTTTGTTCGTAGATTATGAATCTATAAAAATTAATGGAAATGAATTGCTTAAAAGTACACTTTCTTCATGGCATGATAGTCCGTATAAGTATGAAATGAATGTTAAGCATGGTGAAAAAGTTACTGTGGAAGTAAAGTGTAAGTGTCATAGGTATCCACTGATAGAACTAATTAATATTTTGGAAAAATTAGGAGGAATATCGTTGGAATCTATCGATGCTGCCCAATTAATGCTTTTCTGCGATATAAAAAAGTAAAATACCGAACTTACGAGTCTGTAAAAATCTATCTGTGAATAGAAAAAGGCAGTAGTCAGTTACTGCCTTAACTCACAGATCAGGGAGTGAACTACAGTAGGCGTGTAAACAATAAGGAGATATTCTATATGCTGGTTCGTCCTCTTTCTCATATTGAAACCGAAATATACAAAAGATCCATAAAACAACTATTAGCAGTAGATAGTCATAAATTGTCACTAGAGGGAATTTCTTTATTAACCATGGGGAGATTGTCTATTGAAATTGGACCATGCTTATATGAATGTTTTTTGAAAAAGAATTCGAATAAACATTTGTTTGTCTTCTTGAGTGGGTGTGACATAAAATTCGTGTATTCCTGTTAAGTCTGTTAATATTAAAAACTTAATTGGAGTTATATGAATATGGCAAAAAAAGATATTAAGCGAAATCCTGCTGCTGAAAAAATTGCAGATTTAATTCTCAGTAATTATGACGTACAAAATGCTAAGGACGTTAATGAAGCCTTAAAGGACGTCTTTGGACCTATTTTTGAGAAAATGCTTAATGCCGAAATGGATGCACACCTTGGTTATGATAAGAGTTCATCCGAACCAAAAGAAACCGAGAATCGCAGAAACGGCTATGGCGAGAAGACCATTCATGGTTCCTTTGGTGAAACCTCAATATCCGTTCCCAGAGACAGAGATGGTTCTTTCAAGCCTGTCGTAGTACCTAAGCATCAGAAGGATGTTTCAGAGATTGAAGGCAAGGTTCTGGCAATGTATGCCCGAGGCATGAGCCAGAGAGATATCAGCGCAACTATTCAGGATATCTATGGTTTTGAACTGTCACAGGATAAAATCTCTACTATTACGGATGCCATTCTTAACGACGTAAAAGAATGGCTGAACAGACCTCTGAAACCTCTGTACAGTTTTGTTTTTGTAGACTGTATTTACGTCAAAATGAAAAATGAGCGCGGTATAGTTGATAATCACGCCGTGTATGTACTTTTAGGCGTTGATTGCGAGGGATTTAAAGAAGTTTTAGGTCTGTATATCAGTCCAACAGAATCCAAATCCACATGGATGAAAATCTTTGACTCCATTAAAGCCAGAGGTGTTGAAGATATTTTGTTCCTATCCATGGACGGCGTATCCGGCCTCGAAGAAGGAGTCCATTCCATTTTCCCTCAGACTGTTGTTCAGCGTTGTATTGTTCACCTTATCAGAAATGCCACAAAGTACATTCCTTCAAAATATTTGAAAGAATTTTGTGCTGACTGTAAGGCTATGTATGGAGCCATTAATCTGGAATCGGCTGAAGCCGCCTTTGAATCTTTAAAAGACAAATGGGGTTCTGACTATCCCGGAGCCGTAAAAGTCTGGGAGAACAATTTTAACCATGTGCGTCAGCTCTATAATTACCCTGCCGACATACGTAAAGTGATGTATACGACCAATGCCATTGAGTCTGTAAATTCCAGCCTTAGAAAGGTCACTAAAAAGGGATTCTTTGAAAATGAAAATTCGGTATTTAAAATTTTCTATCTCAGAATTACGGGTGAACTTGCCAAGAAATGGAACAATGCTAAAATACAGAATTGGGCAAAGGTTCTGAACCAGCTATCCTGTCTTGATGAAACCAGCACAAGGATAGCTAGGTACATTAGATAATTTTTCAAAAGGGGCTTAACAAGGGTTTACACGGAATCGCGTTCACTCTCTCTTGAGTACAAATTTTGATGTTAACAAATACCCTATTTTTCAACGTATTAATTGGCTTCCATTTCTGGATGGAATCTGTTTATACATAACAGATCCTTTAAGTAAGAAATTGGGACACATAACTCATTATTTAGGAAATTCATCAACAAATTCTGTTACAGATATTCACAGTATTGTTAACAAAATTAAAGAATTATATTCTCTTGATGATACAGACGTTACATTTGTTGGAGACAGCAATGCTGCCTTTGGTATTGCAAAAATTTCTCGCTACTTCAACGGCAGTGGAATTTAACCTCAAATTAAACCAGCTATAATTTTTTTTCTTTACCACTTCTAACCAAAATACATTACCAAAAATTTTTTTGTAATTTCTGTTTTCGTCAGCCAAATTTTTTATCAACTTCAGAAATTTTTTGGGGATAAGACGAGTTTCCATCATAAATATTTTTTTCTGTTATGTTTTATTTCAAACTTTTTACCTGAAAAATCTGTATATTTTTCATTCAATTATGTGGCGTGCTTAAAAGACATCAGGAACTGATTTTTTAGAAAATATTTAAATATGAATTTGTTTGACAACTGTTTGTTTTCTTTGAAAATTAGAAAGCCATAGTTACCGAAATTTGGAAGCTTCTCTAACTATGGCTCTGATATAAAAATATCATGAAAAGTATACCATGTTTATTGTTTTCTATAAGTAGAATTCAAAAATCTTCAGGATTTTGTATTCTAAAATTTGAAATTACTCAAAAAATCAGAAAACTTCTCAAGCAGACTTTACATGTTAAATCTCTTACTGTACATGCCTATATCCATCGTGTCGTTAAATTTATCAGAGTTCCCAAAATTGTTATTCTGATTCCCCGAATCCGTTACATCTGCCGAGACAGACATAAGAAATTAGTACACAAAACAGAGGTTGTTCTGCCTGACATAATTCTTCCTTACTCCAATTACTGTACAAAGGATCTGTCTGCTCTGCTGCTGGACAGACACGATCTTAATGAATCATTCTCCAGGGACGTTTATCTGTCTCTTCCATGTCATGACTATCTGTGTGATCTGCTGGACAGCAGAAATCGTCATGAACACCGCAAAGTTACCTACCTGCAGTACCGTTATGCTCATTATCTGGCCGGATACAATAATCTGCTTCTGAATACCATCGGAAATCTTTATGATTTTTGTGATTTACCACGCAGGACTCTGAATTCATTTCTTCAGAAATATTCAGATTATCTATCCGGATTCTGCCTGATTACCAATACTTCTGTTCCCGTTCCCGCCTGCGAGCATCTGACTCATGACAAGGTCGAAACAGCCGTGTTTCAGGGGTGGCAGAGAACTGCAACCTTTAAAACCACGGCAAACACACGATTTCAAGATGAGGGATATTTCGACAGTGGATAATACGTGCCGAGGGTAAAGCACATAAAGCTTTTACCTGTTTCAGTTACAAACTAGTCTCACCAGCAAATAAAACGAAGCATGAAAACAAAAAAATTTTGTCTTTCGTTTTCTGCTGTACGACATCTTTTTTGGAAAAAAAATAATGAGTAAATCGGATAATCGAACCTTAACCCCGCAACAGGTAAAACAGATTGTCTCACTGACAATAAACGCAGCTGCCGGTTCTCAGAGGAGAATATCTGAATCAGTCGGCGTTTCAAGACAGAGCGTATCCAGAATTCAGAAGAAGCTGAATGAACTGTCTGCCGAACAGAGGGAACAAATCATTTTCCTCTCAGATTATGAAATCTATGAAATGATATACCCTGACGCAGGAAATGAAGTTACAGCCTCCGACTGTGTAAACAGCCGCAACAGATACCTTCCTGATTTTAAGATGCTTGTGGACAGAATGGTGGAAGCCCGCTTAACCAAGCAGCATGTCTTTGAGAAGTATCTGGAGATTGTAAAAGAAAAAAATGTTGAAGCGTTAAGCAAGGGATATTTTTACCGCAGACTTGAAAGAGAACTGCGCGGAATTACTCCCGATGACTATTACCTTCTGCAGGAATTTAAATACGGAGAACAGCTTCAGGCTGATTTCACCGGAGACAAATACCAGCTGAACACCTACAGGGGAATGGTAAGCTGTTGGATATTTGTTTTGTGTTTCCCTGCAAGCTACTACTGCTATGCAGGTTTTGTAACGAGTCAGAGTACGGAGGAAAGCTGCCGTGTTATCGGGAACGCCGTAAGATATTTCGGCAACAGGGTTCCGCGAATACTGGTATCCGATAATGCCAAGGCCTTCGTTAATTATCACAAAGGAGGCAGTTACATCGTTAACGAATCATTCGAAAATTATCTTACCGAACTCGGTATATGCTTCATTCCGACTCCGGTAAGAGCTCCTCAGGCAAAAAGTTCTGCAGAACATTCGGTAAACATGGTTCAGAGGATGCTGAAAAACAGGAACATCAGATTTAATGGAACTCAGAACACTATTGAAGGACACAGCGTTACACTGCAGAAATATATTGAAAACTACATCAACCAGGCTCCTTTCCGCAGGGATACGCAAAAGACCAGAAAATATTTATTCGACACGTATGAACGGAACAAACTCAGGATGGTAACCTCCATTCCCGAGTATATTACAAAAGTAAAAAGCGTTGTGGTACCGAGGTCATATCACATAAAGCTGAACAATCACAGCTACTCCGTTCCATACGTTTACATACGAAAATACGTAGATGTTTACCTGCTTAACGATTACGTGATTATCAAACATGAAGGCAGAATCATAGCCAGACATATCAGAGCAGAGGATGGTGATTCTGACTCAAGAATCACCACCATAATGGAGCACATGCCACCGGAACACAAAAGCATAAAAGTTTCTGAGAGCTACCTGGTAAGTCCTGACGATATTCTGCACTATGCCTCAGGACTTGACGAAAATATTTACAGGTTCTGTGAAAAACGACTGGATTATGCCAAACGTAATACTGAACTCTACATACATAACGCAATAAGCTGCTGTAAATCCGTAATAAATTTTTACGAAAAGAATCTTCATAAAAATCTGATATCAGAAGCATGTGAAGAAGTTCTCCGGCAGCAGCCGGGAAAGTGGTGCATCAGAGAAATCAAAAATCTGTATTACGACAAACTGAACAATGAAAAAGAAACGGAAAAGAATCAGAAAACGGGCAGCAAAATAAACAGTGCGGACTGCTCTGAAGCCTATATCAGAAACACTTTTACTACGGCCCCGGAAGACGGCATGCAATATTATTAAGAGAGGTATACCATGACTGTTGTAAGAAACACCAACGGTGAAAAAATCGTACTCCTGGAAGAACAGGAAGAAATTATTGAAAAGGCCAGATTCTGTAAGCTTGACGGTTTTGCGGAAGAACTTCAGTATCAGTTCATAAACCCGCTGCAGTATAAAGACAGCACCTATGAAAATCGCATATCAAGTTGTCTGGACAGTCAGATCAGTGCAAATAAAAACGCACAGTTCAATGCTTACTTCAAGAAATCCCATATGCCGAGAAAATATTATCTGTCAAAATATCAGGATGATCCGGAAAGGAACCTTAACAGGAAGGACATTCAGTACCTGAAGGAACTGAATTACATAAACGCCGGCACAAACATAATCATAAACGGACCAATGGGAACAGGGAAAACTGCATTGGCTCTTGCAACCGGAATGGAAGCAATCAAACACGGATATCCCGTCATGTATTACAGAATGAGTGATCTGATTATTATCATGGAAAACAAGGAGGCACAGCCTTTTGCCAGATTCAGAGACTCGCTTAAAAAATACAGAATCCTGATTATCGATGATTACGGGCTGGAGATACTGAGTGAGCAGGCAGTACTCAGACTGAATGATATCGTAGACAGCAGGTACGGCATGGGAACCATCATCATAACCACTCAGTTAAAAGTTCAGTCACTGCATACGGCCATCCCTAAAACATGCATAGTCAGAGACGCACTGCTTGACAGACTGTTCAGACCATCAGATAAGGCGATAACGCTTACCGGAAAATCATGGAGAGGAGATACCCATGAATTTAAGGGAGATAATACATGAAAACAGTAGCTGAGAAAGTATGTACAGCCAGGTTGTTTGAAGCCATAGCGGTAAATGGCAGAAAACTGGATCTGAAAACAATAACCGGCATCTATCCGAAGAACACGCCGGTTACCGAAATCATTGAACATCTGTGCAACTACATCAACTCATTCAAAACAGTTGAAAGAAACGAGGATGTCCGAAGCATCTGTAATCTGACCACTGAACTAAAAAATCAGAAGGAATGCTACAGTGTTTTGGAATCGAAATACACGGAAACACTGAATGAGCTCTGTGAAAGCAGAAAGAAGCAGATAGAACAGAGTGCCACCAATAAAGAGTTGTCTTTACTGACCAGGAAACAGGAATTAGACATTCAGGAACTTAAACGGCAGCTATATCTGAAAGAGCTGATAAGTGACCAGAGTACGGAACTGTTTCCTCCTAAGCTTCTTAAGTAACTGACGAATAGGATAATCGGCGGTTATGCTGGTTATCCTTCATTGGTAACATATTAAGGTTAAGTGCGGTAAAGTAAAAAAGTTAACAATGGCCTGCTAATTAGATTAATCGTGGTAAACAAATCTGCCAGAAAAAATTATAGATGGCCTGATAATTAAGTTAGAGGTGGTAAACTATTTGGTTAACGATGGTAAAGTAATTTGGTTAAAGCTGGCCTGATAAATCACATTACGTCCAAACGGCAGTAAATTTTTTTTGTTAAATCCTCAGTTTTCTATTCCTTTATGGTATGCAAATTCAAATTACACAGTTAGATCTTATGAAAAAGATTTTAATGTTAGTTTTGAAAAAGATACACAAAGACTGACAGCAACTGAATTGTCTAATTGTAGAGATAATAATTATTTTGTCTACTTTAATATTTCCAGTTCTAAAGATTTAGAACAATATTATAAACTCTGTGAAATCATAAATTCTGATGTAGATGATTTAAAAGAACCTTTCGTGTTCAGTCAATTAAATAAAAATATTACTTTATTCCGTGTAAGAATTAATTCAGAACAACCTCACATTATATACCCTGATGAATATATGATGTGTATAATGATAGATTTATTTTATCAAAAAGAATTACTTTCACTAAAAAATATGTGTTGGTCCTTTTTTTACCTGCTTAATAGAAATACTCTTTTAAATTCAATGTTAAAAGAAGAACAAAAAAGAAATATTCTAAATCATGCTGAAATTTATCTTCATTTTTCAAATATTGGATGGTTCAGATCATTTTTAAACACTAGTACTTCTGCTTTTAAAGAAAATCGGGTGAATCAACAACTGGAGAGCGTTAGAATTATAACTCCAAAAGAGTTTAATTTTACAATTCACTATATGGTATATCAAAAAACTATTGGTTGGATGCAATCAAATTCAAGAGAAGGAAAGGCAGTAGGATTAATAGGAAAGCATCTACCTATCATTGGATTTTGTTTTTATGTAGATCAAAATGATATGTATAGCTTAACTTATAGATTGCTCTTCTCAAATGGGACACTGTCTAATTTTTTGGGTAATAATGAAGAATTTATAATGGATATAGAGATGATTAATCAAGGGATTACAATTAGCGGTCTGACGTTGTTCTTATGTCAAAACAAAAAATTAATAAATTGAACTGTGACAAAAGCAATCCTTTGCGACCAGACTCTACTGAAAGCCCTGTATCTTTCCACGTTTAAAGCGCTATAAACAAAAAATGAACCATGCCTATAAGAAACAGAGGGGGTAATCTACTGCGAATTACAGATAATGTGTGAAGGACAGTTACCTGACTGATTTCCGGTATGAATAAAAGGTGGAAGTCTTAAACTTACGTCCAGGAATTGTTTTGTCTTTTAATAAAAATAATGAGGGTGAACGCGATTCCTGTTATACGAGGATTTGTTTCATCAGGTCAAGGTTCGCCGCGAATTGGGGGGGGGAATGAACACGAGAGAGGAGAGAGAGAGAGAGAGAGAGAGAGAGAGAGAGAGAGGGGGGGGCGGACAAAAAATTGGACATATATTACTCAGATTGTTCCCTGCTAAGTCTGTACTGAACAGGACTCAAACCACCTAATGTATTTTTAATTCTAACATTATTATACCATTGAATATATTTATCCAAGTATTTTTTTAATTCATCAAGTGAAAGAGCTTCCAGAGAATGGTTATAAAAGCACTCAGTTTTCATTCTTCCAAAAAATCCTTCACAAGCAGAATTATCAGGGCTGCCCCCCTTTTTGGACATTGAACGTACAAGCCCGTTATCTACCGTAATTTGTATCCATCCTGGCCATCTGTAATGACACCCCCTGTCTGAATGAATAATAGGCTTAATATTGGACGTTCCCAGTCTCTTGATGGCTTCAGATAATGTATCGTTAGCTAG
>NZ_FOXF01000043.1 GCF_900115655.1 Ruminobacter amylophilus | reverse complement strand
GTGGTTCTGTTTTAAGGAGCTTTTCACCAGGCTTCTCACTTGATTATCGGTGAATAAACATTACTCCATGATACCTTACGTGATATAGTTGTTTGTGATGCGTATGAGGGAGGATTTATTTTCCGGAAAGAAAATCACCACAAACTGACGTAAAAATCAACGCTAGTTCTTAAAGAACACCTAAACCGCACGGATTAAGGTTTTATCCCGTAAAATTAAGTGGGAAAGTTGAGATTTTTATTACCTCCTGTTTATAAAATCTAGTCAAAAACAGTCGTTAAGAGACATGCTGTCGGTGGATAAATATTGTAAAAAATTTAACAAAAACGATTCATTTTGATCTATTATTTATGATGTAACTTTGAAACAAATCACGATGTTTATTGTCTATAAATGATAGAGAATGGTTAATTTATGTTTTAAAGTGTAATATACCATTTCGGTCTGGGGCTTTTGATATAGAAGGCCAACAGGTGGTTGAAGATAAAGAATTTT
Organism: Ruminobacter amylophilus; assembly: GCF_900115655.1. GTDB lineage: Bacteria > Pseudomonadota > Gammaproteobacteria > Enterobacterales > Succinivibrionaceae > Ruminobacter > Ruminobacter amylophilus. The sequence continues at coordinate 22,828 of NZ_FOXF01000043.1, read as the reverse complement.
AATGAAGGGATATTGTAAAATGACGATGAATCCGAATTCTATGATGTTAGTTCCTAGCAGTAACATCGATGGTTATATTCGTGCAGTAAATGCTATTCCTTTACTTACAGCAGAGGAAGAACACGATCTTGCTGCTGATTTTCACTCAAGTGGTAATATAGAATCAGCCAGAAAGCTTGTTCTTGCACATTTAAGATTTGTAGTTAGTATTGCCAGAGGTTATACCGGTTACGGATTGCCACTTGCTGACTTAATTCAGGAAGGAACAGTGGGATTGATGAAAGCTGTGAAGCGTTTTGACGTTTCTCAGGGAGTACGTCTGGCCGCTTTTGCTGTCCACTGGATTAAGGCTGAAATTCATGATTACGTAATTAAAAATTGGCGTCTTGTTAAAGTTGCTACCACAAAGGCTCAGAGAAAGCTGTTTTTCAAGCTGCGTCAGGCTACGAAGAAATCGATAGGTTGGCTGAATATGACCGATACAGCAAAGGTTGCTGACGAGCTGGGGGTAACTGCCAACGACGTAAATGAAATGGAAGTACGTCTTAATTCTAATGATGTCGCTTATGATGGGTATACTACAGACGGTGATGCAGAGGAAGAAAACGTTCCTGCAAATTATCTTGTTGATACATCTTCAGATTTCAGTCTGAATTATGAAACTTCTGATTCAAACCGAGCAATGATGTTGCGCCTGAATGAAGTTTTAGGCAAGCTTGATGACAGGTCTTATCACATTATCAAGAGACGTTGGCTGGACAGTGAAAAGGCTACTTTGAGTGAACTGTCTGAGGAGCTGGGTGTTTCTCTTGAGAGAGTGCGTCAGCTTGAGAAGGCTACGATGGCCAAGATCAAGGTTTCTCTTGAATCAGCTGAATAAGTGAATATTACTACACGATAAATGAGGAACCGGAGTTCTGTTGTGGACTCCGGTTCCTGTTTTATACGGTATGACAATTAATCTTTTTCACTTTTTTCATCATTCAATGCTGAATCAAAATGGCGCAGTAAGGAAACATGAACCTGTGTTGAAATATTTTTGATAAAACGAAGCTGTTTGATTTTAATAGAGTCACCAAGATCCTTGCAGATTAGCTCAAGCTCTTCAGCGTGCTCAGCAGCTGTTTTTTCGTGAAGGAAAAAAGCCAGAAAAACGTCAGCAAAAGTGTTTTCTTCCACGTTGTAGCATATAGGTTTATCAAGGATTAGCAGGATTGATGTTTCTTTTGCATCGTCTGGAATGACTGCGTGTGGCATAACAAAACCATTGCCTATGTATGTGCTGCCTAAATCTTCGCGATCATTAAGAAGTTTCAATAGATTGATAGTTGGGATCCCAACCTTTTTACTGGCTGCGGTGGAAATAACTTCAAATGTTTTTTTCTTACTATAACAAAGGACAGGGCTTAACACACTGTCCTTTTCTAGTAATTCACTCAAAAAATGAGACATCTTAAATTATTGGGTAAGTTTTTCTTTATACTTAACCAACTGACGTTCAAGTTTGTCAGCTAAGGCATCAATAGAAGCATACATGGTTTCTTCAATTGATTCTGCAAAGAGATCGTTGCCGGTTACAGTAACCTTAGCTGCAGCCTTGTGAAGCTGCTGATTTTCGATACTAAGGGTAACATGAATTGACTTAACGTAGTCTTCGAGTCTCTTAAGGTGATCCATCTTGCTATTAACATAATCACGAAGAGCATCGGTTACTTCAACGTGATGACCAACGATAGTAATCTGCATAGGCACACTCCTTAATAATAGGATAGATTACATAAAGAATACGAGCCACAATGGAATGACATCTAAGCCACAGCCTATCTCTCTTCTGTGTGTTATGTCAGGTGGCCAGATTAAGTAAAAACAAGTTTTTTCTTCTCTCTACTTAATTTCATTCTATATTCGATTTTTAATATAAGCTAGCAATAAATTATGGAAAAGTGACTAGAAACTATCTTTTGAATAAAGTTTGTGGAAAAAATAAACTAATCCCTTTGGAAATTGTGTAAATTATCAACAGTTAGATGGTTTTTGCATTGTATCTATTTATTGTCTTTTTTCTGAAAAGCTGCATTTTGCCGCAGAATATTATGTCGTGAGACTTTTTATCAGGTAATTTTTTTCTGTACATATCTGTAAATTGATGAATTTAAAGATAGAGCTGGAAGTATTGCAAATATTTTTAAAAATATTAAATTTAAGAAAAGTTATTTGCCTCATGAGAATAAAAACTATAAAATCAAAACAGGGGCAATAAGGTATGGATCATGCATAAAATGCATATTTTGTACATAAGCAATAATTATAATATTTCCAGCCTTTCCCAAAAGATAATCAAAACTAAATCCAATTTGATGTAAATGTTGCATGCTGGTTTTTTCTGTCAAGCAGAAAACAGAAATGAAATAATTAAGTTGTAGTTATTAAACCGTGGAAGCCATGGATTTGTAAAGCTTGTATCAGGTGTTTTATGAAAGCCGGATTAAATTTAAATCAAGTCAATGTTCAGACTCTGACAATGACTCCACAGTTGCAGCAGGCAATAAGATTATTGCAGCTGTCAACCATTGAGCTTCAGCATGAGATTCAGGAAAATTTGGATAAGAATCCTTTTCTTGAAATGGATGAAAGTGACAATGATAACAGCAATATTGCCTCACTGGATGAAATTAGGGAACAGGAATATAGACTGGAAAACAGTAATGATGATATTACCCCGTTCAATAACGATCCAACAGTTTCACTGGATAATGCTCCCTATGCTGAAGGAAGCCGGGACAATGAGTATTCTCCTTTAAAAGGGGATGACAGCAGTGATTCTTCCATTGCCCGTGATGATTCTGATTCAGTATCGGATAACAGCCAGAGTGACGTAGATTTTTGGCAGGAGTCATATAACGCCGGTGTTTCCTCTGGAAGGACGCGTAATACTGACAGTGATGATTTGGAAGACTTTCAGGGGGCAACAGCCTATGGTTTGGCAGAACATCTGAACTGGCAGCTCAATCTAACGCCGATGAATGATATGGATCATCTGATTGCTGAGGCTATTATTGACGGAATCAATGAGTCAGGATACCTTACTGAAAGTCTTGATGATATTCTTTTGGCTGTAAAGCCTGAATTTCCTGAGGTCACAATTGATGATGCAGAAAGAGTGCTCTGTATTGTTCAGCATTTTGATCCGGTGGGAATAGCTTCCCGCAATCTTCAGGAATCTCTGCTTATACAGCTTAATCAGTTCGGTGATGATGATAATGTCGTTCTTGCCAGAAAAATAGTAAGTGATTATCTTGAACTGCTGGGTAGAAAAGATTTCCGTACGCTGGCCAAGAATCTTGAAATCAAGGAAAAGAACAGTTATCTTCTCAAAGAGGCAATAGACATTATCACAAAACTTGAGCCAAGACCAGGTAACTGTATTCCGCAGGAAAAGAGTGAGTATGTTATTCCTGATGTGTCCGTTCACAAGAAGGATGGAGTTTGGATAGCAGAACTGAATCCTAATTCAATTCCGAAGATCAGGTTGAATGAAACATACTGTCAGTTGTGCAGTAATGTGAAAAATCCTAAGGAAAGTCAGTATATCCGAAATCACATGCAGGAAGCTCATTCCTTCATACAGAGTGTCAACAAGAGAAATGAGACTCTGTACAGGGTGGCTTCGTGTATTGTCTTGCATCAGCAGGATTTCTTTGAGCGCGGTGAACAGTTTATGAAACCTCTGGTTCTTAATGATATAGCCGTCGAAACCAATCTTCATGAATCCACCATATCCAGAGTTACAACTGAAAAATACATACACACTCCCAGAGGAACATTTGAGCTCAAGTACTTTTTCAGCAGTCACGTAAACTCCACTGACAGGTGTGATGAAATTTCCTCAACAGCAATAAGAGCCAAGATTAAAAAGCTTATCAGTGAGGAAAATCAGAAAAAACCTTTATCTGACAGTCAGTTGTCAAAAATTCTTGAGGAAGAGGGAATACAGGTAGCTCGAAGAACAGTTGCCAAGTATAGGGAATCTCTTAATATCCCTCCATCAAGTCAGAGAAAGACTATGTAAAAATGCAAAACAGCCGGAACCGGCTGTTTTCGTGGATTTGATATTAAAGAATCGACCTATATTGAAAAGTCATTACCCAGATAAACTTTTTTAACAAGTTCGTTGTTAAGAATTTCTTCAGGTTTACCGTAGGCAATCATATTTCCCTGATTTACAATATAGGCTCGTTCACATACGTCCAAAGTTTCACGAACATTGTGGTCTGTGATAAGAACACCGATTCCACGACCGCGCAACTGTTCAATGATCCCCTTAATTTCACCTACACTGATGGGGTCAACACCTGCGAAAGGTTCGTCCAGTAAAATGAACTGAGGATCCGAGGCCAGGGCTCTGGCGATTTCCACTCGTCTGCGTTCACCACCGGAAAGGCTCATGCCTGTATTGTTGGCAATGTGCTCTATTCTGAATTCCTGAAGCAGATGTTCCATTCTTGCGTATCTGTCGTTTTTGGTACGGATTTTTTTGTTAAGTTCCAGTGCACCCATCAGATTTTCACGAACTGTCAGACGACGCCATATGGATGCTTCCTGAGGAAGATAACCCAGACCGTAACTTGCACGCTGATCCATCGGTTTGTGAGTAATTTCCTGATCGTCAATAAATACATGACCGTTATCAGCTTTGATAATTCCGACAATCATGTAGAATGATGTGGTTTTTCCGGCTCCGTTTGGACCTAAAAGACCGACGATCTCCCCGTTCTTTATACTGAGGGAAACGTCATTAACTACAACCCTAGACTTAAATTGCTTGAAGAGATGTTCTGCTCTTAGTGTACTCATTTAAATTACTCTTTATTACTTTTTTTCTGCTTTGTTTTCATCTATCTGAGCTTTTAATTCTTCAGGAATGAATACAGTGGTCACACGATTTCCCTTTTTACCGGATGAATCATCTGATGAAGCTTCTATTCTTTCTTTAGCGATATTGTATGTAATGGTATCGCTGGTAATTTTGGATGATCCCTGTTCTATTGATGCTTTCTGTTTAAGTTCAACTGTTTGTCTTTCAGGATAGTAGGCAATTGTAGTACTTTTAGCGGTGACAGGCTTGCCGTTATCCAGAATTTGTGAAAAGACGGCAGGTTTACCAAAAGCGGTAGCACTCTTTATCTGGCCTTTTTCATTACGTATGATTTCAACTTTATCTGCAGTGATGCGGATAGTCCCCTGTTTAATTTCAACATCATCCATAAAAGTTATTTTGTTTGAGCCCAGATCAGCTATCTGTCTGCCTGAATCGATGCTAATGGTTTCCTTGAAATCATTCTGTTTTGCTTCGGCTATATTAATAATACCTGCAATACAGAAAGACAGACAGACAAAGGTGAATTTATTTATTTTGAGTAAATCCGCTATATGTTGCATGGCAATCCTCTGATAATTCAAAGTATTTTGAGGCTAACTGGCCTTTAAATTTTTTACCGTGGTTAGTAAACTGGTTTCCGATAATGTCCACCTGCTCAGGTGTTCTTACCTCATCTGTACCAAGATCAATTTCCAGGTATGAAGTTCGTATTTCCCTGATGATGCTTTCTGTTCCAGTGGTACTGGCAACCACGTTTCCTCTGAGAAATATGGTATCTGCTGATCCTGTCATTGATCCTGTTTCCGCTTCAATTTTCCAGAAACTGTCATTGTTTGTTCTCAGTTTACCCAGATCCTTGTTTTTTTTATCAAGGGCAGGAGAGTAGATTATTGTAGGACTGGTAAAATTAGTCTGATCCAGTCCCTGAAAGTATTCAGCTTCCTCTGCCTGAATTTTTCCGTAAAGCATACCATCGGAATTGTACTGGCTGGTGGAAACATGGCGGGCAAAGAATACGGGCTGTGTTTCCAGTAATTTATCTCTCTCTGTCTGTTCCTGAACACTTACCCAGTTATAAAAGTAGTATGAACAGATGAGCAGTATGAAAAGAGGTAAAATCCTCAACAGGCGCTGTAACATATCAAATACTTGCTCCTACACTGTCAAGTCGGCCACGTGCCGTTAATATAAGATCGCATACCTCTCTTACTGCTCCGTTACCACCATCCAGATGACAGACGTAGTCTGAAACAGATTTAACAATCGGATGAGCGTCTCTTGGACAGAATGACATGCCACAGTGGTTAAATACGGTTATGTCTATCACATCATCACCTATGTATGCAATTTCATCGGCTGATACCCCGGATTCGTTAATTATCTGCATCAGGGCTGCTACTTTATCAGTGATTCCCTGATAAACGTATCTTGCCTTAAGTGACTTCATTCTGATGTTTACAATTTCAGATTCGCGCCCTGTAATCACACCGAAACCGACGCCAAGCTTCTGTATGGCAACAATACCGAAACCATCTTTGGTGTTGAAATTTTTCATTTCCTCACCGGAATTTGAAATATATATTTTTCCGTCAGATAACACACCGTCAACATCACTGAGTAAAATTTTAATATTTCTGATTCGCTCCAATAATGATTCAGATACAGTGCCGTATGGAGTTAAGCTTGTAAGTGACATTGTAAACTTCCCTTATCAAACCGCAGGAGAAAGGATTGGTATCTCCTTTCCGTAAACGAAACATTTTGAGAATACTGAACTGAATATCCTCATTGCACCATTTTACCAAAAACTGTAAAAAGATTGGAAATTAACTGAGTATTGCATGATACTCAGTTAATTAATTTGAATATTAGACAGTTTTGTTTCCGGTTATATCCTTAAGGTCGTTCAATATTTTTCCCAAAACGACATCTGGGTTTTTATACCATTCGCAACTCCATATGCGAATGACTTTCCATCCCAGACCTTTCAGTACGGATGGCTGCCCGCAACACTTATCGGCAATGGCGTATTCAGAAGAGAAGCCATAGCCGTCACTCATAATGCATGCAATATATCTGTTGCTGTCTGAAGGATCTTTGATTGCAAGATCAATTTTGAAGTTTGAGGTACCCAGACTGGTGGTGCTGTCATATCCGTGTTCTTTAAGTCGGGAAGCGAGAACTTCAATCAGTCTGTCATTCTTACATGCATGCATATTCTGTTGATTAGGAAGATACTTGTATCCTTTTTTTGCATAAGTAAGGAATGATTTAAGTCCTCTTACTCCTTCAGATGAAAGATTTGTAAGGTGCATTAAATCAGGATCCAGAGAGGAGAATACCACCATCTCCTTTTTGGCTCTGGTGATGGCTACGTTAAGTCGTCTTTCTCCGCCAACTCTGTTAAGCGGACCGAAATTCATGGTAATTCTTCCACTGCTGTCTTTACCGAAACCTATGGAAAATACAATGATGTCTCTTTCATCACCCTGAACGTTTTCCAGATTTTTAATAAAAATTGGTTCAGGTAGCTGGAGAGCCCTGTTTTCAAGCTCAGGCTTTTCTCTGTAGAGTTTTTCCAGATCATCTTCAAGCTGAGCCTGCTGCCTGCTGTTAAAGGTAAGCAGGCCGATTGAGGTGTTGAGATTCTTATCATCACTGAGGAAATTGGCCAGATATTCAATGGTTTTTTTGCTTTCTTCCTTGTTTCTGCCTGATCCTCCGCGATCGTATAATCCGTTAACTTCAACATAGGTGATTTTTGACATCTGATCATCAGGTGAAGGGAATGTGCACAGCTTGTTTTCATAATACATGATGTTGCTGAACGCTATTAAGCTTTCATGAGAGCTGCGGTAGTGCCAGTTAAGTGTCGTAACAGGCATACCAAGAGCCATGCAGTCATCAAGAACGCTTTCCAGATCTTCAAGTTCATCAGGTATGTCTGTCTGTTTTGCCGAGAAGAAATCTGTCGGAGGCATCTGTTTAGGATCTCCTACAACAATCAGCTGTCTGCCTCTGGCAATGGCTCCTACAGCCTCTGATGTAGGGAGCTGTGAGGCTTCATCAAAAATAATGAGGTCAAACTGATATTTTTCAGGTGAAAGGTACTGGGCAACTGATAAAGGACTCATCAGCATGCATGGACACATTTCAGGAAGGAGATTATTTATATTGTCAAAAATGGAACGAATACTGAGCTTGCGACCGTGATTTTTAATGGCTCTGTTAAGGAAGGTTTTCTCTTCCGATAAATTTTCATTATTATCTGCATTTTTTCTATAGTGTTCCATTGCTGTCAGAAGCGAGTTCTTACAGCCTTCTCTGAATTTAGAGGTGTTTTCATTAAGCTGAGTCATCTTGTCTGAGAACAGAATTCCTTTGAATCCAGCCAAAGTAGAATCGTGGTTCAGGTAGTAGTTGCATATTGTTTTTGCAAGTACCAGATCAGCATAATGGTCACCCACGGTTGACTTTATTCTGCCATGTCGTATATCTTCGGATAGCTGAGTAAATCCGTTATCGGCTATTTTTTCAAGACGAATGTTCAGATCAATCCATTCTCTGAGGTTTGCTTTATTTTCAATCATTGCAAGAGCACATCTGCCGATATTTTCAGTTTCACCAGGATAATCATGGGCTGATACCTTGAAATAATCGAAAACATTATGCAGATTTTCTGTAAATGCTGTTAAGGATGTAAGGATTTCTGAAAGCTGGAGATTTAAAGATTCAATACTGTTTTCCGATTTTTTCAGATAAGTATTTATATTTTCAGTTATCCGGCATCCGTTAAGTTCATTTTCAAGCTGTTTCAGGCCTTCAGTTACTTTTATGGTATTTTCCGTACATGTTTCTGCTTTTTCAGGATCGGTGCTGAACATTTTGGCGAGTTTAGGGCAGGTGTTGTTAAGAGAAGTCACCTGTGCACCTATGCTTTTTTCAAGCTGACTGAATTCCTCTGCTTTTTCCGCCAGTTCCTTGAAATTATCTGATGTAACCTTTACATCAGCTCCGAGTGTTTTCTGCAGTGTGGATATACTGTTTTTGTGAGAGAAAAATCTTGAAATGAAGAATTTTTGTTCATCAAGTTCCCACTCTTTTAGGAGGCTGTGAATATCTACGGACAGAACATCCCTCGCATTTTTACCGAGATCGGAAGCCAGCTGTTTCTGCTTTTTTAAACATTTAACCGTTTCTGAAACCTGAGAGGATATTTCACTTACAGATTCAGAAGTTAGAATTTCTCTGCTGATATCAGGAGTACAAAGCAAATGACTGATTTGTTCTATAACTGATACCTGTCGGAAAACATCCATGCCGTCGTGTCGGATACCAAGTATATTTTCAGAAGCTTCCAAAGAAGAAAGGGCTTTTGTCTCATCCTGTTTGAATTTATCAGCAGAAATGTTAAGTTCAGATTCTGGGATTACGGAAAGACGGGACAGATGCAGAGGATTTTCTGCAAAATTGTTACCGCTCTGACTCAGAAGAGCCAGTTCTCTGAGAGACATATTGACCTGCTGAACATTTTCTGCCGTAGTGTTTCTGAGAAATTCCTCGCCTACGTTCAGAGGAGATACATCCTGAGCCTTGGCGGAAATGCACATGGCATCATAGACGCTCAGGTTAGCACACTTTTTTTCGTGAAGTGATGATATCTCATTCTGTATTTCGTTTCTCTGATTGTTAAGTGTTTTGCAAAGCAGGGAAAAATCGTTCAGATTTTCCTTAGGCATTTGAGGAAGACCTTCGTTCAGTCTGTTAAGAACCACGCTTTTTCTCTGAGTATTGGAATGCAGTTCCAGACAGTACGGAGCCAGTCCGAGCTTTGATAAACGTCGGTAAACAACACTTAAGGCTGCCATTTTTTCAGCAACAAACAGAACTTTTTTCTTCTTTGCCAGAGCATCGGCTATTATGTTGGTAATAGTTTGTGATTTACCTGTTCCAGGAGGTCCCTGTAACACAAAACTTCGACCTGAGGATGCCTGCCATAAGGCGTCAAGCTGGCTTGTGTCAGCCATTATTGGCTGGCACAGCTGACCGAACGAGAAGCGTTCGTCGATCGGTTTTTCAATATCTTTAGGGGCGGTGAATTTTTCCCCGGCAATGGTACCATTGCACAGAGCGTTGAACAGGTCGTTCTTTTTGAAAAATTCTTCGTTTGCAACCAGATCCTGCCACATAACGAATTTTCTGAAAGAAAAGTTACCGATTCCTGCTCTTTCTTCTATATCCCATCTGTGCATCTGCATAATGGCTTTTCTGAAAATCGCCAGAATCTTTTTAACATCCACTCCGTTATCATCCTTTGGAATAGGATCCAGTGAAGGAATTTCAATTTCGAAAGTCTGTCTGAGCATTTCCAGCAAGGTATGATTTATGATGGTTTCTTCCTCTCTGCCGGAAAGTTCAAATGGAGAACGGCTGTTTTTTCTGCTTATATCCACAGGAATCATCAGGATAGGAGCGTATTTAGGTGATGACGAAGTATCAGATTCGTACCACTTTAGCAGTCCCATGGTTAAAAAGAACGAATTGGCCCCGTTCTCCTCCATTGATGTCTGGGATTCCCTGTAAAGTTTCTGCAGTTCTTTGTTCAGAGTAATTTCGTCAGAGACAGGAATGTGCAGATTTCCGCTCTTCTCATCTTCTTTGACCAGCTGACTCAATGTGTCAGTCAGTGTACGGTTATTCTGTTCGTACTCTTTAATCATTGATTCGGACAGGGTATTTAAGGTGAATTTCTCATTACAGAATATTCTGTCCTCGAAGTCAGCCAGAGAACTGATAAGGATCTGACATGCACCTTTTTCAAAACGCAGATTTAAAAGCCTGTTACGCAGACTCAGATCCAGCAGTTTGTTTTTCCAAATCTGCAGATGGGTAAGTTTATCACGGTTGTTTTCACTGATGCGTATTTCCAAAGGATCAAGATTCTGAGGTCTGATAACTGATTCAAACGTGCTGTCCTGAATAAGTTCAATGGAACCATTCTCTTTTTTTACCTGCTGAGGCAGAGGTTTGATTCCGTTTAATCTGCAGCGGTATATATCAAGAGCCATGTAAAAATCTTTAATTTTTAAGGTCTTGTCTGCAGCGGAGACCGCTTCATCAAATGTTGAGGTTCCGTTGAGACAGGTGCTCTCAGCAAGAATGATGTCGTGAATGTTGTCTGCCGAGTGCTTGAGGATTGTTTCACGATCCTCAATCGAAGTACTTGGATATGGCTCTCCGTTGGTCCACACGCCTACATAAGCGTGATCTTTAAACAGTATAAGCAGAGGATGAAGACCTACATTTTCCAGCATGGAGGCAAGCAGACAGCTTAAATCCAGACAGTTACCGGCTTTTTCCTGAAGAATACTTTCGCAGCTTCGTATTCTCTGGCCGTTTTTTATGTGGGATGATGCGGGAGCAACCTGATATCTTATCTGCTGTTCCTGAACAGCCTGATAGATAGCTGAAAACTGCTGATTGATATAATTGATATTGTTGCTCTGATAAGCATCGAAAGATAAATCAGGATTGATTTCCTTAAGCTTTTTATTCGCACTTGTTAGCAGACCTGTTAACGCGGGAGAATTTGGGGTAACAAACGATGCAAGCATTTCGTATTTGCTGTTGTTCCAGAAATCACGAGCCTGTATTTCAATATTTCTGGAATATTTTGCAAGTTCGTGTCCGCTCTGATCTTTCAGTACAATAGATATCACGTCTTTGAAACTGTCGGTATATGAGGCGAGTACAAGCGGTTTGAAAACAACCTTTGGATTTTCCAGAATATAGCTGTCCCCTGCATCTATTTCAGTAATGTGTTCAGTAAACGTTTCAGAAATTCCGGAATCAAAACTGATTTCCAGAGATGGTGACATAAGATGCGTATCAGTGGTAACAATAATGGTGTTGAAAAAATTTTCGTTATTGTGAAATGAAACATAATTAAGAGTTTCATTTATGTCTGCAGAAATTTCAACTCTTGGTTTTCTGATCTGATTGTCGCTCATCGCTGAGTTGTATTCATTACTCATACATTAGCCCCATGATTTACAATATTAAGCAGCGTTCTGAATATAGTGAAGATGTGTTTATATGTTCTGGAGATTGGAGAACGTGCAGATTAGCCGACTTTTTCAAAATTTTATTCTAATATAAGGATGTTTGTACATTTTTTTTACTGTTTTATGACAGATAGGGGATAAAACATTGATTTATACAGGGACAGTACTGTTTCTGGGGCCGGTGTCTGCATGTCTTATGTAAGATAGTTTTATCGTCAGCAACAAAAGGACAAAACATTTGGAGATATTTTTTGCAAATTCAGACAGTCACAAATAATCATGCAACTATTTGATAAAAATTTTGACTAATAAACAGAATCTACAGTAAAGTAAACAGATGTGCAGGTCGCATTAATTTATGAATGTGTTTACGGGAATAGGAAATTTGAAAAAGTAAAGATTTGCCAGCCTCCCTCAACCTGTTTTTTCAAAAGTAATACTGGAAATATATGAATAATCTAGTAGAAATAAAAGATATGTCGTTTTCATACGGTCAGAGAACTATTTATGAAAATGTAAATCTTAAAATCCCAAAAGGAAAAATAACTGCGTTTATGGGACCGAGCGGTACCGGTAAAACGACTATGCTTAGACTTATCGGGGGGCAGATAACCCCGGATAAAGGTTCCATAATGTTTGACGGTATAGACGTTCATAAGCTTAACCGATCAGACCTCTATAAACTTCGTAAAAGAATGAGCATGCTTTTCCAGAGCGGTGCTCTCTTTACAGATCTTAATGTTTATGACAATGTTGCATATCCTATACGGGAGCATACGAAACTTCCTGAAGAAATAATAAGAGACATGGTTCTTATGAAGCTGGAAGCAGTCGGATTGCGCGGGGCCAGTAATCTGATGCCTCATGAATTGTCCGGTGGTATGGCAAGAAGAGCCGCTCTTGCCCGCTCCATAGCACTTGATCCGGAGCTTATAATGTATGATGAGCCCTTTACCGGACAGGATCCGATCACTATGGCTGTCCTGTTGAGACTTATCCAGACACTGAACAGAACTTTAGGACTGACCTCTATAGTAGTTACCCATGATGTATCAGAAATCCTGACAATTGCTGATTATGCATATATTCTGGCCGGTACCAAGGTTGTTGCCGGAGGTACTCCTGAAGAACTTAAAAAGTCAACGGATCCTCGTGTAAAGCAGTTTATAAACGGCGAGTATGATGGGCCCGTTCCGTTTAACTATCCTACAGAAGTTGATTATCTAGAGGATTTGTAATGTTTCTATTGAATCTGATTTTAAAATTGGGAAACTGGGGGCAGCGAAGGATTTCTGCCATAGGTAGGGCTACCATAATGCTGTTCTACTCTTTGGTAGGTAAACCTCAGTTCCGTAAGAATTTCCCTCAGCTTATCCGACAGATTTATATCGAAGGTGTCCAGTCCATCAGTATCATAGTTGTTTCAGGACTGTTTATCGGAATGGTTCTGGGATTGCAGGGATTTCATGTTCTTGTGGATTTTATGGCTGAAGGTGCACTGGGACAGATGGTTGCACTTTCAATTATAAGAGAACTGGGACCTGTAGTGGCTGCATTACTGTTTGCAGGTCGAGCCGGCTCGGCTCTAACGGCAGAAATCGGTTTGAAAAAGGCGACAGAACAGCTGTCCTCCATGGAAATGATGGCAGTGGATCCTTTGAGACGAGTCATTGCACCTCGTTTCTGGGCAGGGGTAATTTCGCTCCCTCTGCTTACAGTGATATTCACCCTGGTAGGTATATATGGCGGAAAGCTTGTAGGTGTAGACTGGCTGGGTGTTGATGACGGTATATTCTGGAGCGGTATGCAGAGTTCCATTGATTTCTGGAACGATCTGATGATGTGTGCCGTGAAAAGTATTGTTTTTGCAGTGACCGTAATTTGGATTTCCCTGTTTAACGGTTACGATTTGGTTCCTACTTCAGTGGGTATAAGCAAGGCCACCACAAATACTGTGGTTCAGTCGTCATTGGCTGTTTTAGGTCTTGACTTTGTATTAACTGCCGTAATGTTTTAAGGAATAGAAAGTGAAATTTAGTAAAATTGAATTTGCAGTAGGATGCTTTATAGTAGCTGCTATATTTTGTGGTGTTATGCTGGCACTCAAGGTTGCCGGTCTGTCCTTTGATTTCAAAGACGATTCATACAGGGTATACGGTTATTTTGACAATGTCGGCTCATTAAAATTACGAGCCCCCGTGAAGATTGGCGGTGTGGTTATAGGCAGAGTTTCAGAAATTCATGTCGATCCTGAAAAACTTGTTCCCGTCGTGGAAATGGAAATACAGCAGAAATACAATACCCTTTCAAGCGAGAGTAAGGCTTCCATTCTTACAGCGGGGCTGATAGGTGAGCAGTATATAGGTATAACTCCGGGATTCTATGATGAAGATATGGGAACTACTTACCTGCAGGATGGAGACAGAATCAATGATACTGGTTCAGCCATTGTTCTTGAGGATCTGATTGGTAAATTCCTTTATTCCGTCAATAAGTCTGACAGTTCATCATCTGAGTCAGGTGGAGTAGCCCAGGCTGCTGATGCGTCAAACGAACAGTAGAATTTAGGTGCCTGTTTGAATATCTGACTGCTTGGTTACTTTGGTTTCTGAGCAGTTAATTATTTAAAAAAAGAAATTTTTGAATTATCTGAGTTTTTTTTAATCTAAAAGAATGTGATCGGAAAAGATCTACATAAATTATAAATCGCTGGCATGCTTTGTATGAGATGCCTCGCATAAAGAGGGAATTAAATGCTGAAAAGATTTTTTAAGGCCGCACTGGCTGTCATATTTGTATGTTTTTCTTTAAATTCATTTGCGTCAGAGCCGGTGGATTCAAGTGATCCGTATAAGTTAATAAAAGCACTTGCGGACAATACGTTTGCATCCATCAAGGCCAACAAAGACAAGCTCAATGACAGCAATGTATCAAGAGGTATTATCAGAACCGAACTTCTTCCGTACATTGATAATAAATATGCATCTCTTAAGGTTATTAATCAGAATTTAAAGCAGACCAATGAGGAACAGCGTGCCAGATTTGTTGAGGCTTTTACTGATTATATTATTGCAACATATGCTGACGCGTTAAAAAAGTATACCACTCAGACTGTGGAGGTTCAGAAACCTAACAAGATTGATGACAATGATGGTTTTATATCTGTAAAAGTTTTTGTAAAAGAAGAAGGTGCTCCTGATTTGGAAGTGATTTTCAAATTACGTAAGAACAAGAAGACAGGTCAGTGGAAGATTTATGATATGGTTGCTGAAGGCATAAGTCTGTTAAGCGCCAAGCAGTCTGAATTAAGCGGCCTCATCAGGGATAAAGGCATTGATGCGGTAAGTAAGCAGCTTAATGAACACGTTGCAGCAACTGCAAGTAAGTAGGAAAAATAAATGAAAATAGAGGGGGCACTAGATTTCAACAGTGTTGAAAAACTATGGAAAGACAGGAAAACACTGTTTTCAGACAGTGTAGCCGATCTTAGCTCTGTTGATAAGATTGATTCTGCTGGCATTTCATTTTTGGTTCTATGGGCCAAGGAACATGAAAACAGACTGAGAATTATTAAACCGCCGAAGGAGGCAATCAACCTTATAAAACTGTTCAAGCTTAATGATTTGTTTTCTGTTGAAACAGATTGATGAAGATTTGAATTGTTTATCGCAGTGAGACCATGGGATTAACCATGGTCTTATTTGTTAGAAACAGCAGATATCAAGGGAGCGAGTATCCTGCCGCAGTATAGAGGCTGTACCATTCTTCTCTGGTGAGTGTAATATTGGGAGCCTGTAGAAAATCATCCAGATGTTCCGGGTTTGTGGTTCCTGAAATGACTTGAACATTCTTATCTATTCTGAGATTCCATGCGGCGGCTATGGCGGTTTTGGATACGTTGTTGCGTTGTGCTATTTCCCAAAGCTTTGTATTAAGCTGCCCATAGTTCGGATTGTCTATGAAGGAACCGTTAAAAGTTCCAAACTGTAACGGACTCCAGGTCTGTATTGTAATGTTATGAAGTCTGCAGTAATCAAGTATTCCCATAGCTCTGCTGAGCCCGTTCTGTGAATATGTGTTTGTTTCCAGTCCTTCTGAAATCATCGGGGCAAAAGCAAGACTCAGCTGCATCTGGTTAAATGATATCTTGTGTGATGTATGTTTCTGGAGGTATTCAATCTGAACAGGATTGAAATTTGAAACCCCGAAAGTTCGGACTTTGCCGCTGTCGTAGAGTTTGTCAAAAGCTGAGGATATTTCTTCCGGTTCCCACAGAGCATCCGGGCGGTGAATAAGAAAAACATCAAGATAGTCACATCCGAGACGGCTCAGAATATCGTCAACAGACTTCAGAATGTATGATTGAGAGTTGTCATAGCATACTCCTGGTCTTATACCGCATTTAGATTGAATGATGAGATTATTTCTCTGAATATTGCGTGATTTAAGCCATGTTCCAAAAGTACGTTCGCAATCTCCATTGCCGTAAATATCGGCATGATCGAACCAGATGACTCCTTTGCCATAGGCATGATCCAAAAAGTTCATGGCTTCATCATGTCCTTTACCTGTCAGTCGCATCATGCCTGAAATAATTCTGTGGTTGTTTTTTTCCTGCTGAATCTTATTCAGTATATTCATATATGCTCTTCCCCAACACAAGATTAAAATGCTAATCATTATGTCATACATTAAATGAGAAATATCATTTCAGTTTGTGAAAATTGGAATTATATTTAGAAATTAAAGAATAAAGTGATATTGAAAGTTGTTTAAGTATGGTAGAACCAGCATGTTATAAAAAAATAAGTCGGTCCATTCAAAATCATAGGATCGTATTAATTTGTAATAAACAAGTTGTTACGAACAACGTTTATTGTTGAGTTTTGTACTAAACATTTGTAAAATTTTGACGGTTTGTTATTTGATTGTTGATACCTTGTAATGGTCACTGATTATGCATAAATTTAAGATTGAAGGTGGAAAGGCTCTTATCGGAGATGTCGTTATTTCAGGGGCTAAGAATGCGGCTTTACCTATTATTCTTGCCACAATTCTTACTGATGAGCCGGTTGTTTTACACAATGTTCCTAACTTAAGGGATGTTAAGACCTCTTTTAAATTACTGGAAATTTCCGGAAAGACAGTAAAACAGCTTGATGAAAGCAGTTATGAGATAACCGGTACCGTAACAAATTCACAGGCTCCGTATGAACTTGTTAAAACCATGCGTGCTTCAATTTTAACTCTGGGACCTCTTGCTGCTAAAACTGGTACTGCAGATGTGTCACTTCCCGGTGGCTGTGCCATTGGGGCAAGACCTGTTAACCTCCATATTCATGGTCTTGAACAGATGGGAGCAAATGTTGAAATCGAATCAGGTTATATCAAGGCTCGCGTAAATAACAGGCTTGTAGGCACTCACATTTACATGGATATGGTATCTGTAACCGGTACGGAAAACCTTGTGTCGGCTGCAACACTGGCTTATGGTGAAACCAGATTGCAGAATGCCGCAAGAGAGCCTGAAGTTGTTGATCTTGTTAATTTCCTTAAAACTCTAGGCGCTGATATCAGTGGAGAAGGAACTAATGATATCACTGTAAGAGGCGTGGATAAATTGCATGGCGGTGAATATACAGTTCAGCCTGACAGAATTGAAACTGGTACTTTTCTTGTGGCTGCTGCTGTGAGTGGAGGCTGCATAACATGCCACAAGACCGATCCAAAGAACATGACGGCGGTTATTTCAAAACTAGAAGAAGCCGGTGCATTGGTTGAGTGTGGTGATGACTATATCAAGCTTGATATGAGAAACAGAGAGCTTAAGCCTGTGAATATTACTACAGCTCCGTATCCTGCGTTTCCTACGGATATGCAGGCTCAGTTCACATTGCTGAATGCTATTGCCAAGGGGACTGGTGTAGTGACGGAAACGATTTTTGAAAACAGATTTATGCATGTTCCTGAGCTTAATCGTATGGGAGCTAATATTGAACTCCAGGGAAACAGTGCAATCTGCCGCGACTGTAACGGACTTAGCGGAGCTCAGGTAATGGCTACAGATCTTCGTGCCAGTGCGTCATTGGTTATTGCTGGATTTATAGCCAAGGGAACCACCATTGTAGACAGAATTTACCATATGGATCGCGGATATGAAAAAATAGAAGAAAAGTTCCGTGCCCTCGGCGGATGCATAGAACGTATTCCTGAATAGGCTGTATAGGTCGCTTCATCATTTGTAATATAAGGAGTTTATGATATGTCTTTTAATTTGAAAGCCTATAATACCTTTGGTTTGGATGTGGAAGCGACATACGGATTCGTTATCAATGATTTTGTCATGTTTGACATGGCTTTTAAAAAAATTAAGGAATCCGGATTGCCATTTATTGTGCTGGGTGAGGGATCCGATGTCCTTTTTACCGATGATTTTAACGGAGTTGTTCTGATAAACAGATTGCTCGGTTACGAATTCAGTGAAGATGCCAACTATCATTTCGTGAAGATTCAGGCGGGTGAAAGGTTTGATAATGTTATCCGAACCTGTATTAAGCGCGGGATTTACGGATTGGAAAATCTTGCTTTTATTCCAGGCACTGCCGGTGCTGCCCCTGTTCAGAACATTGGCGCATACGGTGCGTCATTTTCAGATTTCTGCCGTTATGTTGAAGTACTGGACTTAAATAACAATAAGCTTGCCAGGATTAAGGCTTCAGATTGCGAATTCGGCTATAGAACCAGTATTTTTAAAAAAAAGGAAAATATCGGAAGATATATTATTACGGCTGTGGAATTAAAGATTCCAAAAGAATGGAAACCTAATTTGAATTATGCCTCACTGGCAGAACTGCAGGGGACAACGGCTGAGCAGATTTATGAACATGTGGTTAATGTCCGTAAATCAAAACTTCCGGATCCTAAAGTAATAGGTAATGCCGGAAGCTTCTTTAAAAATCCGACTGTGAACATTAGCACTTATGAAGAACTCAAGGCTGAGTATGATACTGTTCCCGGGTATTTTACTGAAGGTGATGATAATGTAAAACTTGCAGCTGGATGGCTGATTGAAAAAGCCGGCTGCAAGGGATTGAGACTAGGCAATGCAGGAACGTACGATAAGCAGTCGCTTATTGTTGTAAATCATGGTGAGGCGACTCCGGATGAAGTGGTCAATGTAGCAAGATTCGTTAGATCTGAAGTACATAAAAAATTCGGCATTGAGCTTGTTCCTGAAGTGAGAATTTTTGGGAGAAACGGTGAATGCGTTTTATAGGAAGCTTTGGTGCTACTATGTTTACGTCTGACGAATACAAAATTTTAAAAATCCTGTCAGACAGAAAATTTCACAGCGGTGTGGAAATTGGTGATGCGATAGGGAAAACCAGAACATCAGTAATGAACCACATTAAAAATCTTACAGAAAACGGTCTCCGTTTTAATAAGGTTGTAGGTAGGGGGTATCAATTGCAGTATATTCCCTTGTTTTACAACAAAACCATTTTACAAAAAAGACCTAATCTTGAATATTTTGATTCCATAGAATCTACGAATTCATATCTAATAGGAAAAAGTAATTTCGCAGAAGGTTCAGTTGTGGTTTCCGGTTATCAGACCGGTGGAAAAGGCAGACGCGGACGTAAATTCATATCAAGATTCGGCGATCAGATAATGTTCAGCTATGCATGTAATTTCGATGATGTCACTGAGATTGGCGGGTTGAGTATCGTTGCCGGTGTTTCCGTAGTTAATGCTTTAAGAGAGTTGGGGCAGAAAAACGTAGGTCTTAAGTGGCCAAATGATGTGTATATAGATGGAAAAAAAGCCGGAGGTATTCTGGTTGAATCCACCTGTAGTACTGATTCTGTACGTGTGGTGATAGGTATAGGATTGAACACGACCAGGGACTTTTTGTTCACTCTTGATGCCTTGGCGGCCAATAGGTATATGGACTGTGTGGGGGTTGCCGGAAATGACAGTGATTCGCGTTCGCTTTTTTTACTGAGACTTTGTTCGTATATTGATGCAGACCTGCAGGAATACCGCAAACATGGTTTAAGTTCGTTTGTAAGACTTTTTAACGAGTTTGATGTTTACAGGGGAAGGGAAGTTGTTGTCGTAACTGATAAGAATTTAACATATGGCATCAACATGGGAATAACCTCATCAGGAGCACTGTTGCTCAGCACAGAGAACGGGGAAGAAAAGGAGATTTTGGTTGGTGATGTAAGCCTCCGTCTTCCCGAGAATCTGGATACCGGCATAAAAGGCAGATTGTAAGTATTTGTCCTTTACAAGTTTAAGGAAGTTTTCTTCTGATGCTGGTAACTGAATGGTTTCTTGCTTTGTTTACAATGAGATCCGCATGAATCATGGATGGCTGGATGTACTGAATAAAATTTTTGTAATTTATATTCTTCCATAAGGAGTGCATGAGATTATTCAGTTCATCCTGAGTCATGTGAATCATTTTTTTGAAAGCTGACTCTTCGGGATTTGTTTTTGCATCTTCAATTAAAGACATAAATCGGTTTTTGTACCAGTAAAACAAGTCATTTTCTGAAGCTTCGATAAATAGTGAAATGTCGAGAAAATCTCTTATGTTGGCTGTTACAGGGGAATTCTCAGGGATGAAACTGTCTGAAAGAACATTGATTCCCTCTAGCATTAGTATGTTACAGTCTGTTAAAAACTGAGGAGAGTCAGATATATCGTAAAGTTTATGTGAGTACAGCGGGTAAGCAATATTGTTTTTTCCGTGTTTGAAATCTTCAATAAACTGGATAAGTTTCGGATAGTCATATGAGACGGGAAAACCTTTCTGCGAAAGAAGATTCCTTTCCTTAAGAATCCTTGTCGGATAAATAAAATTGTCTGTTGAAACTACCTGCTTGTTTAATTGCGGGTAACGTCTGTTAAGAGATAATGACAGTAAATCCGTAAAAGTTGATTTACCTACGGAAACACTGCCAGAAATACCGATTATGATTTTGGGATTAGGTTCAGTTAATGCGGAATTGTTCTTTCGTAGCAGACTGTCTATTACGGCATCCGCAACAGGTTCGATGCCATAACAATTTATCAGCATGTTCTTGGTTGATATTATTTCTTCTGACTCAGGAGATGAATACAGAGTTTCATAATTATGTTTTGACTTATTCATGACAGTTACCTAAGGTATTAACAACTCAATAAACCTAGGTATTCTATAATAAACAGAATGTAAAAATAATAAAAGTTGTAAAAGATATTTATGACAGCAGATTTTTGGAAATATTGATTAAATATTGTGCGTAAATACGATGTAACAGCCAAAAATTTGAGAAAAATGTAAAATATTAACAAATAGGTGTTGCATGAGTTAATCTTTTCATGTAATATTCGCACCCACAGGGTAACTTTAAAGGTTATTTCCTGTAAAACCTGACTGGAGGGGTTCCCGAGCGGTCAAAGGGAGCAGACTGTAAATCTGCCGACTCTGTCTTCGAAGGTTCGAATCCTTCCCCCTCCACCATTCATGGTTTGTATACGATTAGGGCGGGCATCGTATAATGGTTCTTACCCAAGCCTTCCAAGCTTGTGATGCGGGTTCGATTCCCGCTGCCCGCTCCATGTTTTGTTTATTTAATAATTTTCACATCGTCTGAAACTGTGGCGTTTCATGCCTACAGTGATCACTTTATTAGAGGAACTAGGTATGTCAAAGGAAAAGTTTGAACGTACAAAGACTAACGTGAACGTAGGTACAATCGGTCACGTAGACCATGGTAAGACTACTTTAACTGCAGCTATCACTACTGTATTAGCAAAGACCTACGGTGGTGAAGCAAGAGCATTCGACCAGATCGATAACGCTCCAGAAGAAAAGAGCCGTGGTATCACCATTAACACTTCACACGTTGAATACTCAACTGAAAACCGTCACTATGCACACGTAGACTGCCCAGGTCACGCTGACTATGTAAAGAACATGATCACCGGTGCTGCACAGATGGATGGTGCTATTCTCGTAGTAGCTGCAACTGATGGTCCTATGCCACAGACTCGTGAACACATTCTGTTAGCACGTCAGGTAGGTGTACCATATATCGTAGTATTCTTAAACAAGTGCGATATGGTAGACGATGAAGAATTATTAGACTTAGTTGAAATGGAAGTACGTGATTTATTATCTGAATACGACTTCCCAGGTGATGACACCCCAATCATCCGTGGTTCTGCATTAGGTGCATTAAACGGTGAAGCTAAGTGGGAAGAAAAGGTTATCGAATTAGCTAAGACTCTCGACAGCTACATTCCTGACCCAGTACGTGATATCGATCACCCATTCTTATTACCAATCGAAGACGTATTCTCAATTTCAGGTCGTGGTACCGTAGTAACCGGCCGTGTTGAACGTGGTATCATTCACGTAGGCGACGAAATTGAAATCGTTGGTATCCGTGATACTGCAAAGACCACCTGTACCGGTGTAGAAATGTTCCGTAAGTTACTGGACGAAGGTCGTGCTGGTGATAACGTAGGTATCTTATTACGTGGTACCAAGAGAGAAGAAGTTGAACGTGGTCAGGTAGTTGCAAAGCCAGGTTCAATCACTCCACACACCAAGTTTGAATCAGAAGTATACGTATTAACCAAGGATGAAGGTGGTCGTCACACTCCATTCGTTAAGGGTTACCGTCCACAGTTCTACTTCAGAACTACCGATATCACCGGTACTATTGAATTAGAAGGTGGTGCAGAAATGGTTATGCCTGGTGATAACGTTAAGATGATCGTTACCTTAATTCACCCAATCGCTATGGAACAGGGTTTACGCTTCGCAATTCGTGAAGGTGGCCGTACTGTAGGCGCTGGTGTTGTTGCTAAGGTTATCGAATAATCT
>NZ_FOXF01000028.1:11102-30098 GCF_900115655.1 Ruminobacter amylophilus | reverse complement strand
AAAAAAAGGGAAAATTCTTCAAAAGAATATTGTGAGAAAGTCTAAAGACGGGAGCAGCCGAATGGGTGGAACAGATCAGACAGGAAGCACGCATTCAGTAATACAGTGTTTATTCAGTTTAAAAAATAAACAATCTATATTGTCACTTCTGTAAAACCTTCGTATGCATTACGAAGGTTTTGTTTTCTGGGAAAAAGAATATATTTTCATTTGCTTAAAAAAGCAACAAACAGCTGTTTAATGCTGATTTTGATCAAAAAAATACTGGTTTTTACAGTAAAAATCTTGAAATAATGAAAAATCATGGAGAAATTTCGTGAATAAAACATAAAACAGTTTAAAGATTGTTTTTATTGCTGTATAATAATGTCAATTCATCCTTCTTAGATGTCGCAGCCTCTGTATCTTTACAGAGGCTGCGCTCTTTCCGGCCTGGTTTTTTCTGAAATAATCCCGATATTTTTTCTTTTAACGATATTAAAGAGTATTAAAAATCGTACAGGATAAATTTTAAGCATTTTTTTATCGGAATTTCCGCCGGCCGCGTGGTGAAATTCATGAGTTTCGTTTTTTCTTTCCGGGGGCAGGCAGTTCGTCATACATTGCTCTGACAAGTTCCGCCAGAAAATGTCTGTCGTCAGTGTTTTCCACCAGAAGCATTTCCTTTGCTCCGTCATACGGAAGTTCCTTTGGAGCATCAGGCATCATGGCCACTGCCGACGCCGTCGGTTTTACCAGAAGGCGGTTGTCATATATTCCTCCGAAAATTTTCTCTCTGTAATAGAGGAGGAATTCTCCCATCATGGCTCCTGATGATATTCCGTCAAGGTCTGACAGCTGTTCAAGGACAAAGTCCAGATATTCCTTATCTGATGACATTCCGTTATCTTTTCTCCTGTTCTGTTTATATATCTGTTCCCGGTACTGAAACAATGTAGCTGATTTATAAAGTTTTGTACAGAATGCTGAACCCGGAAGTTATCAGGCGGATGAAGCTTTCGGGGGCGGCCTTAGTATTCTTATCCGCTGAACACTGATGATTGCGTTGGACGGTTCAATAAAGGCAATATTTTGAGCAATTCAAACAAAAACCCCGGAAAATATACTACAATGGTAGGTGGACCGTTCCGGTGCGGATGGAGTCTATAAGCGGCAGCCGGTTCATAATGTTTCCGACTGCGGCATGCTCTGGAGAATATTTTCATGGGCCCGGACCGGGAATATTCCGTGTATGCGGATGTAATTCGGGCGTAAAACGAAAAAAAGGCAGGAATTTTGCAGAGAAAAGCCTTAAACAATGCGTGATGAAGACCTGCTGAAGATGTCCGCAGGGAAAACTTCTTTAATTTTATGCACCATACGGATGAGGTCCGGAATGAATAATCAGAAGGTGATGAATTAAGATATTCATCCCCGACAGGGACTTATGTGGCTAGAGTCTTCAGTGGAAGATAAGGAATATAGAATGCTCAGACGAACCAAAATAGTATGCACAATGGGACCGGCACTGGACAAGGAAGGCGTGCTGGAAGATCTTATCAAGGCCGGTGCAAACGTGGTGAGAATCAACTTCTCTCACGGAACCGCTGAAGAACATATGGCAAGAGCTCAGAAAGTTCGTGAAATCTCCAAGAATCTGGGTGTTTACACTGCCATAGTGGGTGACCTGCAGGGACCGAAGATCAGAATTTCCACTTTCAAGGACGGTCGTATTTTTCTCAATACCGGCGACCTGTTCACCCTTGATGCCGGCATGGCAAAGGGCGAAGGTACCAAGGATGCCGTAGGTATCGACTACAAGGAACTTCCAAAGGATGTGAAGACCGGTGACGTGCTGATGCTTGACGACGGTCGCGTACAGCTTTCAGTAGTTTCCGTAAAGGGTACCAAAATCCTGACATCAGTTATTGTTGCCGGCCCGCTTTCAAACAACAAGGGCATCAACAAGCAGGGCGGCGGTCTTTCCGCTCCGGCTCTTACTGAAAAGGACAAGGCCGATATCATCACCGCCGCCAAAATCGGTGTGGATTTCGTGGCAGTATCCTTCCCGAGAACCAGCCAGGACATCAATCTTGCCCGTTCTCTCCTGAGAGCCGCCGGTTCAAACGCCAAGATTATCGCCAAGGTGGAAAGAGCTGAAGTAGTGGCTTCAGACGAAGCCATGGAAGACGTAATCAAAGCCTCCGATGCGGTAATGGTTGCCCGCGGTGACCTCGGTGTGGAAATAGGTGACAGTGAACTTATGGGCGTTCAGAAGAGACTTATCAAGAAGTCCCGTCAGCTGAACCGTCCGGTTATCACCGCAACCCAGATGATGGAATCAATGATCAAGTCTCCTATGCCGACCCGTGCCGAAGTTATGGACGTGGCCAATGCCGTTCTCGACAGTACCGACGCCGTAATGCTCAGCGCCGAAACCGCAGCCGGCGATTATCCTGTTGAAACCGTGGCAGCCATGTCTCAGGTGTGTCTCGGTGCCGAAAAGAATCCGGTAATGGTGGTATCTTCCTACAGAACCGACAAGACCTTCTCCAACAGTGAGGAAACCATCGCCATGGCTTCCATGTTCGCAGCCAACCATCTTCCGGGAATCAAGGGTATCATTTCCCTTACCCAGTCAGGACAGACTCCGCTTCTCATGAGCCGTCTGCATTCAAATCTGCCGATTTTCGCCCTGGCTCATTCCGAAAAGACTCTTAACTGGTGTAATCTGTACCGCGGTGTTTATCCGGTTAAGTTTGAAACCAGCAACTATGACAACATGATAAGCGCTGCCAGAGCCGCCGTTAAGGTAGTGAAGGAAAAGGGGTATCTTTCTCACGGTGACTGGGTAATCGTAACCCACGGTGATACCGAAGAGGCAGGTATGACCAACGAACTCAAGATTATCGAAGTGGATTAATTCCACTCTGACAGTGCGGAAACACCGGTAGAAATACCGGTGTTTCCGTTTTCATTCATTATGATATAATTATACCGTTGCCGGCAGTGATCCGCCGGATCACTGCATTAATAAAAAATCATCATTTTTTCTGGTGATTTTTTATTTTTTAGCGGAAGGCTTATGAGAGGTCTGTTTTCCGGCATGGCCGGCGGCAGACGGATTTTTTAGGTGGCTGTTAATCTGACTAAAAGTCGGTTTCAGCCGGATATTCAGAGAATTAAACATGAAAGATCAGACTATACAGGTTCACGGCGGTTATACCACCGAACCTACTTCACACGCTGTTGTTCCTCCTATTTATCAGACCGTTGCATATGAATTCGACAATGCCCAGTATGCCGCCGATCTGTTTAATCTGGTTAAACCCGGCAATATCTACACCAGACTGATGAATCCTACTGCCGACGTGCTGGAAAAGCGTATGGCTCTTCTTGAAGGCGGTAAGGCTGCGGTAGCAGTTGCCTCAGGTCAGTCAGCCATTGAATATGCTCTGCTGAACCTTGCCAAAAACGGTAACAACATCGTTTCCGTTCCTCAGCTTTACGGCGGTACTCTGACTCTTCTTACTAGCGTATTCGCTGATTTGGGTATTGAAGGCCGTCTGGCAAAGAGTGACAGTCCGGCAGACATTGAAGCTCTCATCGATGAAAACACCAGAGCCGTTTACTGTGAAACCATCGGTAATCCGGCTGCCAACATTGTTGATATTTCAGCTCTTGCCGAAGTCGCTCACAGACACGGCGTGCCTCTGGTTGTTGACAACACCGTGGCCAGTCCGGCACTCTGCAAGCCAATCAGTTTCGGTGCCGATATAGTTGTTCACAGTCTGACCAAGTTCTGCGGCGGTCACGGTAACACCATGGGCGGTATCATTGTTGACAGCGGCAGATTCGACTGGAAGAAGTACGGCAGCAAGTTCTCACAGTTCACCGCTCCTGAAAAGTCATATCACGGCGTGGTTTACTGCGACTCCTTCGGTGACGTTGCCTATGCAGCCCGTATCCGTACCGTATTCCTCCGCAACACCGGTGCAATTCTTCCTCCTCAGTCATGCTTCATGATTCTGGTAGGTCTTGAAACCCTGTCATTAAGAATGAAACAGCACGTATCAAATACCATTGCCATCGCCGAATTCCTTAAGAAGCATCCTAAGGTGGCATGGGTTAACAGTGCTCACTTCCCTGACAGCAAATACCATGAACTGGCAGTGAAATACACCAAGGGTTCCCAGAGCGGTCTTTTAACCTTCGGTCTCAAGGGCGGTAAGGAAGACGGTGCGAAGTTCTATGATTCACTCAGACTTTTCAAGCGTGTGGTAAACATCGGTGATTCAAGATCCTGCGTAACTCATCCTGCAAGCACCACTCACAGACAGCTTAACTCTGAACAGCTTAAGAATGCCGGTATCGGTGAAGAGCTGATTCGTCTTACCATCGGTATCGAAGATCCGGAAGATCTGATTGCTGATATTGATCAGGCTCTGGCTCAGATCTAAGGCCGGATCCTCCTGATGTTTCCGGATGTCGTGTGTCCGGAGAATACATATGAGTCCCCGCTGCGTCGGGGATTTTTTTGTGCTTTTTAAACATGGAGCATCAGACTTTTTCATGCTTCAGGCAAACCGGACAAAACAGAGTGTTAAATTTATACATGATGTTCGCCGGGGCTTTTATCCAATTATTGAGAAGTTTATTATTTCTTAATAATCATGATTTTTATATATCGTATGCAGAGATGTTTTTATAATATAATATTGAATGTATATATAAGATTTAAAAAAGTTATATTTTGCAATGATAAGAGTACTATTAATAAAATTAAGTTTGTTTTCTTCTGATATTTGCCTGAAAGTGTGATGCGTAAAAGCATAATGTGTATGTAAATAAATGAAAGTATTAAAAATATCTTGGATGTTTTTAGATGTGGTTAACGATTTTTATAAAAAAATTATTTTTTATGAAAAATATTGATTGTCATATCTTGATTAGAAACGACTTCTGCTCTCATAATATTTATTAAAGGCACTGGATGATAAGAAGATTATCATTCTCTGGGAGGTAGGTTGTTTTGGTGTGCAGGTAATAAGATGAGCGGTGGATTCGGCAGAATGGTGCTGGTGGCGGCAGCACTGGTGATGCTCGGCGGGTGTCACAGAGACAATAGTGATCAGCAGATGAATTTAAACGGTATAACTGTTGATGATGATATTATGAGTGATAGAGATAATTTTGTCGGATTACCGAATCCGTTTGTTCAGGTGGATTCCCTGGAAGATGCGGAGAAAGCCTTCGGAAAGAAGATTCCGGTACTGAAATTCATACCATCGATGTACAATCCCAACCCTGATATCTTTATGATGAACGAGACTGAAATGGTTCAGTTCATCTACAGCTCCCTGGACAGCGGTGAACGCATTGTCTACCGCGTTTCGGAAAAATTCTCTCCCGAGCTTCTTAACGGTGACTACAACAAATATGCCATCAACCGCACTCTGATGATAAACGGCAGAAGCATTCTCGTAAAGGGAAACGGTGATGGCTATAAGACGGCCGAATGGGCTCAGGGAACCCTGAATCTGTGTATTCTTTCAGATACTCCTCTTACCGAGGAAGAACTGAAGAACATGATTCGCTGAAGAAAAGAACTGATGAGATGAGGAAAACTTTTCCTTCTTAGTATGGGCAGTTACTTCCGTGGTTACTGCCCTTTTTTTGATTCCGGTTTTCAGGCGTAATGCATGTCTTCTCAAAACCTCAAAAAAAGTATACCGGCATTACGCCGGTATACTCTGACAGTGTCACGCTGCCGGAAACGGCTGTCTACTTTTCCAGTGCCCGGCTGATTTTCTTTATAAAGGCATCAGCAGGCAGATAGCCGTTTACGGAAGAAATCAGACGGTGATCCCTGAATATCAGAATGGTAGGGGCCCCGGTGATCTCCTTCTTGTATCTGCTGACGATTTCTCCCGTTTCAGCATCGGGATCCGTGATGTCCACATATACGTTTTTAAATGGAGACATGTAGGCGACAACGTTTTTGTCGGCAAAGGTTGTCTCTTCATATTTTCTGCATGAGGCGCACCAGTCTGCCCTGATATCCACGATTACGATTCTGTTGTCCTTTATCAGGTCTTCAAGCTGTGTCAGGTTTTCAACAGGTTCAAAGATGTCGCTGTTCTTCGCGTCGGTGGTGATGAACAGCGAGGCAACGGCAATTACCGCGGTGATAATCATGGTGGTCATGGCGAACAGGGTTCTTCTGTTTTTAAGCACCAGCAGGGTGATGTAACAGAGAATGGAACCGCTCATGAGAATGCTGATGGCCGTGATGATGCTCGGAGTAAGATAAGCCCTCAGAAGATACAGAGGAATGGTGAGCATGATGAAGCCGCAGATTACCTTGATGTTCTTCATCCACATGCCCGATTTAGGCAGGAATTTCTGTCCCAGAACGGCGATGATGGCCAGAGGAACCCCCATGCCCAGTCCCATAATGAACAGGTAGGCGCCGCCTCTGAGGATGTTGCCGTCCTTCATGATGAACATCAGGGCTCCGGCCAGCGGGGCGGTGGTGCATGGAGATGCGATGATGGCGCTGATTACGCCCATGAGGAATACACCGGTGACGGTGCCTCCCTGCTGTCTGTCATTAATCTGCTGCAGTTTATTAATCCATGCGGTCGGCAGAGTCATTTCAAAAAGACCGAACATGGATACCGCGAGAATCAGGAAGATTACCGACATGGCAATCAGTACGGCCGGCTGCTGCATGAACATCTGGAACTGTGCTCCGGCATAGGCGATACCGAATCCCGCGAGCATGTAGGCTATGGCCATGCCGAAAATGTATACCACGGTATAGACGGCGGTGGTCTTCATGCTCTTCTGCTTCCTTCCGAGAATGATGGAGCTCCAGATGGGATACATCGGGAACATGCATGGAGTAAGACTCAGGAGAACTCCGAAACAGAAGAAGGCGAACAGCCCGAAAAGAATGTTTCCTCCCACAAGTCTGTAGATGGAACTGCTGTCATTGTTTACATCCACCAGACTGGTGAAGTCGGCTCCCGGAATTCTGTCAACGTCGCCGTCGGTTTCAGCGGAATCCTTAACGTCTTTGCCGGTGCCGGAAGTTCCGGCAGGGGAGTCTGCGTCGGAATCCGCGTTTTCAGTAAGGCGGTCGATGGCGATTTTCTTGACCACCGGAGGATAGCACATGCCTTCGGTACAGCCCTGATACTGGACGTTGATTTTAGGGAACGGAGCAGTGCTCTGAACCTTCAGGTTTACGGTTACTTCCTTGTAGAAGACATGACTGGGTCCCATGTATTCGTCTTCATGGTAGATGCCTTCAGGGAAGGAGATGTCCGTGATTTCACAGTTTACGGGGGTGATTTTGAATTTTTCAAGATAGAGATAGTAGTCTTCGGCGATTCTGAAGGT
Source organism: Ruminobacter amylophilus (assembly GCF_900115655.1). Taxonomy (GTDB): domain Bacteria; phylum Pseudomonadota; class Gammaproteobacteria; order Enterobacterales; family Succinivibrionaceae; genus Ruminobacter; species Ruminobacter amylophilus. Next base: position 22,712 of record NZ_FOXF01000028.1, on the reverse strand, counting down.
TATTGATATGTCGCGTTCGTTCTGTTCCAGACTCGGAATGAAGGCATCCTCGACGTCAAGATAATGAGGTTCCTCCACGGTCGCGGAAATCCCGGCTTCAGGTGCCGGAGCTGACATTGACGCCTGAATTTCATCGGCGATGGCTGCAGTGCCGGTGAAAATCATCCAGGACAGACATGAAAAAAGCAGAATTGATAATTTGCGCATAGTTATAATAATTTTCTGATAAGGGACAGCATAATTTGTTCAATAATCGTTTGCATGATTTTAGCACATTCACGTGAATTTAATCATATGTGAGTGTCTTATTGATTGCGGAGGAATGTACGGAGGTAACATTTTGAGAAAAGAGAAATGCTTTTCGGCAGAAAAAACGGCTGTCGTGTCAGGATGTCATGCGGACATGCCAAGGTGCCGTTTTCTGTTTCCTGTTTCGGGTGAAAAATGCGGAAATTAAAAAAACAAAGCCCCGGTTCTAGTATGAACACCTGATTGATAACGGGGTTCATACTAGAACCGGGGCTTTGAGCTGAAGCCGGAATATCTGCCCGGCAGATGATTCATTACTTCTTCTGTTCCTTGAGAAGGTCACGGATTTCAGTAAGAAGCTTGATGTCGGCAGCTGGTTCTGCAGCAGCTTCTTCTGCGGCTTCTTCCTTGGCTTCCTTAACAACTGAACGCTTGAGGTTGTTGATGAGCTTCATTGATACGAAGATTGCGAAGGCAATGATGATGAAGTCAACGATGGTCTGAATGAAAGCACCGTACTTGAGTACAACCGCTTCGGCAGTGTCAGTCTTTTCCTGAAGGGTGATGGCAAGATCCTTGAAATCGACATTGCCGCAGATAACGCCCACGAGAGGCATAATAACGTCGGCAACCAGTGATGATACGATCTTGCCGAATGCGGTACCGATTACCACACCGATAGCCATATCGAGAACGTTACCCTTCATTGCGAAGTCTTTGAATTCTTTTAATAAGGAAATACCTTTTTCAGCAACAGCCATGTTTTTTCTCCTGATGCATGAATTTTCAAAAGAACGTTTTGAATATGGAAAGCACGGTTTCCCGTGTTCTGCACGGCTTTTGAAAATTCAGATTGAATAAAACCTAAATATCCGTAAATTATGCAGAATACACTGTAAATTAACGTTTTTAATTTTAGCTTAAATAATTCACACATGCAAAACGTGTATGCAACTTTCACGGATGTGAAAACAGTGATGATAAGCAATATTTACAGCTGTATTATTTGTTTTTGAGAGTGTTCTGTCTATTTTTTTAGCAGAAGAACCTGAAAATCAGTGAGGTGTGATACATATGGGGAGCATTTTGGCGTTTTTTCGGATGAAAACGGGCAGCGGCGGAGCAGGTGTTTTAATGAAGTGAAGAGAAGAGAAGCCTGTCCCGGTGACGGGTGTGTCAGCAGGATTCATCACGGTGCGGAGTTGTATCTGAACCATTCACTGTCTGTAATTGCCACGGATTGAGCTTTGTGATATATTTAGCGGTGGTAAAAAGTTGCATTCTGACACGGATTATTTTTTTCAGTAGACTTCATTCGGGTTCAGACGGCTCTTTTCGTGTTTTAATCAATTTCACAAATATTTAATGTAAGGTCAAAATCATGAGACAAAAGCTCGTAATGGGTAACTGGAAATTAAACGGTACCAAAGAATCAGTTAATACTCTTGTTAACGCTCTTCTTGCTCCGGTAAATGCTGCTACCAACGTTGAAGTTGCAGTATGCGCTCCTGCAATCTTTATCGGTACTGTAGAAGCTTTAGCCAAGGGTTCTGCTCTTCAGTACGGTTCAGAAGACTGTGACGTTCACACCAGCGGTGCCTTCACCGGTGAAAACTCACCTGTTATGATCAAGGAATTCGGTTGTAAGTACGCTATCGTTGGTCACAGCGAACGTCGTGAATACCACAACGAAACCAACGAAGTTGTTGCTGCCAAGTACGAAGCTGCTCAGGCTGCAGGCCTCATCCCTGTACTCTGCATCGGTGAATCTTTAGCTCAGTTCGAAGCAGGTGAAACCGCTGATGTAGTTAAGACCCAGCTCAAGGCTGTTATCGACAAGTGCGGTATCAAGTCTTTCGAAAAGGCTGTAATCGCTTACGAACCAATCTGGGCTATCGGTACCGGTAAGACCGCTACCCCTGAAATCGCTCAGAACGTACACGCTCAGATCAGAGCATTCCTTGCTTCATTCGATGCTGACGTTGCTGCAAAGGTTCAGGTTCTCTACGGCGGTTCATGCAATGCCAAGACTGCTCCTGAACTCTTCAAGCAGCCTGACATCGACGGCGGTTTAGTTGGCGGTGCTTCATTAAAGCCTGCTGATTTCGCTGCTATCATCGAAGCTGCCAAGTAATACAGTCTGATTCCGGTAAATCCGGTTCATGACGGAAGGACCTCCCGAGTAAAATCAGGAGGTCTTTTTTTATGAAACATATGCTGCCTGAAGTCGCCTTAAACATTGATTTTCCTTAAAATCAGCGGTTTTCCTGAAAAGCCTGCATTATCCGTCAGAACGCTAAATATATGACATGAACGTTAACTTATGGTTAAAAAGGCGGATTTCTATTGTAAAAATAACCGGAGCGTGATAGAAAAGATTCCAGTTTATTGAGTTGTAAAAGGAAACTGCCGGACGGATTAACCGCCGCTTATTTTAAGGAAGGTTCCGTAAACGCCTTCTTTAATGTCGTTTTGTGTGAGTGCGGTCTGGCCGGACACGGTTATGATTTTCGTCATCCGGGCAGTGTATACGTTATACGGATTTATTTGTTTGTGTTAAATATATGATTAAGCGCATAGGTGTTTTAACCAGCGGCGGCGATGCCCCTGGTATGAATGCGGCCGTAAGATCTGTAGTAAGAGCCGCCATAAATGAAGGTATTAGTGTTTCCGGTATCCGCGACGGATTTCTCGGAATGCATCAGGACAGAATTATTGATCTCGACAGAGCAGGCGTGAATGACATTATCACCAGAGGCGGTACTTTTCTGGGAACGGCCAGATTTACCGCGTTCAAGGAAGAGTCGGTACGTCGCGAGGCCATTGAAAATCTGAAGAAGAGAAACATTGACGCCCTGGTTCTGATTGGCGGAGACGGTACCTATACTGGTGCTCTGCGTCTTCACGAAATGGGAGTACGCTGTATCGGCATCCCTGCAACCATTGACAATGATGTTCACGGAACCGGATTCTCCATCGGTTTTGACACCGCGGTGAACAACATCATGCAGAACATGGACCGTTTAAGAGACACTTCAAGTTCTCATCACCGTGTAACCATCATGGAGGTTATGGGGCGTCACTGCGGTGACCTGGCCGTGGTCGGCGGAATTGCCGGCGGGGCGGATTACATAATTGCTCCGGAAGAGCCTTTTGTGAAAGAGGACCTGTTCAGCAAGATTGCCCAGGCCTTTGCCTCCGGCAAGAGACATGCACTTATCTGTCTGTGTGAGAATATCGTGAATGCCGATGCCCTGGCTTCAGAGCTGGAAGCCACTACCGGCATTGAATGCCGCGCCACCGTTCTCGGACACATTCAGAGAGGCGGATCTCCAACGGCATATGACAGAGTTCTGGCCAGCCGTCTGGGAGATTATGCGGTAAGACTTCTTATAGACGGAGTATACGGCAAGTGCGTGGGTATAGACGGTACCACTCTGATAGCAACCGATTTTGAGGAAGCCATCAATAATCCGAAGCATTCTCACGTAAACGAATACATAAGTCTTTCCAACAAGATTTCACTGTAGAGACTGAAAAGACTGAGTTTACGCGTGACATCCCGGAAAGACTGCTGGCAGTATTTTCGGGATGTTTTTTTTCATCCGCTCTGAAAAAACTCAGTGAACCTGAGTTCCGCTCTCCGTTTCCGGCATTGACGGCCGCGTAACGTATGTCTGAGTTACGTAAAATAAACTTCAGAAATGATTCCCGCTATCCGAGGTGATAATGAATTATGTATATATCCTGCGCTGTTCCGATGATACGCTTTACTGCGGATGGACAAATGATCTTGAGGCGAGAGTGACGGCCCATAACAGCGGCCGCGGCGCAAAATACACGCGTTCCCGTCTGCCGGCGGAACTCGTATATTCTGAAGAGTATGAGAGCAGAAGCGAGGCTATGAGCCGTGAGTGGCACATAAAGCGGCTCAGCCGCAGTGAAAAGCTGGAACTTATCGCTTCAGGAAAACGGTAGCGGCTGATCCGGAATGAACTGCGCGGCAGTTGCGGAACAGTGTTTCAAAATGCCTTTTTCTGGCTTCTTCCCGGTTATTACCGTAATGACTGATTTTTTGGTTAAAAAATATACTGTAAATGGCTGTAGTACTTGACTTTTTACCTTGAATTTGGGATCATGAGAAAAATTTTACTGCATGGTGCACATACATAGGATATTTATGTCGATTACAACAGAAACTATCGTGATTACAACAATTACAACAGCATTTTCTGGAAAGGGCTGTTAATTTTAGTTTCTGTTACGTGATTGACATTCAGAAAGCCCAGGATTCTGTGAATCACGGGCTTTTTTTGTTGCAATGGAGATTTTAATGCGAGTTTTAAAGTTTGGTGGTACCTCTTTAGCTAACTCTGAACGTTTTTTAAATGTGTCAGACATTGTTGTGAAAACCCATAGAAAGTCGCAGGTGGCTTTGGTTCTGTCAGCTCCTGCAAAGGTGACAAACTTCCTGGTGGAACTTGTTGCCGAAGCTGTCAAGGGTAATGATGTTCAGAATATTCTGGACAGTATTGAAGCTATTTACGTTGAACTTATTCAGGGTATCAAGATGAAGTACCCTAATGTTGACGATGTGGCTCTCCATCAGATTTTAAATGACGAATTCACTCTCATCAAAAAGAGAGTTCAGGGCATCATGCTTCTCGGTCAGTGCCCTGACAATGTTCAGGCTACCATTTTAAGCCGCGGTGAAAAGCTTTCAGCCGTATTCATGGAAACCCTGCTGAAGGCAAGAGGCGAAAATGTTACCCGTTTATGCCCGGTTGAAGTTCTCAAGACCACCGAAGGTGACTATCTTGAATCAACCGTTAACATCGATTTATCAAGAAGCCTTTTCGCAAAGCGTCCCAGAAACGACGGCACCATCTATGTAATGATGGGCTTTACCGGCGGTAATGAAAAGGGTGAGCTGGTTCTTCTCGGCCGTAACGGTTCCGACTACTCAGCCGCATGTCTCGCCGCCTGCGTGAACGCCGAGTGCTGCGAAATCTGGACTGACGTTGACGGCGTATACAGCTGTGATCCGAGAATCGTTCACGATGCTCTGCTGCTCAAGCGTTTAAGCTACAAGGAAGCCATGGAGCTTTCATATTTCGGTGCCAAGGTTCTGCACCCTCGTACCATTGCTCCTATTGCTCAGTTCCGTATTCCATGCGTAATCAAGAACAGCATGAATCCTGATTACGAAGGCACCACCATTGCGGAAGAAGGCGACCTCAATATTCCTATCAAGGGTATCTCCGATCTTACCAACATGTCTCTGGTAAACATCTGCGGTCCGGGAATGAAGGGTATGGTCGGTATGGCCGGCCGTATCTTCAACTGTGTATCACGCGCCAAGATCTCTATTGCCCTGATTACCCAGTCTTCATCAGAATACAGCATCAGCTTCTGTATCCATACCAGTGATGCCGAAAAGGCAATGCAGGTGCTCAACGATGAATTCAAGCTCGAACTCAAGGAAGGTCTGCTTGACGGTATCGACATTACCCATGACAAGGCCATTATTTCCGTAGTAGGTGACGGCATGCTCACCGCAAGAGGTATCGCTTCCAAGTTCTTTACCTCACTGTCACTTGCAAACATCAATGTTAACGCCATTGCCCAGGGTTCATCAGAAAGATCAATTTCCGCCGTTGTTTCCAAGAACAAGGTAAGTGAAGCCATCAGAATCTGCCACCAGAACTTCTTCAGTTCACTGCAGTTCATCGACGTGCTTCTTATCGGTATCGGCGGTGTAGGCGGTGCTCTTGTCGGCCAGATCAGAAGACAGCAGCAGATTCTTCAGCAGAAGCACGGCGTGAAGATGCGTATTGTAGGTATGTGCAATTCAAAGCACATGCTGCTCAACGAGGAAGGCATCGATCTGAATTCAGATTACAAGACCGCCCTCAACGCTTCTCCTATCGGATTCTCTCTGGCTGAAGCCAAGAAGTTCATCACCGATACTCACCTGATCAATCCGGTGATTGTAGACTGTACTTCAGATCCTAACGTGGCTTCACAGTACAAGGAATTCCTGCTGGCAGGTTTCCATGTTGTAACTCCTAACAAGAAGGCCAACACCGGAACCATGGAATACTATCGTGACCTGCGCAAGGCGGCACAGTTACGCCGTCGCAAGTTCCTTTACGAAACCAACGTCGGTGCAGGTCTTCCTGTAATCGAAAACCTGCAGAATCTGATTGCCGCAGGTGATAACCTTCAGGAATTCAACGGTATCCTTTCAGGTTCTCTGTCATTCATCTTCGGTAAGCTCGAAGAAGGTCTGTCATTCAGCGAAGCAACCCTTACCGCAAGAGCCAAGGGCTTCACCGAACCGGATCCTCGTGATGACTTAAACGGCATGGACGTTGCAAGAAAGATTCTTATCCTTGCCCGTGAAGTAGGCATGGAACTGAATCTTTCCGATATCGATGTTCAGATGGCTTTACCACCGGGATTTGACGCATCAGGTACCACTGAAGAATTCCTGGCACGTCTGCCTCAGGCCGATGAATATTTCCGCAGGGAAATTGAAGCAGCCAAGGAAAGAGGCGAAGTTCTCCGTTACGTAGGCAGCATCGTTGACGGCAAGTGTCACGTTGCCATCAAGGCCGTACCGGAAAGCGATCCGTTATACAAGGTTAAGGACGGCGAAAACGCGCTTGCCTTCCTTACCGCATACTATCAGCCGATTCCACTGGTTCTCCGCGGTTATGGCGCGGGTACTGAAGTTACTGCAGCCGGTGTATTCGCAGATATTTTACGTACTTTAAATTGGAAGAGAGAGGCTTAATTAAAAATGGGTGTTAGTGCATTCGCTCCTGCTTCAATCGGTAATGTAAGCGTCGGTTTTGATATTCTCGGCGCTGCCCTGAAGCCGATTGACGGTCAGATTCTGGGTGATAACGTTGATGTTTATCCAGGGGACAGTGAATTTGATTTAAGTATTGAAGGCTGGTTCGCCTCCAAGCTTCCTGCTGATCCGAAGAAGAACATCTGCTACGACGCCTATGTGGGCTTTAAGGATCTTCTTGCTGAAAAGGGGATCGCCGTTAAGCCGGTAAAGATGGTTCTCAAGAAGAATCTTCCTATCGGTTCAGGCCTCGGTTCATCTGCCGCCTCAATCGTGGCAGCCGTTGAAGCTCTCAATGCCTTCCATGATTATCCTTTATCAAAGGATGAAGCTTTAATGCTGATGGGCAGACTTGAAGGCAAGATTTCAGGTTCAGTTCACTTTGACAACGTGGCTCCATGCTACCTCGGCGGTATCCAGCTGATGGTTGAGGAAGCCGGCATCATCACTGAAACCGTACCAAGCTTTGCTGACTGGTACTGGGTGTCATGCTATCCGGGAATCACCGTAAGCACCGCTGCCGCACGTGCCATTCTGCCAAAGGAATACAGCCGTTCAACCTGTATCACCTTCGGTCGTCAGATTGCTTCTTTCATTCAGGCATCCCATACCGGCAACGAAAAGCTGGCAGCCGCCGTTCTTAAGGACGTTCTTGCCGAACCTTACCGCAGGGAACTTATTCCCGGATATGACGATGCCATGGCCAAGGGCATGGAATTAGGCGCTCTTGCCGGCGGTATTTCGGGTTCAGGTCCGTCAATCTTCGTGGTAATGAAGGATCTTGCCAAAGCTGAAGAACTTCAGGAATATCTCAAGAAGAACTTCATCCAGAATGATGACGGCTTCTGCAATATCTGCAGAATCGATACTGACGGTACCGTGGTAACCAGTATCTAATTGTTGACATGAACACCGGTCTGTCGAGATCGGTGTTTTAAGCTTTTATGAATAATCGGAGTTTCCGGAAAAGTCATGAAAGGGCGAACAGGGAAATTCCGGCATAAACAGAGTTTGAAAATTCACGGGAAAGCCCGTGTCAGATTAAGTGGTGATTTATATGCAGCTTTATAACATTAAACATAATGAAGAAAAAGTTTCTTATGCTCAGGCCGTAAAGCAGGGACTGGGAAAGGATCAGGGTCTGTTTTTCCCTGCATCAATCGAACCTTTGAAGGACGTTGATGCTCTTCTGGCTCTTCCTTTCGTAGAACGTTCTGCCAGAATTCTCCGTCACCTCATCGGTGCCGACGAAATCGAAAATCTTGAAGAACTCGTAAAGAATGCTTTCGCTTTCGGTGCTCCTTTACACAAGGTTGACGAAAACAACTACGCTCTTGAACTGTTCCACGGTCCTACACTCGCATTCAAGGACTTCGGTGCCCGTTTCATGGCTCAGTGCCTCGGTGCGGTTGCCAACGGCAAGAAGATCACCATTCTGACCGCAACCAGCGGTGACACCGGTGCCGCCGTGGCTCACGCCTTCTACAACCTTCCTAACATTGAAGTTGTAGTACTCTATCCGAAGGGAAAGATCAGCAACCTTCAGGAAAAGCTGTTCTGTACTTTAGGCGGTAACATCCGTACCGTAGCCGTTAACGCCGCTTTCGATGACTGTCAGACTCTGGTTAAGGCTGCCTTCGATGATGAAGAATTAAAGCAGGCCATCGGTCTTAACAGTGCAAACTCAATCAACATCAGCCGTCTGCTGGCTCAGGTATGCTACTACTTCGAAGCAGTAGCCCAGCTTCCTGCCGAAAAGCGCAAGAGTGTGGTTGTGTCTGTACCAAGCGGTAACTTCGGTGACATCACCGCAGGTCTCATCGCCAAGGCTCTTGGTCTCAACATCAAGAAGTTCGTGGTATCAACCAACGACAACGATACAGTACCTCGCTACCTTGCAACAGGCAAGTGGGATCCTCACGCAACCGTTGCAACCCTTTCAAACGCAATGGACGTTTCCAAGCCTAACAACTGGCCTCGCGTAGAAGAACTCTTCAGGGTTAAGGGCTGGAATCTCGCTGAATTAGGTTACGGCAAGCTTTCCGACGCTGAAACCAAAGAAGCAATGAAGGAAACCCATGCCAAGGGTTATATCACTGAACCTCACGGAGCCATTGCCTACAAGGTTCTGCAGAACAACATGGAAGCCGGCGATACCGGTATCTTCTTATGTACCGCCGCTCCTGCAAAGTTCAAGGAAAGCGTTGATGAAATCCTCGGTATCGACTTACCTTTACCGGAAGCTCTGGCTTCAAGAGCAGATTTAAAGATTTTATCAGACAACATGGATGCGGACTTCGCTGTTCTCCGCAAGTATCTGTTAAAGAAGTAATCAGCTGATTACTGACTTATAAGGAAAGGCATAACCGCGCAGGCGGTTATGCCTTTTTCGTTGTATGAATCATGACGGAATTCCGCAAGACTGCGGGTTCCGTTCCTTTTAGAAATAGAACACTATGGAGGCTCCGGCCTCGGTCATGTGATTCCCTCCGTGGCGCTGCTGACTGCGGCTGCCGTCATTGTTCCCGAGCCTGTAATCGGTGAATTCGACATTGGCTGAAAAGTTGTGGGAGATGTATCTGCTCCAGGTCGCCTGATACCTGTACATGTAGTTGCGGTAGTACCGGTGGGTGGTCAGGGGAATTTCGTATGAGAGATTTATTTTGCCGATGTCCCGGTTCCAGAAGAAGATGCCTCCTTCAGGTCTTACGAAAACGTGATTGTTGCTGTGCGGAACGGTATATCCGTAGCGCAGATGAACATACGGAATGAAGTCGCCCATGCGGAAGGATACCGCATTGCCGAGGGAGAATTCCGGATAGAGCCCCGCGTGAGTGGAGTCCACGCTGCCGTGCAGGGCGACAAGGTAGTTCATGGAGGTGAATCTGCCCAGTCGCGCATCGGGAAGCGGGTTGAGGTTCAGCAGTTCAATCTCATTCAGATAGAAATGGTCGTCCATGTATTTAGCTGACACTTCAATGAGCTTTGATTCTGAAAGGGAAGGGGATGAAATATTGTCATCCTTGAGGTTGTTCAGGGTCGGAGCGTATCTTAAGAGAGCTCCTGCGTGATATCTCGAATTGTACAGACCGGTGATTTCCAGACGGTTGCTCGGATAGCTGTTTATCGGCGTGGATAATCTGTTCCAGGAAAAGTACAGATTCTCACTTTCTGACGGAATGAGTTCAATGTCCGATATCATTCCCTTTTTATGGTAGACCTCGGATATGTATTCCAGCGGGGTTTCAAAGAACACTATGTCACGGCTGTCCAGACGGTCATCGGCGACTGCCAGGGCCTTGGCCATGCCCGAGGCGCAGTTGATGCTGAAGAAGGAATACAGAGTTCCGTGATTTTTAAGCTCCAGCATGTGCAGGTAGAATATCTTCTTCTGTTCTTCGGTAAGATTCAGTTCGAATTCCCACAGGGATCTGTCGGTGGCCATGTACTCGGACACGTTCATGTAGTAGGGCTGCAGACTGTAGATGCCGTTGATGCTGTTGCTGAAGAATTTAAGCACCAGATTGATTTCATTTTCCTCATAGGCGGCAAAGGAGAAGGAGTATTCACGGAACTTTCCCTTTCTGTTGACGCCTTCCGCTTTCACGAAAATATGTCCGGCTGCGGAAATCGGCACCAGGGCATCCTCGGCCACAAAAATGATTTTCAGGGTGTCAAGTCCCACGTTGTCAAGAAAATCACTGAAGATTTTACATTCCGGATCTTTAATGATTTCCTCGGGAATGTCACCGTCGTGAATAAGATAGAATCTTGCAGGGTAGTAACAGGCGTTGTGGGGATCCTTTCGGAAAAATTTTATGGTCTCTTCGTATTCCGCTTCGGGATCCGTTCTGCCTTTTTCTGACAGAAAGAAGCTGCTGTCTTCGGAAATGATGCTGGTGTCCGTGCTCATGTCATAGTGAAGAAGCTTTTTCCAGAGATGCCGCTTTTGAGGTGAAAGGCTGACGTAGGGAACAGATTCTCCGGGGACTTTCGGGGAGACGGCTTCCGTAACCGTTATTTCGGAATCATTAAGTTCAGATACTTTCTGAAAGGAATCACCGGCAGTCGCCGCCGATGAAAGCATGGAGGCATAAATACAAAGTAAGAGAGTACCGTACTTCAACATTATCTGTAACCGCAAGTTAACCGTTTAATCTAATCCTACGGAAAATTTAGAGCCATAAATATCAGAAATGTTCCGTAAGGAGAGCCTTGAAGGCTTCTTCCGGAACATTTACCGTTCAATAAAACAGATACGTCTTTTTCTGAGAAAAGACTCTGTCATCAGCACCTTACCGGCGGTTGATGACTCTGATGCCGTCGGCAGGATCCGCGGCGGTATTCAGGTCATCCGGATTAATCTTCTTAATCTGACCGGCAGGATTAATCGTGTTAACCTGATTGACCGGATTGATTGTTTTAATCTGTTCAGTCGGATCAAGCTGTCTGATCTGTTCAGTCGGATCAAGCTGCTTAATCTGTTCAGTCGGATCAAGCTG
>NZ_FOXF01000028.1:0-10897 GCF_900115655.1 Ruminobacter amylophilus | reverse complement strand
ATCTGTTCAGTCGGATCAAGCTGTCTTATCTGTTCAGTCGGATCAAACTGCTTAATCTGTTCGGCAGGATCGGCAAAGTTGAGGTCCCTTACGGTTTCAGGGCTTATCAGATCAACCCTGGCGTCAAGAGAGGTGCCGTCCTTGAGGTAAGGCTTGATCCATTCACGGCATTCGTCACTGTCAACGATTCGCGGAGAGTACATGTATTCATTATGATCATAGCCGTAGAACCAGTTGGTGTCTTCCGCGCTGGATACTTCCGAAGAGGTTGATGAGAACTGGGTTGCACTGCCGGTCATGGAACTTGAAGGTGTGGATATCAGGAAGCGGCTGGTGGTGTCCACTGCTGCGGCTCCGGTTTTCACAATGGCGTTTGCAGGCTGAAGCAGACCTTTTTTCTGCTTGTCATGCTGCTGGATCACCATGGTGTCTGTAACTATACACTGCGGATTGTCTCCCGGCAGAGAACCGTATTTCACCTTAAGTTCGGTTTTTGTGCGTCGAACGTTGATACTGCGCTGACCGACGAATTTAACGTTGTCGTCAACGACTACTTCGATATGGTTGGCAAGAGACTGTTCATACTTGTCTTTGGCCATTTTTATGTCGATTTTCTGCTGTGAAGAGCTTGATGTGACTGAACATCCCGCCAGCAGAAAAGCTCCGGTAAGCACAAGTAACTTTTTATCCATGACTTTACACCTGTATGCTGTTTTTTTTTCTACGTGAAATATATACAAAAAACATGCTGTTTGCAATTTTTTCGGGGGCTTTACTGAAAAAATTACCGGTTAAATTTTTACCGGAAATACGGACCTGCGGATAAAACCCGGAGAGAGTTTACGGAGAACTTTCTGAGCCCGTGTCCGTCAGGCTGACGCTTATCGGCTTCAGTCGGTAAAAAATCACGGCCTGAGGAGGTGAATTTAGGCTCCGTCATTGATAAAATCTCATATATTTGATACACTTCTGACGGTTTTTTGAGTTGGCATGTCAACATTGAACATAAAGTAGGGTTTTTAATAAATGGAACGCCGTATTCTTCGTACTGAATGTCCTGATGCGAAAGGACTTATTGCCGGTATTACCGGTACCTGTTTTAAATATCAGTACAATATTATCAAGAACGATCAGTTTTCAACCTTCGATGACAGCAGATTCTTTATGAGAACCGAGCTTGAAGGGGATTTCAGTACCGCAGATTCTTTCATTGAAGAACTCAGACACGTTATCCCTGATGGCGGTATCTGCAAGCTGATGCCAATTCAGAGAAAGAAAGTTTTGGTTCTGGTAACCAAGGAAGCTCATGTGCTCGGTGATCTGCTGATTAAGAGCTACGCCGGTGCTCTGCCGATTGACATTGTCGGTGTTATCGGCAACTACGACAAGCTTGAGGATCTTACCAGAAAGTTTGATATTCCTTTCGTGACCGTAAGTCATGAAGGCCTGAGCCGTGAAGAACACGAAGCCAGAATGCTTGAAGCAATCAGCAGGTTCGAGTTCGACTACGTGGTGCTGGCAAAGTACATGCGTATTCTTACCCCTAACTTCGTGAACAGCTTCCCTAACGGTTCCCTCATCAATATTCACCATTCATTCCTTCCTGCCTTCATCGGTGCCAAGCCGTATCAGCAGGCGTTCAACCGCGGTGTGAAGATCATCGGTGCAACCGCTCACTTTGTTACCAATGATCTGGATGAAGGTCCGATTATCGCTCAGGACGTAATCAAGGTTAATCACAACTACAGTGCCGAAAGCATGGCCAAGGCCGGCAGGGACGTGGAACGTCAGGTTCTGGTGAGAGCCCTGAGCCGCGTGGTTGACGGCAAGGTATTCATTCACGGAAACAAGACCGTGGTATTCTAAAATACCGGTAATGAACGGTACGGCCTGAGCATTGAATGTTCAGGCCGTTTTTTTATGTCATTATTTCTTCCGGGAAGCTTTCGGTCCGGTGATTGGTGTTTTGTTAATCACCGCCGATATTTTATCCGGCAAAGATTATAGAATGAAGGTATGTCGTCTCCGTTTTTTTTTCGGGAAGCCGACGGGCTGAGCAGTTTCGGTCACTGAATGAACCTGTTTCAGAGTGCTTTTTCAGGAGAATATCCGGAATTCCCGAAAATTTCCGCATCAAAGGAGGAAATCATGCTGATAGCCGAATTTATCTTCATGCTGCTGATACTTTACGCAGGCAGCAGATACGGAGGCATTGGCCTCGGTCTGGTGTCAGGAATCGGTCTGGCTGTGGAAGTTTTTGTTCTGCGAATGCCGCCGGGTACGCCTCCGGTTGACGTAATGCTCATTATTATAGCCGTGGTGGGCTGTGCTTCCGTGCTTGAAGCGGCCGGCGGCCTGAAATTCATGCTTCAGATAGCTGAAAAGATTCTGCGCAGACATCCCAGGGGTATTACCTTTTTAGGACCTCTGGTAACCTATACCCTCAGCCTGATGCTGGGCACGGGACACGCGGTCTATACCATTATGCCGATTATAGGCGACATCGCTTTGAAAAACAGAATTCGTCCGGAACGTCCGATGGCCGCATCCTCTGTGGCCTCGCAGATTGCTCTTACCGCTTCACCGATATCAGCCGTTACCGCCTGCTATCTCGGCAGGGATGTTTTAAGCATTCCCGGACTTGAAAATCTCAGTCTCATGAATATCATGATTGTGACTCTGCCAGCCACTCTGCTGGGGGTTCTTGCCATGTCGGTATATTCAACCTTCAGAGGAAAGGAGCTTGATGACGATCCGGAATTTCAGGAACGCATGAAGAATCCGGACTTTCGGGCGATGATAAACGCCACGTCACAGACCACCCTTAATGAACAGCTTCCGTTCGGAGCCAGACTGTCAGTGGTAATGTTCCTGATATCCATCGTGACCATTCTGATAATCGCCGCATTTCCTGCCGTGAGAACCATTGGCGAAGGTGCAAAACCGATATCCATGGGAGTCATTATTCAGATGATAATGCTGGCATTCGGAGCCGTGGTGATGATTGTTTCCAAAACTCCGGCCTCCGCAGTACCCAAGGGGGTGGTATTCAAATCGGGAATGACCGCCTGTGTGGCCATATTCGGTATCGCCTGGATGTCCAATACCTACTTCAATTATGCCATGCCGTCATTTGAGAATGCGGTTAAGGGTATGGTTACCCAGTATCCGTGGACCTTTGCCTTTGCCCTCTTTGCGGTATCGGTCGTGGTCAATTCACAGGCCGCAACCGCCAAGATTATGCTTCCGGTGGCAGTGGCTCTGGGACTTCCTCCGCATACCGTCATCGGTCTGATGCCGGCAACCTATGCCTACTTCTTTATTCCGAACTATCCGTCAGACATAGCAACCGTGAACTTCGATATGTCCGGTACCACCAGAATCGGTAAATGGTACTTCAACCATTCCTTCATGATCCCCGGACTTATAGGAACCTTTGTAGCGTGTTTTGTGGGACTGGTCATTGCCAGACTTACACTGTAACGGTGTTACCTGAAAAAACGGAAAAGGCAGTCGCGTAAAGTATTACGGGCTGCCTTTTCCGATCCGCCGTTCCTTATGCGGAAAGGTTATTCTCCGGTCTGTCCGAGGTCACGGAGTTTTCTGCCTTTCATGAGATTATCCTCAATGCGTTCAAGTGACACGCCGCGTGTTTCGGGAACATACAGCAGAATCAGGATCACTGATACTACCGATACGGCAGCATATATGATCATGGTCTCGGCGCTGCCCAGTGCTTTTATGAGAGGAAGGAAGGTCGCCACCACGGTCATGTTTGACAGCCAGTTGGCCACGGTGGAGCAGGTTATGCCGAAGTCACGGCCGGCAATAGGCTGAATTTCGGAACAGAGAACCCAGGCAACCGGGCCGGCGGAGAAGGCAAAGGCGATGATGAACACCAGCACCGAGGCTATGGCCGCCATACTCATGTTCAGATGCATGAACAGTGCAACGCAGATCATGGACAGAGACATGATGGAGTATCCTGCAAGCAGGATGATTCTGCGTCCCCATTTTTCAATAAAGGCCACGGCTATGAAGGTTGCCAGCACATTGGTAAGGCCGATGATGATGGTCCCGAGATTGGTGGCGAATTCCGAACTGAAGCCCGCGTTTTTGATAAGCTCCGGACCGAAGTACATGATTACGTTGATGCCGCAGAGCTGCTGCATGAGCTGAAGGGCAATTCCGAGATAAACCGCTTTTCTGAAGAATACGCTGCCGCGGAACAGCCCGAAGCCGCGGATTCCGCCGGTCTGTGCCGCAACGGTACTGATGATTTCCTCAGCTTCTTCACGTGCCTCTTCTCCGGAACCTCTGATTTTTTCAAGAACCGCAAGCGCTTCATCCCTGCGGCCTGCTGAAATCAGCCAGCGCGGTGATTTAGGCAGAAACATGAGGCCGATAAGGAATGCCGTGGCGGGAATCAGCGTGACGCCCAGCATGGTTCTCCATCCGTATGAGACTGAACCGAACATCATTTCCGAGGCGATCTGTCCTTCTGCTCCGGTGAAGGTACCGTACCGGATCATGGTGTTGACGATGAATGAAATCAGAATACCGACGGTTATCATGAGCTGATAGAGCGTAATCATGGTGCCTCTTATTGATTTTGGAGCCACCTCGGAGAGATACAGCGGTGCGGTGAATGACGCCACGCCGAGTGAAATACCCACAAGGATTCTGGCAGTGACGAGAACGGTGCCGTTCCATGCCAGGGCTCCGCAGGCAGCACTGATGACAAAGCATACGGCGCTGATGATGAGAGAATATTTTCTGCCGAGTTTTCTGGTCAGAACGCCTCCGCAGAGTGCGCCTATGGTGGCTCCGCCCATCATGGCTCCGGCAATGACCGATAAAACCATATCGCTTACATGGAGATCGGACTGTATGAAGTCCTTGGCCTGTGCTATTACGCCTATGTCTATGCCGAGCACCAGTCCGGCCATGGCTGCCGTAAGACATACCGCAATTATCTTTCTGGGAATGGAAGATTTCATTCTGTTTCCTGTCGTCATTTTCAGTATCAGTAGTCAGATGCCGTCCGGAAAGTCAGCGGCTTTCACGGAGGCTTATTTCAGGAAATTATAATACCGGAAAAAAACAATTCAATATCCGGAGGATGAACGGTGCGTTCTGACTGCACCTGTATGATTTCAAAGCGTAAGATTTTCCGGAAACGGTCAGTGCCGGATGAATGCTCAGGATTGTTTTGAAGGTCTGCGTCCGCGTTTTGCCGGCTTCATGAATACGCTGCACTTTTCGATAAAACCGTCTTCCTTCCACTTTTCCATCTGTCTGTAAAGGGTGGTGACATTGATTCCGAGAAGTTTTGAAGCCAGAGCCACCGAGCCGTTGCAGGCGTTTATGGCCGCCACGGTGTATATGCGCTTCACGTCTTCGAGAGTCTGGATTTCATCTTCTTTCACCGGAAGATTTATCATTCCGGCAGGGGAAACGGTCAGCCCCGGTGATGACGAGTCATCCGCATCAGCGGAGGCTTCAGCGACGGCACTGCCTGCCGGTTCGGATTTTTCGGCCCTGTTTTCTTCGGGAGCCCGGGAACCCGGCACCATGTTTTCGGCTGGTACCGGCTGAGGTGCGGTGACGGAAGGAGCGCCTAAAGCCGGAGGCATGACCGCGTCTGAACCGTCAATCAGAAATCTTGAATTGCGGCCCACGTATTTCTGGTAGTGTTCCGGATTCTTCTCGATGTCCTCGACAGCCTTGAGAATATTGGCAGGAAGCATCTCTCCGGTGATTACCGGACCTTCAAAGAGAACCACGGTACTGTGGATGACGTTCTGCAGTTCGCGGACGTTGCCGGGCCATGGATATTTCAGCATGATTTCCGAAGCTTCGTGGGAAATGTACAGAAAATCCTTGTGTTCGAGTTCGGCGTATTTTTTCAGAAAGTGCATGGCGATATGCAGTACGTCATGCTCGCGTTCACGCAGAGGAGGCAGGTGAATCGGAATTACGAAAAGACGGTAGAACAGATCCTCGCGGAAATTTCCTAGCTTGACTTCATTGAATGGATCCCTGTTGGTGGCGCAGATTACCCTTACGTCAACCGACAGTGTTTTCTGAGAACCGACCATGCGGTACTTGCTGCTCTGCAGGAAGCGGAGAAGCTTGGACTGCAGTTCCAGATCCATTTCGCAGATTTCGTCGAGGAACAGGGTACCGCCGTCAGCTTCGGCCACGGCACCTGTACGGTCGGCCACGGCACCTGTAAACGCACCCTTGACATGACCGAAAATGGTGCTTTCCATTATTTCCTTCGGTATGGCGGCGCAGTTTATGGCCATGAACTTGCCTTTGCGTTCGGTATTGAGCTCATGCAGGGTGTTGGCGGTCACTTCCTTGCCCGTACCGCTCTCTCCGGTGATGAATACGGAAGCCTTGGAGTTTCTGATGCGGCAGAGCTTGTCGTAGATGTCGCGCATGACCTTTGAAGCGCCGATGAAGTTCCCGAGATGGATTGAGCTGTCTGGTTCACCGTTGACCTTGGCGTCGAGCTCAAGCTTTTCGATGGTGTTGTTGATTGTGGTGCGCAGACGGTTGCTGTCAACAGGCTTTACCAGAAAGTCATAGGCACCGAGGCGCATGGCTTCAGCCGGAAGGTTGGCTCTTTCGTCTGCGGTGATCACGATGGTGATGACCTGATGATACTGCTGTCCCAGCATGCTGAGAATTTCCATTCCCGGAATGTCCGGAAGGTTAAGGTCAAGCAGTACGATGTCCGGCGCGAAGGTGTCCAGAAGTTCAATGGCTTCACGGCCGGTATAGGCGGAACGAACCTCGGTATTCAGCCCTTTGACTACCGCATTATAGAAAAAATTAAGGGGCCGGGAGTCTTCCACCACCAGCACTCGGGTTTTCAGTTCGTTTTGATTAACATTGAATGAGGTCATTGAACATCAGATCGAAAAAATGAATCACATAGCATAACTTTACCATAAAAAAGGATATTTAACTAAAAAATAGGTGGAACCTTACAATGCGTAACGCACTTTTTCCGAAAAATCAGGTCGGGAGAAAATGAGCCGTTATATGACGCAAAAAAACAGTGAGCGGATCTGAATTTATTTGAGATAATACTCAATGTCACGGGCGAACATGTGATACATTTAGCAGAAAATTGTTTTATATGTTACATGAACTTAATAAAAGGATTATCAGATGAGTCAGGTAAGTCATAGCAGCGGACACGGCAGAGGATTCACTTTCGCGGCAGTGATCGGCGCGGCAATAATATTTTTTGTTGTATTCTTCTTTGCCGAACTGTTTTACACCGTAAACGCGTCAATGGTCGGCGTGGTACTGTCAGGCGGTAAGATTTCATCCGTATCTCAGCCGGGCATGCATTCAAAGGTGCCTTTCTATCAGCAGGTGAAGTTTATTGACCTCAAGTCAAACAGCGGCAGCGTGAAAACAGAGGCATATACCTTTGATCAGCAGAACGCCACTCTTAAAATCAACGTAATCTGGAATTTTGTAGGCACCAAGGCCGAGGATATTTACGTAAACTACAAGGGTGATGAAAAATACATTTACGAATACGTGATTGCTCCGAAGCTTATTGACTGTGCCAAGACTATTTTCGGTCAGTACAACGCCGAGAAGGTAATTCAGAAGAGAGCTGAATTCGTAAATCTTCTGAACACTCAGTTCAAGGAGCTTATGACTGATATTCCGGTGCAGATCCGTTCCGTTCAGGTGGAAGATATTTCATTCTCCAAGGTTTATGAAACTTCTGTTGAAAATGCCATGAAGGCAAGAGCCGATGTTGAAAAGGCCAAGGCTGAACTTGAACGCGTGCAGCTTGAATCCCAGCAGAAGGTAAAGATTGCCGAGGCTGAATCAGAAGCTGTAAAGAAGCGTGCCGATGCTCAGGCTTATGCCATCCTCAAGACTGAAGAGGCAAATGCCGCAGCCATCAGATTAAGAGGGGAGGCATTACGCGAAAACAGTGAAATCGTAAGACTCACCGTTGCGGAAAAGTGGGACGGCAAACTTCCTTCAACCATGGTTCCTGGAAGCAGCCTGCCTTTCATTGACGTAAAGAGCAAATAATAAAAACATTTTAGTAAAAACGGCACAACACCTTGAAAAATAAAGGGTTTTACACATCGTTAAAAACTTAATATTGTGCAAAACTCTCAAAATTTATAAAATATTTGGGTATTTTTTGGGTATTTTTTTTGAGGTGTTTATGTCGAAGATCAAGCAGTCGGACTTGAGGGTTAAACTCGGTTCTGGCGAATCAATTCGAGTGTCAGAAGGTAACGGCCTGACGCTTATCATAACGGGAACCAAGAAAGGGACCTCGTTCAAATTTCAACATCGCTGCACTCTTAACGGAAAGAGAATTGAAAAAATTCTAAAGACCCAAGACTTGAACGAAGCGAGGCAGATTGCTGCCGAAAGGATGTTGAAGGTAAACAGTGGAAATCATCCTGATGAAGCACAATCAAAAGGTTTGATGTTTAGCGCTGTTGCTGATGAGTGGCTGAAACAGAATAAATACTCTTCATCAAAAACACTACATCAAATATCATGTTATGTAGACAGATTAAAAGAGCGCTTTGATTACCAAGTTTCAGAAATAAGTGAAAAGCAGATATATTCGGTGATTCAGGGGATGCAGGAACGTCATGGAACTTGGACTGCAAAGCTAACGTTATCAGTTCTGGATCGTATTTTGAGGTATTCGAAAATTGTTTATAAGGTGCAAATTCCCGATGCACGAGCTGTTCAGTCACTATTTAAGTCCGAGCCTACAAAGCATAGACCATCGTTGACTGACGGTGATTTAGATGACAATATTATGCGCATATTTTTAACTCTCAAAGAGAGGACTAGACAGAACCGTCAGATGGTAATGTACTATCTCTCTTTCTTGTTATTGCTCCGGCTTGAGGAAATTAACAACATCAAGGCAAGTGATATAAATCTTTTAGATAAAGTGTTACTGATAGAGAAAACAAAAACATTGGAAGATGGTATAAAGATTCCAATAACTAGCGAGCTGGAAAGAGTTTTAGAGTATTTGATGAAGAAGTCCACTAACCAGTGGCTGTTAAGCAGTTCAAGATCGTCTTCTGGAAAGTTCTGTCTTAAGCAGCTATCTGATAAGTTAAGGTTTTGCGACATAGGACAGTCATTTCACGGTATACGCTCAATCGGCAGAATGTGGATGCACCAGAACGGCATACCGTTCGAAGTTGCAGAGAGTTGTCTGACTCACGTTGTCGGTTCTGCTGTTACCAGAGCATATCTGCGTACCGACTACTTCGAGGAGCGAAGACAGGCGATGGAGAAGTGGCACGAGTATCTGCATGAATTGCTGAAAGACATTGTAGTGCTAGAAGAATAAATATAGTTAGGATAAAATTATTTGAAGTGTTGAGGTAATCATGACGATTCAAGAACAATTGATTGATAAGTCCAAGGAAGCGTTTGTATTAGCTATAGAAATTTATAATAAACCATCAATTAAGTATAGGTTAGAGGGTTTTAGCTTCTTTATCTGTAATGCCTGGGAATTGATGTTAAGGCTTATATCATAAATAAGCATGGTGACGAGGCAATTTACTACAAAGATAAGCCTAATAGAACAATAAGTTTAGATCAGTGTGTGAAGTTAATCTTTACTAATGAAAAATCGCCGTTAAGAAGAAATCTGGAAAAGATTATAGAGCTGAGAAACACGAGTACGCATTTTATCACTGAAGAGTATGAAGCTGTATATGTATCGCTTCTTCAAGCATGTGTCTTTAACTATGTCGATAAGATGATGGAGTTTCATGATGTTGATATGACAAGAGTAATCCCAGAAAACTTTATTACTTTGTCTGTAAGATTAAAATCATTAAATGAAACAGAAATTCGTGGCAAATATGATTCACAAGTTGCCGAGCGATTAATACAGACCAATACAACTATACAGTCATTATCAGACGAGAATAACAGTACATTTTCGATCAAAGTTGAACATCTGTATTATTCCACCAAAAAGAGAGAAGAGGCTACAGAGGTATATCATATTGAGAAAGAGGCCAAAGATGGGATTCGTGTGATAAAAGAGATGAAAAATCCTAATGACACGCATAAGTACAATGCCAAAAGCTGTATTGAAGCAATAAACAACAAATTGCGTAAAGACGGTACATATCCTATGTGTAAGGGGCAGAACGTTAAGATTAATAATTTCCACTTTATGAATTTCGTAAAATACTTTGATCTGAAGAGTAATGAAAGAATGTGCTTTGTTTTTGACAAACAGGCAAAACAGCCTCAATACAGATATTCTCAGCAAGTTATCGATTTTATATATGAAGAAATCAAGAAGAACCCAGAGACAATACTGGATGATTTGAGAGAAAAATTGAAGTTAAAAAAGTCAGGCAGTCAACCCTAGGAGCAAAGGATTCTAAGCACGAATGCCTACTCCCATTCGGGAACCCAGCTTTAATCCATCACAAGTTGACTTGCTTTAAGTATAGTAACAATGTAAAGAATAGTCAAGCTGATACAAAACAAACAAAGATCTGTATCAATAAATTATACCATTCAAGATGAGCAAAAAATAACGAGTATCAGACTGACGCTCGCCATTTTTTTACACGGGTGTGACATAAAATTCGTGTATTCCTGTTAAGTCTGTTAATATTAAAGACTTAATTGGAGTTATATGAATATGGCAAAAAAAGATATTAAGCGAAATCCAGCTGCTGAAAAAATTGCAGATTTAATTCTCAATAATTATGACGTACAAAATGCTAAGGACGTTAATGAAGCCTTAAAGGACGTCTTTGGACCTATTTTTGAGAAGATGCTTAATGCCGAAATGGATGCACATCTTGGTTATGATAAGAGTTCATCCGAACCA
>NZ_FOXF01000086.1 GCF_900115655.1 Ruminobacter amylophilus | reverse complement strand
GTCTTGATGAAACCAGCACAAGGATAGCTAGGTACATTAGATAATTTTTCAAAAGGGGCTTAACAAGGGTTTACACGGAATCGCGTTCACTCTCAGTTAAAGTGGACAAAGTATCCTACCGGATTGATCCATCCGTCATAATATACGAGCGCTGCATTGCGTTGACTTTGATTGACAATGTGTTTTTGCTAGAATTCAAATTCACTTTAGCAAAATTTAACCTTCTTGTTTTCTAATTTATTTGTCTAAAATGTTAAGTTTACAATATATTTAAACAATAGTTTCTAAAAACAATTTAATATGCAGATATTTTAATTGTATTCATTTTGTAAATATGACAATATATGACAGTAAAACATCATAGATATTAGGAGGTTTATATGAACGTATCTATCATTGATCAGGCTTATAATGCCGGAGCGGAATTTTCGCAAAAAGGCATTCTGACTATAGACGTCATCAATGACTTCCGTACAGATTACTTCCACAAATTCTGCAATCAGATAAGGCCGGTAATAAAAAAAAGATTGCAGGAAGAAAAAGATCCTTTTGATACCATACCTCATTTTAGGGAATCACACCGGAATGAAATTATCCGTAACACGATCGATAACGCCTTATTAGATAACAATATATCTCCATTATCAAGTGCGTCAGATGTTGAACTCTCACTGCAGATGTCTTTTATCAAAGGATATCTTGAACACCGGCAGATTTCCGATAACAATAACAAACCTTACATTTTTGAGCTTCACATAAGAGGAGGAGATCTGCAGATATCCGGCTGGATATATTCTTTAATGCATAATTATCCTTTGGAGGATAAATTGCATCAATGTTTAGGCCACCCCTCCACATTCCGGTTACAGGCTGTTTTTACCAGCCAGAACTCGGATTTAGCTGAAGATGGCTGGGTAACCATGAATAAAAACGGCAAGTGGTGCAAATTTGAAATTAAAGATGAATCCTATTTCGGAAAAAAGATCGTCATTGGCGGCGGTTATGAGTTTGTGCAGCATTTTGCCGACAGCAGCACGCATGAGGCGCATCATTTAATTCCCAAAAAATTACTGATAATAACTGGTATATTGAAAGTCTCTGAAGGTCCAAGCATTAGAATGGAAAAAAAGGATCATCAATTAACAAGATCTTATAAAAGAAGAGATATGTTGAAGAACGATTTTTTCAGAAAACAACAGGAATACCTTGAAGCTCTCAATATTAGAGAAGCTGTTGAAATGGAAATTGCTGATATACAGGCGAAATTCGGTTCTAAATATGACGATGCAATAAGAGAAGTCAGAAAATATATAACCAAACTGGAAAAACAACTGAAGAATCATAATGGAGGTATCAATGAAAAAGCTAATTCTTGATCCAAATGTTTCCGTCGGCCCTTTTGTTTTCGGTACTGAACAAGAAAAAATCTGGGAAATAATAAGAGATGAATTTAGTTCTGAATGTAATCCGATAATAGAAAACATACCACCGGTATATAAATCAGAATACCATGAAAATCCTAACGTCCACCTTGAATACAAAGATAATAAACTGATTTCCGTATCCTTTATAGATGATATCACCAAACGATATTGCGAAATATACCTTGGAAAAGAAAAAATATGGCCAAGGACTGAAAAGAAGTTTTTGTCTATCTTCGGAGAATCAGCATTTATCGAGGTTTTTGGTTCATACTATCATACAGAACTTTCCTTAACTGTCGGCTGGGATGATAATCCGCCATCTCTAACCATAGGTTGTAAGGGATACAGTACCGAAATTGTAGAAAATTACAGGCTATTTTACACAGCATTAAAAATGAAAAAAGGAATGAATCGAAAGGAATGCAGAACACTAATGAACCGCACACCGCAGGTTTCCATCGATGGACGAACCGATAATTATCCATTTGGTATTATCAAACCGGAGGTAACATCACTTACCTATGATTCCGATGATAGACTAATAAAGGCATGCCAGTCATTCCCTGATGAAAACATAATTGATATTCGACTAAAGTAAAACGGATACAGTCATGATTCTAGTCGTGTAAGAGCAATCATGGGGGAATTTACACAAGATATGAGGGTGAGTTTCTCTAGAGTAACAGAAGCAATTTTCCCTCAAAAACGAGTATGTGAAAATCTTTCTGTAAATAGAAAAACATTTTGGATAAAGCTCGTTTTTATGCAAACATTTAAGTGAAAAATTGCTGAATTTTTTCATGTTTGTCGCACACAACATTGCACCTCTAATATAGGATATTTATCACGAAAATTTTTGCCTCTTTTTTGACATGCACTCAGCCGTTGTAAATCAAGGGGCAGAGACACTTTTGGAAGAGAGTAAAAATCATGATCGAGTTTTTTTGCATGATTATGAAAAACATGGCTCAATCCCTTGAAAAGGCTTTTACTCTTGTCGTCAGTTAGAACTTATTTCAATTTTTTGCATACGACAGAACAATTCTTTTTATAAAAACAGATGCCGATGGCGTAAACCGATTTTATGGTTTTGTTGGTCATAAACCTGTCCGCATATTTGGCTTTTATTATCTGTTCTATCGCTTTTTCCGATATTGAAATTCTGTCATCCAGTTCCCCTGAAGCGATTTTCAGTTCCAGAACGGCAATGGAATTTTTGCCTGATGACAGTAAAATCAAATCGGCGTAACCGTCTCCCGCTTCAGTGTTGGATTTATGTTCCTCTATATATGAAGTTCCGTTCACCAGCAGTCCGTTCATGAAACCGTGGTAATAGTTTTCTTTCGGGGCCTTAGTGGAGAAATCTCTTATCGACACGTATTTTCCCAGAAGTCCGTTAAGACTGTTCTCTACGGTTTCGGCATTCCCATCAAACAAACCTTTTACGAGTTCATCGGTACTGTTTCTCATTTCAGGATTTGTTTCAAAGAAATCCATGATCTTCGATTTGAAACAGTCCTTTATTTCCTCATTTGGAATATACAGTCTGTATTCGTTTTTTTTGGCAGATCGGTATTGAGGATCAAAGGTGAGATATCCGGTGTACAGCAACAGTGTCCAGAAATCTTTTACATCGTGGTTTTTTAAATCACCGTAGCACAGAGAGGTTCTTACTTCAGTGGTAATTGATTTGCCGTCCAGAAGATCCTGCATTTTATCAACGTCTTCAGGCTCTATAAATCCCATGAATTCTTCTATTACATCGTTACCGCTGGTGTTTATCCAGTAGTTATCTGCCGTAATGATTTTATTTTCCACACCAACTTTTTTGTAGTTATCATCGCAAAATGACATGACATCCCACGGACAGTACATGTGAATTGTTCCGAAATAATACCCGTCATAATTATTTCTCACACTCTCGTAATGATCGGTAAGACCGTAGTAAGACAGTACCTCCCCGGTCTCTTTTTC
>NZ_FOXF01000032.1 GCF_900115655.1 Ruminobacter amylophilus | reverse complement strand
ATGTATGAAGGCCGATTACCAGACTGATTTCCGGTATGAACAAAAGACGGAAGCTGAAACTTCCGTCTAGGAATTATTTTGTTTTTTAATAAAAATAGTTAAATTTCAATAGAAATAATTGACTATTTTATTTATAAAACATAAATCTTGACTTATAAAAACAAACAGGTAATATTAATAACACCAAAGCAGTAACCGGAAGGTCACTGCTTTAAAAAATTCTCAGGATGTTTTTCTATTTACAGAAAGATTTTCACATACTCTAGTATGTAACATGGTTTTTAGCAAAAATAACTAAGACTTAATTCTTTCTCCAGGTTGTGCCATTAGGGCCATCTTCTATTACAACCCCCATATCTGCAAGTTTCTTTCTTGCAGCATCAGCAACTGCCCAATTCTTTTCCTTTCTTGCGTCATTACGTTCCTTGATGATAGCTTCTATTAAATCTACATCAACGTCAGACTTATCAACAGCCCCCTTAAGGAATTCTTCAGGATCCATTGCCAATAAACCAAGTACGTCACCGAGTTCCTTCAGCAGACCAGCAAGTTTTCCTGCCTTTTCCTTGTCAGAACTCTTTAATGTGTTGATTTCTTTTGCAAGATCAAACAAAACGGCATAGGCAAGAGGTGTATTGAAATCATCATCCATAGCCTGCTTGAAACGGACAAGATATTCTGAATCATGATCGGGCTCCAGTACATCAACATTTCTTAATGCTGTATACAATCTTGATAAACCTGCCTTTGCCTGATCAAGGTTATCCACAGAATAATTTAATTGACTTCTGTATTGAGCGCTCAGAAGAAAATAACGCAGAACTTCACCGTCATATTTTTCTAACAATTCACGAATAGTAAAGAAATTGCCCAAAGATTTGGACATTTTTTCCTTATTGATCATCATCATACCGGAATGCATCCAGTACTTCACATAATCAGAATGTAATGCACAGCAACTCTGGGCTATTTCATTTTCATGATGAGGGAAAATAAGATCTGAACCACCACCATGAATATCAAATACTTCGCCCAAATACTTATAATTCATTGCTGAACACTCAATATGCCATCCAGGACGACCTTTCCCCCAAGGAGAATCCCACATTGGTTCGCCAGGCTTGGACATTTTCCACAGAACAAAATCATAAGGATTCTTCTTTGCATCCTCAATATTCACACGGATACCGGCCTGTAATTCGTCAAGATTCTGACCAGATAGTCTGCCATACTGAGGGAATGAATCTATTGAAAACATTACATCACCATTGGATGCAACGTAGGCATTACCATTTTGAATGAGTTTGCTCACCATATCGATAATAACATCAATATTGTGTGTTGCCTTCGGTTCTAAATCTGGACGCTTTATATGAAGAGCCTCGAAATCCTTATACATTTCTTCAGTAAGACGGTTTGTAAGACTTTCACATGATTCGTGATTTTCATTGGCTCTCTTAATAATCTTGTCGTCTACGTCAGTAACATTACGAACATAGGTAACGTCATATCCGGAATAGCGAAGATATCTGACAATAGTATCAAAGCAAACAAAAGTTCTGCCATGGCCGATATGACACAAATCATATACGGTTACCCCACATACATACATTTTTACTTTGTTTTCAGATAAAGGAACAAACTTCTCCTTTTTGTGAGTAAGTGAGTTATATATTTCCAACATAAAAACCTCAGTTGCTTTTCTATTTTTCAGTTTGTGAAATTGGGATGTACTGATATAAAAATCCTTCATCCTTTGTATCACACGATATTATTCGCTAATTATATTTTTTTACCACATTATTTTGCAAGAAACAAAATTGTCTAGATAATTTGAATTTTTTTATATTTCTGTAAAAATCGCCAAAATACAGTGATAACAGTAACTTTACTGATAACAATGCATCATTCTTGCATCTTCAATGACAAAAAAAGTCTTATGTACATTTGCCTTAATTTGTAGGAGAGTTTAAAATTGCTCCATCTTATTACAAATGCACTCATTAAGTGCTTTATTTTGGTTCACAATACGGACGGAATGCCGTTTAAGTGAAATAAAACACATATTTCTAGTCAAATGTGAAATGTGGCACATTTCTCGCATTTGTACTTATGAACTTTTTTATAATTTTACTTTTTCCTTAACTGGAGGATTTTTTAATGGCAGTAGCTGACGTATTAAATAAAATTAAAGAAGAGAACGTAAAGTTTGTTGACTTACGCTTCACTGACACTAGAGGTAAGGAACAGCACATTTCTATTCCTGCTTCATGTATCGATGAAGACTTCTTTACTGACGGCAAAATGTTCGATGGTTCATCTATGTGCGGATGGAAGGGCATTAACGAATCAGATATGATTCTGATGCCTGATGTTGACACTGCATTAATTGATCCTTTCTATGCCGACAAGACCATGTTCATCCGTTGCGATGTTCTTGAACCAACTACCATGCAGGGCTATGATCGCGACCCAAGATCAATTGCAAAGAGAGCAGAAGAATACCTTAAGTCTTCCGGCATTGCCGACTATGCCTTGTTTGGACCTGAACCAGAATTTTTCATATTTGAAGACATCCGTTTCAAGACAGACATGAGTGGTTGCATGGTATCAATCGATGATCCTGAAGCAGCATGGAACTCAGCCACTGAATACGATGGCGGCAACAAGGGACATCGTCCAGCCGTTAAAGGTGGTTACTTCCCTGTTCCTCCTGTAGATTCCTCTCAAGATATCAGATCTGCAATGTGTCAGACCTTAGAAGAACTTGGTCTTAAGATTGAAGCTCACCACCATGAAGTGGCTACATGCGGTCAGAATGAAATTGCAACCGTTTTCAACACTCTTACCAAGAAAGCTGATGAAGTGCTTATTGAAAAATATGTTGTATGGAACGTAGCTAACGAATTCGGCAAAACCGCAACCTTTATGCCAAAGCCTATTGCCGGCGATAACGGCTCAGGTATGCACGTTCACCAGTCACTCGGTAAATATGACGAAAACGGCAAGATGGTTAACCTGTTCTCAGGCGACCTTTACGGCAATCTTTCTCAGATGGCTTTATGGTATATTGGTGGTATTAAGAAGCATGCAAAGGCTCTTAATGCGTTCACAAACCCATCAACAAATTCATATAAGAGATTAGTTCCAGGTTTTGAAGCACCTGTTATGTTAGCTTACTCTGCTCGTAACCGTTCTGCATCAATTCGTATCCCATGTGTATCAAGCCCTAAGGCTGTAAGAATCGAAGTAAGATTCCCTGACTGTACTGCTAATCCATATCTTGCATTCGCCGCTATGTTAATGGCTGGTTTAGATGGTATCATCAACCACATTGATCCGGGTGAAGCAATGGATAAGAATCTTTATGATCTTCCTCCAGAAGAAGAAGCAATGATTCCTCAGGTTTGTGGCTCTCTTGGTGAAGCTCTCAGCAGTCTTGAACAGGATAACGAATTCTTAACCAAGGGTGGTGTATTCTCTGAAGAATTCATTCAGTCATACATTCAGCTTTTAAAGGGCGACGTAGATAAACTTCACATGATTCCGCATCCAGCAGAATTTGAACTTTACTATTCACTCTAATATAAGAATATTGGATATTAATTGAAAATATTTTAATAATTATAAAAAAGAGCTGTTTTTCGGCTCTTTTTTTTTGCATAATCGAATTTAGAATAATAGCAGTCATTGTATTTCTCCGAAGAGGATAAAAAAATGAATTTAACAAAGATTATCATTTTTTCATGTGTATTATTAGGTATCTCCTGCGTGCAGGCTGAAGACGTTTACAAATGGGTAGACAGTAATGGTGTTACACACTATGGCGACAACCCTCAGAACAGCAATAAAAAAGCAACCATGGTGAATGTACAGACTCCTAAGCTTGGAAACGTATCTGTGCAAAGTAGCAGTTCTACTAGCTACACACCTCAAAGACCACCAGTCAGAGCTGATTTTGGTAATCAGAACTTAAATTACAACATTAGTATTTCTTCTCCATCAAATGGTGAAGAAATCAGAGCAAACAACGGCACAATTGTTGTTTCTGCAAACGTAACCCCTAAACCACAGGGAAATTATGCCATTCGTGTATTCATTGACAATTCTCTTTACGCCTCCTCATCTAACACTCAGCGCGTAGAAGTCGAAGGTGTTCCTCGTGGTGAACACACCATAATGGTGAAACTTCAGACTCAAGATGGCAAAATAATTGCATCAGAACCGATCAATGTTGTCGTATTACGTGTCGTTGCCAAAAAATAGTAACTTACAAATTGCTTTATGGGCACCATAATAAGGCAACAATGTTTTATTATGGTGCTTTTATTTTGTGAGAATTAAAAACAATGACAGATAGTAACATTGCAGTTTGCGCCTTGGATAATATGTTTACGGCTGTAATAATGCTGGATCATAAGCTTAAGGTAAAGTACGCCAACAATGCTACCGAACAGATATTCAGAATGAGTCCAAAAAAGTTTCTTGGACGAAAACTTGATGAAATTTTTGATTATACCAATTTTGATTTTTCTAGACTTCTCGCATGTCATTCCAAAGACATGGGATACACAGATTACGAAGTTACCTTTGTCATTGAAGCGTCGCCTGTCATAGTCGAAGTCACAGTAACCCCCATAACCGACAACAATCCTCAATGTGATATTCTCCTTGAGTTCAGAAAAGTTGAACTTCAACGTCGAATGAACAAGGATAGAGAGCAGTATTCTCAGCAGGAAGCAGCAAGAGAGCTTGTCAGAGATCTTGCCCATGAAATCAAAAATCCTCTAGGAGGACTAAGAGGAGCCGCTCAACTGCTCGAAAGACAATTCAAAGGACAAAACGATGTCAAAGAATACACTTCTATCATTATTGAGCAGGCTGACAGATTAAAAAACCTTGTCAATAGACTCCTTGGTCCCCAGAAAGCTTCCCCTCATGTAATGACTAATATCCATGTTATCCTTGAGAAAGTCCGTAAGCTTGTGCAGGTAAATTTGCCGGAAAACATAAAAATAGTTAGAGATTACGATCCTTCCATTCCAGAACTCTCTGTTGATCCCGAACAGATTGAGCAGACACTTATAAACATTGTATGTAATGCAATATTAGCTCTGCAGGAAGATAACACGGCTAACGGAATTATCACTCTCAAGACAAGAACAGCATACAGAGTAAGCATATACGATACCATAGTCAAACTGGCTCTTGTAATAAAAATATCCGACAATGGTCCTGGAATTCCTCCTGACATAAAGGATAAAATATTCTACCCTCTGGTAACACGACGGGAAGGAGGTACGGGCCTGGGACTTGCCATAGCACAAAATATAATTAATCAGCATAACGGAAAAATTGAATGTAATAGCTGGAAAGGTTATACAGAATTCACAATTTACATTCCAATAAAGGAGTAAGTATGAATAAGGAAGTATGGATAGTTGATGATGACAGCTCAATCAGATTTGTTTTGGAACGAGCTCTCACCCAGGACGGATATGTATGCCAATGCTTTGAAAATGGGGAGAAACTATTACAGGCTCTTAAGACATCATCTCCTAAAGTAATTATTTCAGATATCCGTATGCCAGGTATTGATGGGCTAGAGATGTTGAGAATTGTTCATGAACAAAACCCCAACATACCAGTCATTATTACGACTGCTCACAGTGACCTCACAAGTGCTGTAAATTCATATCAGAGCGGCTCTTTTGAATATCTGCCTAAACCTTTCGACATTGACGAAGTACTTGATATTGTCAAAAAGGCAGAAGCAAGTTACAAAGAAAAAATGAATATCGAATCTAACGATGAGATTCATGAAAATCTTGAGTCTGAAATTATCGGAGAATCACCTGCAATGCAGGAAGTTTTCAGGGCTATCGGACGTCTTTCTAAATCATCCATTAGTGTTCTAATCAATGGACAGTCCGGTACAGGCAAGGAATTAGTCGCACATGCGCTCCACAAACACAGCATCAGAGCCAATAAACCGTTCATTGCATTGAACATGGCCGCCATACCAAAAGAACTTATCGAATCAGAACTGTTTGGTCACGAAAAAGGAGCCTTTACAGGAGCGAATGTTTCAAATCAGGGAAGGTTTGAACAGGCTAATGGTGGCACTCTATTTCTGGATGAAATCGGAGACATGCCTCTTGAAGCTCAAACTAGATTACTGAGAGTTTTGGCTAATGGAGAATTTTACAGAATCGGTGGCCATCGCTCCATTTCCGTTGATGTACGTATAATTGCAGCTACCAACCAAAACCTTGAAAAAATGGTAGCAGAAGGAAAATTCAGAGAAGATCTGTTCTACAGACTCAACGTTATCCGCATACATATCCCACCACTTAAGGAAAGAAAAACGGACATTCCTCGCCTTGCACGACGTTTTTTAAATGTTTCAGCAAAGGAATTAAATGTAGAAACAAAAATTCTTACCCCCGATGCAGAAGATTACTTATGTAATTTTCCTTGGCCTGGTAATGTAAGACAGCTTGAAAATGTGTGTCGTTGGCTAACAGTAATGGCATCAGGAAAAGAAATTTCTGTTAACGACCTGCCTGAGGAATTAAAGAAAAAAGAAGATAATTCTTCCAGTGCAGCAGAAAAACAATATGGTGATATGTCAAATAAACTGCCTTTAGATCTGTCCTGGCAGAATCTGCTAAAAGATTGGGTCAGTCAGAAACTGCATGAGGGATGTACCGACATTCTTGCTGAAGCTCAGCCTGAATTTGAAAAAGCATTGATTACCACTGCCTTACGTTACACACACGATCATAAACAGGAAGCGGCAAGACTTCTCGGCTGGGGAAGAAACACTCTCACAAGAAAGCTTAAAGATTTAAATCTTGAATAATCTCAAGAACCGGTATCATACATGATGCCGGTTTTCCTCATACACAATCTGAACTTATTCCTAATTCTATCAACTTTTTACAAAGTACATGGAAATAGAGTAAAATTGTACAGTAGTTATTAGATTTTATTATTTGAATGCTTAAGTTTGATCATTCAAATTCATATTCACAAATAATTTAATGGACAGAATATTTTGAAAGTTGTAGTAAAAGCACCATTCTGGACAAAAATATTGTATGGGATAGGCATTTGTTTCCTTCTCGTTGGTATATGCTGTCATTTCTTTGGTTTTCCTGAAATTCCCCCTATTTATATGCCTTTTTTCCTAATTGGAGGCGTTAGTCTTATTATTCCTTATCAGGCATATTATATTTATGAAATTTTGAAATACAGACCTAAAACTTAACAGCTTTTGGCTGTCATACCTCCACAGAGAACAGACAAATGATAAATTTTCAGAAAACACACTTTATTACAAGTGCACCTGACATTACCAAGCTTCCGGATGATACCGGTATTGAAATAGCTTTTGTTGGCAGATCAAATGCGGGAAAGTCAACTGCTCTTAACTGTATTACAAACCAGAAGAATCTTGCCAAAACAAGTAAAACACCAGGAAGAACCCAACTTATCAATTTGTTTGAAATTGAAGAAAATAAAAGAATTGTGGATCTTCCAGGATATGGATATGCCGAAGTTCCATTAACAGTAAAAAAGAAGTGGCAACGATCACTTACTGAATATCTGCAAAAAAGAAAATCTCTAAAGGCAGTCGTTGTTCTGATGGATATACGACATCCGCTTAAGGATTTGGACAGACAGATTATCACCTGGGCAGCACTGGCCAACATTGAAGTACTCATTATTTTGACTAAAAGTGACAAGCTTGCCAATAATGCAAGAAAGAATGCCATAAATGATGTCAAAAGACAGCTAATAGAATTTGGATGCACATATAATTTGGTCGCTTTTTCAGCACTCAGCAAACAGGGACTAAACGAAATTAAGGAAATTCTCAACCGTTTTTACAGTGAATTTCAAGAAACAACTGCATTCCCTGATTTTCCTGATAATGACGAAGAATCTGATGAAGAACTGGATATTGACGAGCAGGCTTGGACAAAAGGTTACAAGGAAGAACAATGAAAGGAACCCTATATATAATTTCATCTCCTAGCGGAGCAGGTAAATCTAGCTTATTAAAGGCTTTATTTGAGCAGCATAATAATGACAACTCCATGTATTTATCAGTTTCCCATACCACGAGACCTCCAAGACCTGGCGAAGTAGACCATGTGCATTACCACTTTGTCTCTGTTGATGAATTCAAAAATCTGATTAATCGAAACGCTTTTTACGAATGGGCCCAGGTTTTCGACAAATATTACGGGACCTCAAAAGAACTGGTTCAGCAAGCACTGAATAACGGACAGGATGTTTTTCTGGATATTGACTGGCAGGGAGCCAGACAGATGAGAAAAATGGAGCCTGAAGCAAAAAGCATATTCATTCTCCCTCCTAGTCTTGAAGAGCTGCACAATCGACTGGTTAAAAGAGCTCAGGACTCTGAAGAGGTCATTGCTAACAGAATGAACAAAGCCCAAAGAGAAATCTCTCACTATAACGAATACGATTACTGCTTGATTAACGATAATTTCGAAAAAGCCCTTAATGATTTGTGGTGCATCATTAATGCAAATCGTCATTCACGCACAATTATAGAAAACAATGAAAAAGCCATACTTGATAATTTGTTGGCAAATTACACTGAACAGAATAATTAATCATGTATATCCGAAATTTCATTTCGGAATATTTGGATAGTATTTATCAGAAATGAAAAAACTACTTTGTTCATCACAAAATTTGTATTATGTTGTCATATTTCATCGTGCGTGATAAAATGTGCGGACTGAAAAAAATTTTAGGAGATTTTTATGGCTCGTGTTACTGTTGAAGATGCTGTAGAACAGGTTGGTAATCGTTTTGACCTTGTTTTAACTGCTGCTCGTCGTGCTCGTCAAATTTCAGTAAATGGTTGCGATCCTTTAGTTGAGATCGAAAATGACAAACCTACAGTAATAGCTCTTCGTGAAATCGAAGAAGGCTTAATTTCTGAAGAATTCATGGATAAGCAGGATCAGAAGGGACGCTTAAAGAATTCAGAAGAATTTGCAGAAATGGTAGATGTTCCTCCTTTAGAAAACACCAGTCTTTTCGATTAATATTGCAAACCTGTTCCGCATGGAACAAGTTTTTAAGTTTACGACATAAGGAAGATTACCTATGTAATCTTCCTTGTTTTATTTTTGTGTCGTATTGATGGATATTCATCATATTAAACGCATACAATGTAAATTTGCAGGCTGATTTTGATGATATAATAATCTTATAAATTAAAGGAATATCCACAATGAGTACGGTTCTCTATTTATTTGATAATCTAAAAAAAACTCTCGAAACATACCTGCCTCCTGAACAGATTGCCAGAATTGAGCAGGCATACACTACGGCAAAGAACGCTCACGAAGGACAGGTTCGCTCTAGCGGAGAACCTTATATAACTCACCCTGTAGCTGTTGCTCATATTCTGGCTGATATGAAGCTGGATCACGAAACAATAATGGCTGCTCTTCTTCATGATGTTGTCGAAGATACCCCTATCAATGCTGAGCAGCTTAATTCTCTTTTTGGTGAAACTATTACTCATCTAGTATTAGGTGTCACAAAACTTGATAAACTTCAGTTTCATGATCACAAAGAGGCTCAGGCTGCCAATTTCAGAAAAATGATTATGGCCATGACAAGTGATATCAGAGTTATTCTGATAAAACTTGCAGACCGCACGCACAATATGAGAACCATTGGAGCCTTAAGACCAGACAAGAGAAGAAGAATTGCAAAGGAGACATTGGAAATTTTTGCCCCTATTGCCAATCGTTTAGGAATAAGCAGTATAAAAAACGAACTTGAAGAATTAGGTTTTGAGGCAATGTACCCCATGCGTTATCGCATTCTCAAGGATGCTATGAAGCATGCAAGAAACAATAGGAAAGAAATCATCAAATCAATTCTCGCCGATATAAACGGCAGACTTGAAGAAACTGATATCAAATACAGAATTCAGGGAAGAGAAAAACATCTGTATTCAATCTACATGAAAATGGTTAAAAAAGAAATACAGTTTCATGAAATTATGGATGTCTACGGGTTTAGAATTATTGTAAATAATGTTGACACCTGTTACCGTGTTCTCGGACAGATGCATAATCTGTTTAAGCCCCGTCCTGGCGGATTTAAGGATTATATAGCCATTCCTAAAATTAATGGTTATCAGTCTCTACATACTTCTCTCGTTGGTCCTCATGGCATTCCAATAGAAATTCAGATTCGCACAGATTTCATGGATCAGATGGCAAATCAAGGTGTTGCTGCTCACTGGTATTACAAAACAAACGGTTCAGAGATTGTTGATTCTTCTGCTCAGATTCATGCACAGAGATGGCTCAAAAGTCTGTTGGAACTGCAGCAGAGTGCAAGCAATTCATTTGAATTTATTGAAAGTGTTAAAACAGATTTCTTCCCTGAAGAAATTTACGTATTCACACCAGAGGGTAAAATTTATGAGCTACCAAACGGGGCTACTCCTGTTGACTTTGCCTATGCAGTTCACAGTGATATTGGGCAGCACTGTATAGGTGCAAGAGTTGACCATCACCCGTTTCCTCTTAACAGGCCTCTGTCATCAGGCCAAAGTGTTGAGATACTAACATCTCCTGTATCACAGCCAAATGCAATCTGGTTAGACAGCGTTGTGACCTCCAAGGCAAGAAGTAAAATCAGACAGTACCTTAAAGGACTTAAGCAGGAAGAATGTCAACTTCTCGGAAAAAGACTTTTACGTAACGCAATGGGCTCCACGAGAATTGAGAATATCCCTCAGGAAACCATTGATAAAGTTCTGAAGGAATTTGGCAAAAATAATCTTAATGAACTTTATGTGGATATTGCCTTAGGCAATTTATTTACGGTCATCGTAGCAAACAAGCTTCTTAATAATGATGCCATGAACCTTCCTACAGGCAAAAAGCCTCATGCAACCCTTCCACCTTCTTCGATCAACGGAACAGGCGGGCTCAACTACGTATTTGCAAACTGTTGTCACCCTATACCTGGAGATGCAATTATTGCTCACGTTAATCCTGGTAAAGGACTTGTAATTCATACAAGCAATTGTGCAAATTTAAAAACATCCAATCCTAATGAACAGTTCTTACCTGTGAGCTGGGATATGAATAATGCCTGTAACGAAGTTTTTGAAGCCGGGCTCCGAATTGAAATGGTTAATATTCAGGGAATGATAGGCGAAATCAGTAATGCCGTTTCCGTGTGCGGGGCCAATATATCCCAAATCAGCTCTGAAACCAAAGAAGGCAAGGTTTATATCCTAAATTTGGTTGTAACCGTACGAGACAGACTGCATTTAGCTAATATCATCAGAAAAATCAAGGCATTGAATAATATTAATCGTGTAGTTCGCCGTAAAGGATAAAATCCAATATGTCAGCAGAAAATATTATTCCTGAACGAGTTACAATCAGCACCAGAAAGCATTCTTTAGAGGGGATGATCTACCATCCTAAAAATCCTATAAATAGTCAGGTGCTGATTGTTCCGGGCAGGAATGAAATGCTATATAAATATCAGGATTTTTACAAACTTCTGTCGGCCTGCGGAATAAAAGTCATCATTTATGACCACATTGGACAAGGTTTTAGTCCCCGCATTACAGAAGACAGTCAGATGTGTCATATTGATACATTTGATACTTATGCGGATGATCTGGTGGATGTAGTAGATACACTGTACGGCCATATGCCTCTGACAGTAATCAGTATATCTATGGGGGGACTGATTACTTTAAAAGCACTGCAGAATAAGGCTATGGCAGACAAAATTGAACAATGTATTTTTATTTCACCATTTCTAGGCCTTAAACAGCATTTACCATATTGTTTCATCAAAGCAATCACTCACCTAAGAGACTTTATCAATCGTCTGAATTCATCCAAAAAAGTTAGTTTTTTCTATTTTAACGATTACTTTAGACCAAGAGTGGTAGGAGTAGATGCCAATACCCACAGTGAAGATAAAAATAAAGAATATTATGCTCTCTATCAAAAATACCCAGAAGCAAAACTTGGAGGCATAACAACCGAATGGCTCAGAGCAGCCCTAAGATGTCTGAATGATGTACGGTCATACAGATACAATTTCAAATTCAAATCTCTTTTCGTAATTGCAGGAAATGATAATATAGTTTCATCTCCTGACGCTCTCAGGTTTGTACAAAAAACAGCTGAAAACAGTGCTTTTCCACCGGAAATGCTCTGCATATCTGACTGCCTGCATGATATTCTCATTGAAGATGATCCATACCGAAAACAGGCAATACAGTCAATAATGAAATTCTTGCAGTTAGATGATAATCAACAGAATACACAAGGGGTATTATCATGAGACCAGATGATTTTGATGAAGATGATTTTTTTTCAGATGATGACGGAAATTACACCAACGAAGGAAATTTTAATGAAGATGATTTCGTAGTCTGGGATCGAAATGTTGTATTTAACGAAGATGGAATCGCTATTGATGCAGATGGAAATCCTTTGGACGATGAAGATTCCTACAGATACAAAGATGATGATTTTGCAGATGATGAAGATTCTTTAGACGACGATTCTGAGGAATAATCATGAGGGAATTGACAAAAAGCAAAGGATGTTTTGCCGATAATATTCTGTCAATTGTTGCCAGTAGCAAAATAATACCAATAATAGATATAACTGACGATTTTGATTACCAAAGACTTATATCCTTATACTACAAATATGGATTTAGAACT
Source organism: Ruminobacter amylophilus (assembly GCF_900115655.1). Taxonomy (GTDB): domain Bacteria; phylum Pseudomonadota; class Gammaproteobacteria; order Enterobacterales; family Succinivibrionaceae; genus Ruminobacter; species Ruminobacter amylophilus. Next base: position 15,030 of record NZ_FOXF01000032.1, on the reverse strand, counting down.
GTTGAAGTCAGAATGAATTCTTTGCATATAAACGAAATCGTCACACACATTCAGAAAACATATCCAAACATGTATATTTTTGCAGGTACCTGCTTATCTACTGATGATATGGTCAGAGCTAAAAACATGGGACTGGATATCCTGATATCTCCTGTATTTGACAGTAAGCTTATGGAATTCTGTTGCTTACACAATCTGGCATACATTCCCTGTGTGAATTCCATAGACACATTAAATATTGCTCATTCCATGGGCTTTTCTGTGCTAAAATTTTACTCAGCGGAAAAATGTGGTGGCTTAGATTTCCTGCGTAAAGTTTACAATGATTACGATGTAAGATTCATGCCTTCAGGAGGTATAACACTGAATAAGGTTCCTGCTTACATCAAAGAACCTAATGTAGCCGCCTGCTGCACATCTCATATCTCCTCCCTGCAACTGCAAAACGACAACAATTGGATAGATATAGAGAAAAACATTATTCAGGCGTCCAAATTTTTATTAAAAACATCGGAATTTATAAATGAGTAACATATTTAATCAGATTCCATTACAGATACTGACAGGTTTTCTTGGTAGTGGAAAAACAACCCTTTTAAACAAGGTTGTTAACAGACCTGAAATGAAAGGAACAGTTCTTATTATCAATGAAGTTGGAGAAATTCCTATAGATAATAAACTCATTTCAGGTGACAATCCTGTTATTGTTCTCGACTCTGGATGTATATGCTGTACCGTTCAGGATGGTCTCGTAAATGTTTTACATTATCTGATTGAAGAAAAAGACAATAATCCTGAATTCTCTTTTAACCGAGTAATCATTGAAACTACAGGTATCGCTGATCCAGCCCCAATCATTGATTTGATCTTCCATTATGAAGAAATATTACTGAATTACAGCTTTGCAGGAACAATCACTGTCATCGATGGTGTAAACGCAAAAGAAGAACTTGCTAAAAATTACGAAGCTGTAAAACAGATTGCCATGGCTGATAAAATCATTATCAGCAAAACAGACAGATTATCTCAGGATGAAATTGAAGCATTAAAAAATACAGCTGAAGACCTGAATCAGTCAGCTGACGTATTTTTAAGTACTCTGGATAATCCACCAATGGATGCATTTACTTCTTTTGATATATTCAATACGCCTAAAGATTTGAAGACAGTAATGAAATGGATTAATTCAAAAAGAAGTGATTATAAACTTGCATCAGGTATGGCTCCTGTGAAATTATCAGGTGTAATGAATAAAACTTTACCAACTCATTCGAACTATCAGACAATAGCCCTTTCATTTGATAAACCTTTAAACAGATTTACTGTAGTCCACGCCTTTGATGCGCTTAATTCACAGTTTGGAGAATCGATTATCAGATTAAAAGGTATTTTCGACTTTGACGAAGGTTATCCTTTCGTAATACATGGAGTACAGGGGGAATGTTATCCTGTAACAAATCAGCTCGAATGGGAAGGAAAACCATTCTCTCAGATGGTAGTGATTGTTTCACCGAGAATTGCTGAGCAGGTTGAACATATGTTAAAACAGATGATTAGACCTTTGGATGATTCTGAATAATTGTATTAATTTCCCCCTGTTAACAGGGGGAAATTAACAAATTTAATAATCATCTATTTATACACAGGCATGGTTAATTTATGAAAATCCAACCCGTCTGCCAATAAATCACAGGCTTCTACTCCATTAACGTCCACACCGAAGTCCCCCATTATTTCGTGCATTTTTATCAGTATCTGATTATCTTTTTCTGGATTGATTAAAGGAAGAACAATACTCTGATTAGTAATTAAAAAATTCAGATAGCTGCTATTTACACTGTATTTATATTGCTCTGAATCAGGATGATAAACAACTCCTTCATACTTGCCAAAAGGAATTGTGAGTATTTTGAACTCTTTTCCGTCGATATTTTTCTCTCCCGCAATCAACGTATATACATAACTGAAAAGACGGTATAACGGATTATTCTCATTATTTGGAATATTATTTACAATAACCACTCCAGGAATGACAAATCTTAGCAAATTCCTCACAGAATCAATTCTTATGTCAGGAAATTCATTATCCTTCACAATAAGAATTTTATTAACTGCCCCAAATTTTTTTAATCTGTCTGCCACTGATTCAGAATCAAATCCACATTTATTCAAACTGCTTTCTAGAATAACAAAGGTTCCAGCCCCATCAGTTTCAAAATCCAATTGAGACGGAAATTCATTCTCTGAAAAACTGATACTATGATTCTTATTTAAATCCTCTAACACTGTTCTTGCCAAGTGTGAAATGCTCTTTCCGATAGAAACACGAGGCTCTCCATCTTCACTAAGCCATTTCAGATTTAAATCATCTGAATAAACACCATCATACGATATCTTATACATCGTTATATGTTTAGGGATAATAAAACGTGCTCTGTCATATTCATGTTCCGATACAGCTACAAACACAGGTGTATGCATAGAAATTGCCGAAACAAACCTAGCAAAAGACTTCTGGGCGGGAACTCCTTTATCATGATAATCGCATAAACTGCTTGGCCAAAAAGCCCAAACGGCTTTTTGAGTATTATGTTCAGAATAAATACAATTCATACCCCTCACCCCGATTAAATGTAGACAATCCAGACATAATCATTTAAGCATATTGAAATGTCTCTGTAAACGCATATCAGACGCGTACGAATTTAAAAAAAAGCTGTAATATGCTATAATTCGCAAGTATTTTAATATTATATAAACAAAACTCCTTTGTGTATCAGATTACATGGAGTTTAAACGAGAACAATATAACTATGAGCGAACAAGATAAAGAATATAATGGGGATTCCATCAAGGTTTTAAAAGGATTGGATCCTGTTCGCAAACGACCAGGTATGTATATCGGTGATACAGACGATGGTTCAGGTTTGCATCATATGGTCTTCGAAGTTGTTGACAATGCTATTGACGAAGCATTGGCTGGATTCTGCAAGAACATAAACGTTGTAATTCATGCTGACGGTTCTGTTTCCGTAGAAGATGATGGTAGAGGTATACCTGTAGATATTCATCCTGAAGAAGGTGTATCATCAGCTGAAGTTGTTATGACCATACTTCACGCAGGCGGTAAATTTGATCAGAATTCATACAAGGTTTCTGGTGGTCTGCACGGTGTAGGTGTTTCTGTTGTAAATGCTTTATCAGATAAGCTTGAGCTAACCATCAAGAGACAGGGACATGTATGGCAGCAGACATATGTAGATGGTGGTCATCCTACTGCTCCGTTGAAAGCCATTGGAGATACAGATAAGACTGGAACCAAAATTCATTTCTGGCCAAGTCCATCAATCTTTGCAATTACCGAATTTGACTACAATAAATTACAAACAAGGTTAAGAGAATTATCTTTCCTTAATTCAGGTGTAAGAATTAACATCACTGATGAACGAGTAGAAAATAAACACGACGAATTCCATTACCAGGGTGGTATTCAGTCTTTTATTGAATACTTGAATAACGGTAAAAACAAGCTTACTGAAAAATTATTCTACTGTACCAAATTCGATCAGAAAGAAGGTATCAACGTAGAAGTTGCAGTACAGTACACTGATGCTTATGCAGATAATACATTCTGCTTTACCAATAACATTCCGCAAAAAGACGGCGGTACCCATCGTGATGGATTCCGCAGAGGTCTGGTGTCTGCTGTTAAGGAATACATCAAAGAGTGTTCATTCCTTCCTAAGAAAGATAAAGAAAACGTTGATATTTTGCACAGTGACGCTGTTGACGGTATCACAGCTATTGTTTCCGTCAAGGTGCCGGATCCTAAATTTTCATCACAGACCAAAGATAAGCTGGTATCATCCGAAGTTTCATCCTGTGTAAGTTCAGTCGTAAGTGAAAAATTCTTAGAATTTTTAAATGAAAATCCAACTGAAGCCAAACTTATTGTTGAAAGAATTCTTTCAACTTCAGAATACAGAAAAGAAGCTAAGAAGATCAGAGAACGCCTGAACAAAAAAGATGCTATTTCCTATCTTCCAGGTAAACTTGTAAACTGTTCAAGCAAAAAGCCTGAAGAATGCGAATTATATATAGTGGAAGGTGACTCCGCAGGTGGTAGTGCCAAACAGGGTAGAAAACCTGAATATCAGGCTATATTGCCGTTACGCGGAAAAATTCTCAACGTAGAAAAAACCAGATTTGATAAAATCATCAGTTCTGAAACTATCGGAACACTAATTACAGCATTGGGATGTGGCATTAGAGATGCTTACAATCCTGACAACCTCAGATATCATAACATTGTTATCATGACCGATGCGGACGTGGATGGTGCTCATATCAGAATTCTTCTGCTTACATTCTTCTACAGACAGATGCCGGATCTGATTGAAAGAGGTCATATTTACATTGCTCAGCCTCCGCTTTATAAATACAGCAAATCAGAAAAGAATTTCAGATACATTACTGATGAAGTTGAGAAGAATGAATACGAAACTTCTTTGGCGTTGAACGAAGCTCAGCTTTTCGTTAACCCTGACGCTCCACCTATTTTTGGTGAACCTCTGGAGAATATATTCCTTCAATACGTAAATCTGTTCCCTCTCTACAGACGTATTGATAGACGTATACCAGAAATGCTTACCAGCGAACTCGTCTTTGTTGATCCGTTAACAGAAGAAGACATGAAAGACTCTGCTAAATTTGAAAACTGGAAAAACAGTTTTGAATCAAGGTTAAAGCAGAAAGAGGTTCCAGGCTTAGTTTACACCGTACATACAAAGTTTAGAGAAGATAAGCAGTTATACTACCCTGAAGTTAGTGTTCTTCACTATGGTGTGACCAAGGAGTATGACTTACCATACGAATTCTTTGTAAGTCAGGATTACGGTAAAATCGCCAAAGTATCAAAAATCATCAATGGGCTTTTGGAAGAAAATGCCTATGTAAGATGTGGTGCAAAGACTAAAACTGTAACCGATTTTGGTCAGGTTCACGATTTCCTTCTCAAAGAAGGCTTAAGTGGAATTAAGATTATGCGATTCAAAGGATTAGGAGAAATGAATCCAGATGAATTGTTTAATACTACAATGAATCCTGATCATCGCGTATTCCTTAAGGTAACATTAAACGATGCTATAGAGGCTAACGAAGCGTTTACTAAGCTTATGGGCGAAGAAGTTGCTCCTCGTAAAGAGTTTATTTCTGAAAATGCACATTTAGCCGAAATAGATGCTTAATCAATTATAATCGTTAGAGGGAGAAATATAAAATTTCTCCCTTTTTTTTGCTTTTTCAAATCTGCTAAATACAAATAAAAAGAGGAAAAACAAAGTTTTTCCTCTTTTAGTGTCTATTATAAAACTTAAGCTACTTGATATTACTTAGTTTCAATAATCTGCTTTACACCGTTGAACTTAACTTCTACACGACGGTCTGGAGCAAGACATTCAATTAACTTCTTACGGTTCTTGATATTGTCACAAGCAGTGCCAGTTACAGGTCTGGTCTTACCATAACCTTCAGCACTGATAACAGACTGATCAACACCGTTAGCAATGAATTCTTCTACTACAGATTCAGCACGCTTCTTAGAAAGGTTCATGTTGTACTTGTCAGAACCGATGCGGTCAGTGTGACCTTCAACGCGGATTGAAACATCCTTAAGGTCGTTGTCACGAATCTTCTGAGTTTCAGCAGCGATACGGTTCTTACCGTTTGAAGATAAATTAGCACTACCGAAATCAAATAAAGTTTCAGCGTCTAAAGAGATAGTTTCGTTAACAACTACAGTTTCTGGAGCCTTTGGAGCTGGAGCAACTACTGGAGCTGGAGCAGCACCACCGAACTTCCATTCAAGACCTAAGTTTACGTTCTGAAGGTTTGGAGCATAACCAAACTTTGAAACGCTGTCTACGATCTTGTGAGCATATAAATATTCAAGACGGAGGGTGAAGTCATCACCTAAACCAATACGGGTACCGGCACCAAGTAATGGAGCGGTGTTGAATGAACTGTGATTATATGCATCATCCTTTACAGTAGCGAATAAAGCACCAACCTTGAGGAAAATGTCTGAAGACTTGGTAATAGGATATGATGGAACGAGAGCTAATTCAGCACCGTGAACATAGTAATCGTTGAGAGCCTTTCCTTCGCTGATACCCTTGTTAGCGAACTTACCGAGATAGTCATAACCAGCTTCAACACCTAAGAAGTCAGCAAAGTTATAACCTGCGTATAAACCAGCATCAAAATCATTGCTGGTCTTACGATCTACGGTATCAGCCCAACGTGCCTGATGACCCATTACATGGCTCCAGCCACCCTTAACACCGATGTAACCAGTTTCTGCTTCAGCAGCAAATGTATTACCACCTAAAAAGGCGCCTAATACAGCAACAGCTAATAAACTTTTCTTCATAATAATATCTTCCTTCGTTATTAATTTCATTTAACTATAAAAGAATTAAAAATTTTTATACGATTCTATTATATTTAAATATATTTAGACAGTATCATTATATATTAAGGATAGTTAAAAATCAAACAACAAAAATTAACAAAAATAACACTATTTTTTAATAAATAACAAATAATTATATATTAAAAATTATATATTATATCTAATTCCTAATAATGATAACGTTTTTCTGTACAAAAGTATCAAACACAAATATTGTAAAAAATTTTTTATAATCTGTGAATTATTCTATAAATCATTTCGGCAGACAGAGAAAAAATCTTAAAATACAAACTTTGGTATCTGATCCAATATAAGGTCAACTATCTGTTTATTATAATGAATGATATCGTCCTGCGATCCATCCACATATCTGATAATATATCCTGTAATTACAGAACAAAGAAAATTGGCTGCTTTTTCTGCGTCTACATTAGACGGAAGTTCATGCTTCTTTATAGCTTCTCTGATTAATAAAACATAGTTCCTGTTAAAACTGTTGTTTATATCCATCAGCATCTTTTTTACACGTTTGCTTCCATGATTTCCCCACAACACATTATAAATAATCTTTGAAAAAAGAATATTGTCTTCATTTTTCAACGATACGTTAATGGTATACAGCCATTGCCTTAAACTATCGAGTGGAGAAACGCTTGAATCTATATTTTCAATCGAATGGAATAGATTAGACTCTGTGTTAACCATCGCCTTGCATATTTCAACAAACAAATCATCTTTATTCTGAAAATACCAATATATAGCTCCACGGGTTACGCCAGCAACATCAGCAATATCACTAAGATTGGTTTTTTCATACCCTTTTTCACAGAAAAGCTGTTTTGCAACATCCATAATTTTCAACTTTGTTTTAAGGGCTTCCTCTCTTGTCTTTCTAACCATTTCTGTAAACTCTCTGCTCAAATATTCTTCAAATTCAGAATAAGACTAAACCAATGTATAACACGAATAAAAACACTAAACATCTTCAGACCAAAAACAATGACTGTATATAAAAATTTTAGTTCATATATACGGTAATTTTAAGAAATAAACGATGCAAACTCATTTATATTATACATTAAAATATATATACATTCTCACATGTATGTATAGAAAATTAAACAAAAAAACTATATAATTAAAACTAAACACACATATTTTGGAGCACACAAATGCATATAAAATCAAAAATAATAAATTTGTCGGCATTATGTGTATGTATGTTGGCAGCTTCATCGCTAACTGCATGCAATAAAGCACAAGAACAGCATCAACAAGGTTTTGCGGCCCCTGTTGATTATCAGGAAATCAAAACTAAAGATGTTCCTGTAATATCATCATTGATTGGCAGAGCAACAGCCGTCAGAACCGCAGAGGTAAGACCACAGGTGTCCGGTGTAATTCTTCAGCGTTTTTTTACCGAAGGTTCAGTTGTTAACAAAGGCGATCAGCTTTATCAGATCGACCCTTCGATTTATGAAGCTCAGTTAGCCAGTGCAAAAGCATCCCTGGCACAGGCTGAGGCAAACCTTTATGCAACCCAGCTCAGATATGACAGATTCAGTAAACTGGTCAATACAAATGCAATAAGCAAACAGGATTATGATGACGCCCTGTCTAATAATAAGGCAGCCCAGGCTCAAGTTCTCGCCGCAAAAGCAGCAGTTAAATCTGCAGAAATCAATTTAGCATATACTAAAGTTTACGCACCGATAACCGGGACTATCGGACGTTCCAATGTAACGGAAGGTGCTCTTGTTACAAACAGTCAGGCAAGCCCAATGGCTACTATTCAGCAACTTGATCCTATTTATGTGGATCTTGGAATTTCAGTTACTGAACATCTTAATCTAAAGAAAAACATGGCCAAGGGATTATTTGAATCCAATTCAAGTAATGAACAGGTTGAATTATTCCTAGAAAATGGTGAAAAACTCGAGCAAAAAGGTTCTTTAGAGTTCTCTGAAGTAACAGTTGACGAATCAACTGGTATGGTTAATGTTCGCGTAAAAGTACCTAACCCAAATCAGGATATTCTTCCGGGCATGTATATAAAAGCCAATGTTAATCAGGGAATTCAGAAAGGAGTCCTTCTAGTTCCTCAAATTGCAGTGCTCAGACAGAACAATGGCACTAATATGGTTTATACCATAAAACAGGATGGAGATAAGAATGTTGTTGAACAGCATAACATTACCATCAGTGGCGAACATGATCATGATTACATTGTTACAAGCGGCATCAATGCCAATGACAAAGTTATCACGTCAAATCTGCAGAAAATTGGTCCAGGAGCTCCGGTAACTCCAATTGAAAATAAACCTGAACCAGCCAATAATCCAGATAAATAAAATAAAGGAATTTCCAAATGGCTCGCTTTTTTATTGATCGCCCCATCTTTGCATGGGTGCTGGCAATAGTAATTATGCTTGCAGGTATTCTATCCATCAATACATTACCTGTTTCGCAGTATCCTACTATTGCCCCTCCGACTGTTACAATACGCTCTAACTACCCTGGTGCAAATGCTGAAACAGTTGAAAATACCATAACCAAAATCATAGAACAGAACATGATCGGTCTTGATGGATACATGTATATGAGTTCATCATCCGATGGTTACGGTTCATCAGAAATAAAAATTACATTTGAACCAGGCACCAATCCAGATATTGCACAAGTTCAGGTACAGAACAAACTTAATCAGTGTACCTCACAGCTACCTACAGTTGTTCAGCAAAATGGTATTGATGTTAAAAAAAGTACTGATGCGTTCCTTATGGTTGTTGGTCTGATTTCCAAAGATCCTTCTATTAAGGAATATGACCTTTCTGACTACGCACACTCTGTAATGAAAGAACCTCTAAGCCGCTTGGAAGGTGTAGGTGATATTACAGTTTTCGGTGCGGAATACGCTTTACGTATTTGGGTTTCTCCTGATAAGTTAAACAAGTACAACGTTACAATTTCTGAAATAGAATCAGCCATCCAGCAACAGAATGCTCAGGTTACCTATGGTTCTTTAGGTAATGCCCCTGCAGTTCCTGGTCAGGTGTATAACTATACCATCAGAGGTCAATCAAGATTAACCTCTCCTGAAGAATTCAGAAATATCATAATTCGCATGAACGAAGATGGTTCTTTTGTTAAGCTTCAGGATGTGGCCACTGTTGAAATCGGTACTGAAAATTATCAGTTTGCAGGTGAATATAACAGACAGCCTACAACTGGTATCGGTATTCGTCTAGCCTCAGGTGCTAATGCAATCGGAACAGCAGAAAGAGTTGTAAAAGAAGTTGAAAGACTGAAACAATACATGCCTGCAGGTTACGAAATCGTTTATCCTTACGACACAACACCATTCATAAAAATATCCATAAACGAAGTAATGCATACTTTGTTTGAAGCTATTATTTTAGTATTCCTGGTTATGTATGTATTCTTGCAGAATATCAGAGCAACCATCATTCCAACCATAACTGTTCCTGTTGTATTGCTCGGTACATTTGCAATAATGTCTGTATTATGATTCTCAATTAACACCCTAACCATGTTTGGTGTCGTTCTTGCTATAGGTCTGTTAGTTGACGACGCGATAGTTGTGGTTGAAAACGTCGAACGTATTATGCACAACGAAGGGTTGAATCCGTATAAAGCTACCCAGAAATCAATGGATCAGATTACCGGTGCTCTCGTTGGTATTGCTCTGGTGCTTTCAGCAGTGTTTATTCCAATGGCTTTCTTTGGTGGTTCTACAGGTGTTATTTACAGACAGTTCTCAATAACTATTGTTTCAGCAATGGTTCTGTCTGTATTTTCAGCTTTAACATTAACACCCGCACTCTGCGCCACAATTCTAAAAGATGAAACAGCAAAACCTGAATATAAAGGATTTACAGGTGTTCTTCTTAAATTGAAAGATGCTATCGGAAATTTTTTAAACAAAGTAATTCTTAATAATTTCTTCAGCATCTTTAATAAAATTTTCCTATTCTCAACAGATCTTTATGTTAAATGCGTTCGTATAGTTGTTAAGTCGCTCTACCTGTATGTTATTCTTTATATAGCAATCTGTATTGCAACTGTATCCATGTTTGTTCGCATTCCAACATCATTCGTCCCTGAAGAAGATCAAGGCGTTCTGATGGCAATGGTTCAGTTACCTGCCGGAGCGACAATGGAAAGAACCAGAGAAGTAATCAACCAGTTATCAGATTATTTTATTGACGAAGAAAAAGAAAATGTTGAATCCATAATGGGTATTGTAGGTTTCTCTTTCGCAGGTAGTGGCCAGAACGCTGGTATGGCTTTTATAAAACTCAAAGACTGGAAAGAAAGAAAACGTAACGATCAGCATGTAAGACAGATTGTTCAACGAGCATTTCCTAGACTTATGGGAATTCGTGAAGGTCTTGTTTTTGCGTTCAACCTGCCAGCAATACCTGAATTAGGTACCGCTGCTGGTTTCGATATGTTCATTCAGGACCAGTCACAGAATGGTCATCAGGCATTAATGGACGTAAGACAAAAGATTGTTAGAGCAACCACTGAAGGTGAATCAGCAAAACTCTTAACCAGAGTGAGAGCCAATGGTATGGATGACACTCCTATGCTGAAAATTGATGTTGACTACCCTAGAGCAATGTCTCAGGGATTATCTATTCTCAGTATCAACCATACCTTATCTGCAGCCTGGGGTTCTTCATATGTAGACGACTTCATGGATAGAAACCGTATTAAAAAGGTTTACTTACAGTCTGAAGCTTCTTCACGTATGAGCGAAGAAGATCTCCAGAAATGGTACGTAAGGAACAATTCAGGTAAGCTGGTTCCTTTCTCATCATTTGCAAAGTCTTCCTGGGATTTCGGTTCACCAAGACTTGAAAGATTCAACGGCGTATCAGCAGTTGAAATTCAGGGTGAAGCAGCCAACGGAATATCTACCGGACAGGCAATGGATCAGATGACAAAGCTGGTTGAAGAAATAGCTCCTGGATACAGCATAGCCTGGAACGGTGTATCATTCCAGGAAAGACAGGCTAGCTCAAATTCCTTAACCCTTTACTCCATCTCACTACTGTTTGTATTCTTATGTCTGGCAGCTCTCTATGAAAGCTGGAGCATCCCATTCGCTGTAATGCTTGTTGTACCTTTAGGTGTGGTTGGTGCCGTTGGTGCAGCCTTCCTGACTCAGATGTTCCCATTCTTAATTCCTTGGAGCCAGCCTCTTGAGAACGATGTTTATTTCCAAGTTGGTTTATTAACCACTATCGGTTTATCAGCAAAGAATGCTATTCTTATCGTAGAATTCGCCAAAGAATTATATGATAAAGGACATCGTCTGACAGACGCAGTGGTAGAAGCATCCCGCATACGTTTGCGCCCTATTCTCATGACATCATTTGCATTTATACTTGGTGTTCTGCCTTTAGCAATAAGTACAGGTGCCGGTGCTGCAGGTCGTAATGAAATAGGTATCTGCGTTATAGGTGGTATGCTGTCAGCAACAGTTTTAGCCGTATTCTTCGTTCCAATTTTCTTTGTATTGGTAATGAGATACTTTACTAAATACAAGCCAAGAAAAAAGATTTCAGAAACTTCTGAAACTGAAGCTGTTTAAATTAAACATCTATAGTCTGAATTAGATTGATAAAAGGGAATCACTACATATGGTGATTCCCTTTTTTATAGAAATTACTATCTTTTATGCGTATACTAATCGCAAATAGTATTCTTTGATAATGAATACAAGAGTGACTACGTAGAATAATTTAAAGAGAAATAAATTGAGTACTTTAGGAAAACAAATTGTATTGGCAACAGGAAACAAAGCCAAGTGTGCAGAATTCAATAAAATGTTGGAATTGACTGATATTGAAATAATTCCGCAAAGCAGATTCAACGTTCCTACTCCAGAAGAAACCGGAACTACCTTTGTAGAGAATGCGATAATTAAAGCACGTAATGCAGCAAAATACTCAAGTCTTCCTGCTATCGCTGACGACTCTGGAATTGAAGTTGACTGTCTTAACGGAAGACCAGGTGTATATTCTTCAAGATACAGTTGTGAGCATGCAACAGATGAGGAAAATCTAAATAAACTAATTGAGGAAGTTTCTGCTTTTCCAGAAAATCAAAGAACGGCAAGATACTGGTGCGTTTTGGTCTTTATGAAAAATGAATTTGATCCTACCCCTGTAATCTGCCAGAGATCATGGGAAGGAAAAATCATTTTAGAAAAAAAAGGTAAAAATGGTTTTGGATATGATCCTTCTTTCCTTATACCTCTGCTAGGACAAACTGCAGCTGAAATATCTCCTGAACTAAAAAATAAATTGAGCCATCGAGGTCAGGCAATGCATGATATGCTTGACGTTCTTTTAAAGAAATTTGGTGCATAGATATGATCATTCCTAAACTGGGTTTATACATACACATTCCATTCTGTATACGCAAGTGTCCGTACTGTGATTTCTTTTCAGAAAAAATATCTTCAAAAGAAATTGTAGATAAATACGTTGAAGCTTTGATTCATGAACTCAGTTTATACTCAGAACTAACTAGCAATAGATTAGTTGAAACAATTTATATAGGCGGAGGCACCCCCACCCTTTTCTCACCCAAGAAAATTGATCAGATTTTAAATGCAGTAAATAAATTTTTTACTATTTCCGCTGATGCCGAGATCAGTATGGAAGCAAATCCAGGTACCGTATCATCTGACGATATTCGAAATTATCGAGAAATCGGAATAAACAGACTCAGTATTGGCATCCAAAGTCTTAACGATAAATTTCTAAAAATACTTCATCGCATTCATACACGAAAAGAAGCTATCAAGGTAGCGGAAACCGTAAGCAAATACTATGACAACTTTAATTTGGATTTAATGCATTCTCTACCTGGACAAACATATGCTGATGCGATAAATGATTTAAAAGAATTAATATCCCTTAACCCTAGACACATATCATGGTATCAGCTTACCATAGAAGAAGGAACCGCTTATGCTGAAAGTATACCTTCTCTTCCTGATGAAGATGTTATTGATTCAATTTACATCGAAGGTTATGATTTACTAAAATCTAGCGGTTATCATCACTACGAGGTCAGTGCATTTGCTCAGAAAGAATATCAATGTAAGCATAATGTTAATTATTGGACTTTTGGTGATTATTTGGGAGCTGGTGCCGGTGCTCACAGTAAATTGACTATAAACAATAAAATACGCCGACAATCCAGGATTGAGAATACCTGCACATATATAAACAATCTATTAGAAAATCAACCTCAGGAGATATATTTATCCAATGAAATAATTCCTGAACAGAATATACCATTTGAATATTTTCTTAACAGATTAAGATTATTCACTCCTCTATCCATAAATGAATACGAAAACTACACAGGTTTGTCATTTAACAATATTAGGTATCTATTCGAAAAATATTCTGAAGATAATCTTGTAACAATTGAAAAAGATAAAATCACAATAACAGAAAAAGGTCAATTATTTATCAATCAAATGCTTGAAGATTTTTTATGAAATAACTTTTGAAAGTCTAATGAAGAAATGGTGCGTCTTATTGGACTCGAACCAACGACCCCCACCATGTCAAGGTGATGCTCTAACCAAGCTGAGCTAAAGACGCATTGAAATAACAGCTTTATCTTACACTATTATTTTTAAAATTCAACAATTAATTTGAATAATTATAATTAAAAACTCTTATTGTTCTCATGTAGAACAATTATTGCTCTAATTTATTTGTTTCACGTGGAACATTGTTCCCTATTTTAGAATTTAACATAATGTTCAATTTAATTATTCACTCTTCTTTTTAAATCAATAAGATACCTACCGAAGCTAACAAAAGGATAATACATTTCTTATCTGGAATGATTGTAATTTGCTATCAGTCTGTAATTACCCAATGATTAAACCTTAGCAGTATTGATATCACTCCTACGTGACACTTAAGTTAGAAATATTCAGATGATAAGTACCATGAATTAACTTACGTTGAGTTAAACGAGATTCTTAAATTTTGATATCTACTGTTTTACTCTTAATCAAGAACAAAGAATAGTAACTAACATCAGTTATGCTACAGATTAGTCCTTGTAGAACGATCGAAAAAGTTGACCACTAAAACGATCAGAAGTTGACCACCCTTATTTTAATTTAAACGTTAATTCTTTGCCAATAAATTTGCTTTTTTAGCAGAGAGCAATCTGTAACTGTTATGAAACGACCTTTGTCAAGCAGAAATTTAGGCAATACATTTTCCTCAGTGTAAGCACGGCATTGGCCACTCTGTTATACGTGGATTGGATACCTCAGGTCAATGGTTCGCCGCGAATTCTATTTGTCTGTTGTCGAGGATCACTGTTCATAGTGCCATCATAGTTACATCGTAGATAATTCAAACCTTCTTGATGAAAAACGTCTTATCTAAATCACTGTCAGTTTCAGATGTTTAAGTAATCACATCCGGCTATAAATTTACTCTAATTAAACAGTTATCAGGCATTAGCTCTCTAACTTCGTTATTACT
>NZ_FOXF01000033.1 GCF_900115655.1 Ruminobacter amylophilus | reverse complement strand
AAAGTATCTCTATTTGTTTTTGTGTGGTATTAAATACTAGAATACTTTTGCCCCTTCTTCAATATTTACATTCCCAACAATTCCGTGAAGAGCCAATTTTTTCATACAGGTGTCATAAAACGAAAAAAGGGGACCCCGCGCATAGCGAATCCCCTCTGAATCAGTTCATGCTCAAAAGTATCAGTTCGTACCGATTTCCACTGCGATTTCTTCGGCCTTTTTACGGAGAGAAATGGTCTTCTCCTTGTTTTCCGAAATGGTTCTGATGATACTTGAATTTGAATCATTTACCTTCAGAATCTTGTCGCTTGTATCATCAATCAGGCGGGACTGATCCGATGTGACATTGCGAATGGCTTCGGTATTGGTGCTAATGCGGGTAACAGTGTTTAGTATCGTATTGATGGACTCATTCATGGTGTTAACACAGTTCATGGAGCTTTCGCAGTCATTCATGCTCTGCTGCATGAGGGTTACCGTGGTATTCACGTGATTCTGCAGAGTCTTTATGGAGTCCTGAACGGAACTTGCTGATTCACCGGTCTTGATTGCCAGACTGCGCACTTCATCGGCAACCACGGCGAATCCGCGGCCGTGCTCTCCGGCTCGTGCCGATTCAATGGCGGCATTGAGTGCAAGAAGGTTGGTCTGATCGGCAATTTCCTTGATGGATCCGACAACCGAGAAAATGCTGTTGGCGCATTCGGATACAGTGGCAATGGCATCACCGGTTCTTCTGATACTGTCGGAAAGTTCTCTTATGGAATCACTGCTCTGTTCAACCATTTTCTTTCCTTCGCGTGAGGCGTCGCCTATGCTGCCGGCAATCTCTTCGGTTTCAACTACGCAGTGATCGATATTGGTAATGGAACCGTTAAGCTGTTCCACGGATGAAATAACCTCATTCAGCTCATTCTGCTGTTCGTTAATCTGGTTTGAAATGTTTTCATTGCTGTTGATGGAATCCCTGGTGGAGGTTTTCAGGAAGCCGTTGATTTTATTGAAAAGAAGCTTCTGATTGTCCAGCAGGAGATTGAAGTTATAGGCAAGCTCTCCGATTTCATCATCTGACTGCACGTCAATCTTGTTGTTGAAATCAGGTTCCTTTTCGGCAAGATCCCTGAGCATGCTGCCTACGTGATGAACAGGTTTTACAATATTTGATTCAACCGCACGGGCTATGTAGATAATGGTTCCCAGGAGGACAAGCAGGGACAGCACGGAAACGACGGCTATGTATATGTGCGCGATGCTTAGGTAGCTGTTCTTATCAAGAATTATGACAATCTTCCAGGGAGCTTCATTCAATTTTTCAGACAGAACAAAAACATCTCCGCGGTCAAGGCTGATGGAGGAAAATGACTGGTCCATCTTCTCCTTTTCGGTTGTTCTGCTGATAACTTCGGGGGAGAGTTCCCTGTAAACCGATTGGAGAGTTCTGTTGAGCAGAGGCTCACCGGTACTTGATACTATGATTCTGTTGTCTTCATCAAAAACGAGATACGCCTCACCTTCAACAGGCAGATTAAGACTGCTGATAATACCGGTGACGTCATCTATTGACAGGTCAAGACCGACAACACCCTTGTCTGCTGCAGGGTACCCCTCGGAAATGGTAAGCACAAGATCGCTGGTCGTGGTATCAAGATACGGTTCGGAAATTACGACTTCCCCCGGTTTTGCCTTGCTGGCGATATACCACGGGCGCTTACGGGGATCATACCCGCTCTTAAGGTAGTTCTCTACGCTGTCAAGACCCGCGTAGGTCTTTCCTTCCGGATCTCCGTAATAAAGATCATAGACACTGTCTACCTTGATTGGCAGCCCCGTCTGCAGGGTTGATTTCAGAAATTCCGTATCAAGTCCATAATATCCAGAAATAATTCCTTTTTTAACCTTCAGCCATGAATCAACATTCTGTGTGGTAGCCTTGGCAAGTGACATTGCCGATCTGTATCCCGCCGTATTGATCTGATGAATATTACCGGTCACAAAGATAACAAATGAGCAGACAGTAAAGGAAATTACGGGAACGATTACTGTCAGCAGCAGTTTGGATTTGATGGTTCTCATTCACACGGTCTCTTTTTTAAAACAACTTTATAGGAACATTTTAGCATATTGTATTTTATAAAGATTAAGCATATGTCCAAAAAAAACGAATAAATATTCATCTGTGATTCCTCCAAAAATGACGTCACGATAAAAATTACCAAAAATCTGTTTATTCACGGGCTGTTTGTCTTTAAACTTGATCCTGAAGTCTCTGCGTTTTTTCCGACGCCGTGAACATAGGAACCGCATGTAACGGAAAAAACAGTGAACCGGGGACGCATCATCAACAAGAACACCGGACAGATATTATGACTCCAGACATGAAAAATTCACCAAACCTGTTTCTTTCACTGATTCCGGTGGTATTTCTCTTTATCCTTCTGGCCTTTAGCGTCTACTGCTTCGGTGACGACTGCGTGTCAGGACCGAACCAGATGGTGCTTTTTGCAAGCACCTTCGCGGTGTTCATCGTCAGCATTCTGGCAGGCCGGAAATATACCGAGCTGGAAAAAGGCATGATTCAGGGCATTGCTGAAACTCTTCCCGCATGTCTGATTCTGCTTTTTGTCGGTGTGCTGATAAGCGTATGGTTTGTAAGCGGAACCATGCCCACCATGATCTATTACGGCATGAATCTGATAAACGCCAGAGTATTCTATCCGTGCGCGGCGATTGTCTGCGCCCTGGTGTCGATGTGCATCGGAAGCTCCTGGAATACCGCGGCCACGGCAGGTATCGCCGCCATGGGCATAGCGAAAGCCCTGGGACTGGATCCGGTCATCACCGCCGGAGCCGTTATTTCCGGTTCATATTTCGGAGACAAGATGTCTCCGCTTTCCGAAACCACCAATCTGGCCTCGGCGGTAAGTCAGGTGAATCTTTTCGATCACATAAGAGGCATGACATTCACCACGGTGCCGAGCATCATTATAAGCGTAATCATGTTTGCGGCAGCGGGGCTCCGGGCACAGCCTGCAGCCGAAAGCATTGATAACGAGTCCTTCAGAGATATGCTTCAGAGCTCATTCAATATCAGTCCATGGTGTCTTCTGCCTCTTGCCGTGCTCATTTATTTTGCCGTGAAGCGGTATCCGCCGATTTTTACCATTCTTGCGGGAATTGTTTCAGGTCTTGCCGCAGCAGTTATATTTCAGTTTGACAGCATTACCGGAATTCTCGGAACCGACGGTTCCTTTCCGGAAAACATCAGAGCCCTCTGGCTCGTAACCTATGACGGACTCAGGCTCAATACCGGGAACGAGGCGTTCAATGCGCTTCTGTCGGGAGGCGGAATGTCAGGAATGTTCAACACGGTGATTCTGATGATTGCCGCAATGAGTTTCGGTTCAGCCATGGAATGCTCGGGATGCCTCCGCCGTATAATGTCCGTAGTGGTCAGATTCATAAATTCCGCAGGCAGGCTTGTGCTGGCGACAGTTCTTACCGCTTTCGGCATAAACGCCATTTCCGGAGAACAGTGCATGAGCGTGATTCTTCCGGGGAGAATGTATGCTGAAATCTATGACGACATGAAAATAGCGCCGACCGTCATGTCCCGTTCCCTCGAGGACGGCGGAACCATTACCTCCGTTCTCATACCATGGTCAACCTGCGGTGTCTACTTTTCAGGGATCATGGGAATTTCAACTCTAGACTATCTGCCTTACTGCTTCTTCAACCTTGTCAATGTCGGACTGGCGGTCATCTTCGCCGTATTCGGCCTGGGCATTGTCGGAAAGAGCGGAAAACAGCCTGCGGACTTCTGAAATCAGAGGTCTGTCTGACGAAACGCCCTTACCTCAGCCATGATGAGAGGATCATTTTCAGGAGTGTAGTACGGATTTCTCACCTGATCGGCATGTCCGTATCCGGCCTTGACCATTACACAGGTGGCAATACTGTCCAGAATTCCGGTTGCATCGTATTTATCCTCACCGTAATCATAGGTATCCGGATCAAATCCTATGCGGTAAAAGATATATCCTAAAAATCTGCAGGCGTCGGAAATGCGGTATTCGTATCCTCCGTAGCACCAGAACAGATTGGCAAAGTTTACGACGGATTCGGGAGTGGTACACCGGGAGTAGAGATATTCCTCCCACCTCCTTATAACAGCAGCGGAACCGTATTCCGCAATCATGCTTTCGGCAAGATCAGTAAGCTCATGAAGCTCGCGATGACTGATTTCATCATACAGACAGCCGTACAGTCTGCAGGTGTCAGCGTCGATAACTTCTTTAATCCATGACTGCGCCTCTTTGTCAGAAGAAATATCCTCTGCTGACTGGGGCGGACCTGCATTATGTTTTTTCCGTGACATTTTGAATCCCCGTGGTGAATAATTTATATACTCATATTATAACAATATCTGCGTTATGAAACATAACGGCAGTCCGTAAACCCGCATTTCCTGCAGTCTGAAGCATTATCTTTGAACCATTTCACATTTATAATAACAAAAGTCTCTTTACATCTGTCGGCAGTAGTGAGTGTTCAGTATTTCAGCGGGGATCTCAGTCCGGAAATTTTTTAGCCGTTATAATAAGCTAAAAAGTATCTGTATTTACAAGTTTCTTACTGATGATTTACAGGGTGTCATGACGTATCCGAAACCTCCGTACTCATCGATTTGAGATTTTATAACACAGTATGTCGAGTGATTACATATTTGTTCAGGAGGAATCATGGACACAGCATCATCCGCCGGAAACACTCAGAATGAAGGGCTGTCTCTCAGAAGGAGAATCAGAAGAATAATGGAACTCACGGGAGAAGGGCTGGTTGACAGAAGCGATTCCGTAAGATCAGCCGTTCTTGCCAGTCTCTGCGGTCTCAATACCTTTCTTTACGGGCCTCCGGGAACCGCAAAGAGCATGATCTGCCGAAGACTTAATGATATTTTTGCAGGAAACAGCCGCTACTTCGAGCATCTGATGCACCGTTTCTCAACACCTGAGGAGCTGTTCGGTCCAATCAGCATCACCAAACTCAAACAGGATGAATACGAACGTCAGCTGTCAGGATATCTTGCCGACGCGGACTTTGCCTTCCTTGACGAAATCTGGAAGTCATCACCGGCCGTGCTGAACACGCTGCTTACACTCATCAACGAGCATACATATCATAACGGAAACCGGATTATGAAGGCTCCTTTGCGCAGCATGGCCGTGGCCTCAAATGAAATTCCGCTTAACGATGATGATCTGGCCGCTCTTTATGACAGATTCATTGTCAGACTGGTGATAGAACCTGTCAGGGGAGCCGACAATTTCATAAAAATGGTTAGCACCGCTCCGGCCGTGGAAAATGACGAATCCGCACATGCCGGAAAGATGAAGGAACTTGCGGTAACCGCCGATGAATTTGAAAAATGGAAGAAGGCCGTTGCCGACACCGGGCTTTCCGATGAACTTCTCAGCGCCATGGCCTCTCTGCGCGAAAAAATAGCTGCCGACTACGCCGAGAACGTACGTTTAAACAGGGAACATGCGGATTATGATGGTTTTTCCGATAACGAAAAGACCGGAACCGATGCTTCATACGTCTCCGACCGCCGCTGGGTTCAGAGCTCGGTATTCATGAAGGCTGCAGCCTTCTTCAATGAAGAAGAGAAAGCCGGGATCAGACATCTGATACTGCTTGAGAACGTGCTCTGGCACAGTCCTTCCGAAAGGCCTTATCTCAGAAAGCTGATCCTTAACGAGATAAGACAGGTTATGGGTGCCAGAATCAGCAATACCGACGAAGGAAAGATTCTGGAAAACAGCAGGGTGCTTGAAGAAATTCTTGCCACCTGCAGCAATGAACAGCTGTTCACGGATCATAATGTGGATATCCGCATGACTTCCGACAAGGGCGAACCGAGGGTTTTATTCAATATGCTCAAGGACTTCGGCTTCACCTACGTAAAAGCCAATGATTTCTGGAATCCTGACTCATGGTACCGCAAGGTTTCACCGGATCACTTCTATACCTCCGAAACCTATGAAAAGTGCCGTAATTCCGTAAGGGACGGTAAAACCTCCATTCTGCTTCCGGAAATCGGGGATGTAATCAGAATCATTCTCTATCGTGATCTTAACGGGTACTTTACCAAGGGAGACTCCGATGGAACCGAAGTGTTTACCTTCTCGGTTCCCGGACACAGAGGCATCGACGGTCAGTCTCTGGAAGAGGAACGCTATGCTGCGCCTTCTTCTCTTCTGCCAAAGTTCATTCAGTTAAGACTTAAGAACCGTCTCGACGAACGTTTCGAAATGTATGCCAGAATTTCTGAAATTCAGAGTCATTTCGGATGTCTTGAGATGAAAATCAAAACCAGCATCAGGATTGATTTCAAGGATATATTCGAGCCGGCCTGCTTTGATGCCGAAAAATACGCCTCGGACGTGGCTGCCGTGCGCACGGTGGCTCCTTTAAGAGGTGGTGAACCTGACAGCGAGCTTAACGGCCGCTTCATGCAGATGGCCGGAATGGACTCTTATGTTCTCTTCATGGAAAACGGCGACAGGGTGCTTTATCAGGCCAAGCACGGCAATTTCCCTGCAGCAAGAGGCGAGGTAATCACCTACGAAAGACGCTTTAACGGAGCAAGATACATCTGGGTGGAAAAGAACAGCTACCACAGATGGTTCGAGCATGAGATTTCAAGACTGGGAATCGGTTCAGCCCGTCATCTCAACTGCACCCTCACTGATAAGAAAGAGCTTTTTGCCGCGGGACTTCACTGTGTCCTGAATGACGGTGAAACACCGTCAGCAGACAAACTGGTAATGCGTCTTCAGACCATAAATCATGAAAAGTGCCTGCTTGAGCTTTCACCTGAAGACAGGCCGGACATAACCTCCGTCAGAATTCCTTATGATGAATTCAGAAAGGACGGTGAATTCGACATATTTGATCATCACGGCAGAGTCTGCGGCAGGGCAGCCACCAGAGAGGCGCCAACCGGCAGATCCGTAAAAATCAGATTCACCTCCGGAGGCGAGGTAAACAGCGTCATCTCCGGCGACATCATGAAATTCCTTGATGAGATAATAGGCTCTTTCAGAAAGGTAAAACAGCTCATTGAGGAGAACGGCAGATGCATAAGGGAAATAAGAGAGCGACTTGACGCCATGAGAAACAGCGTCAACTCCGATATTTTCCTGTCTGATGATGAGAAACATGCGCTTACGGCCGTGATTGAGGAGGTTTATGCTCCGGTAACTGCCGAAATCTCCAGAGCCGGAAACTATGAATCCCGGGTAAACGAACTTGTCAGAAAATATTCAGTTTCCGCGACAGGTGCATAACGACGCACCGGTATCCGGCCTCCCCGGCCGGATACCGGTATGCCCGTTCAGGTAAATGAGGTGCACTGATGACCGACAGAACTACAGTTACTGATAATACTCCCGGCAGAAAGGGGGATCAGACAGTCGCTGACGTTTTCAATGATGAAGAGAGAAAAGGAAACGCTGATGAGTTTTCCCCGAAAGGAACCGTTCCGGGCGTGTTTCCCATTATCGATTTCTATCAGGAAGGCGTAAAAACCCTGCGCCGGCTCCGCGAGGACTATGTCCGCAGCCGCAGAGCCGGATGCACGCCGTCCGTGCTCAACAACATGGATGCAGCCCTCGGCGGTCTTAACAGACTGAACCGTTCTCTTGCCGATTCTCTTAACAGGCGTCTTGCCAGAGGAAACGAATATGCGGATGATCTGCTCCTTGCCGATTATCTGTCTCACAGAACGCTTAAGGATTTTCAGAAAAAGGAACAGTATCTGAAGGATCTTGATCACCTGGGTGAAAAGTATCTCAGGATCCGCGATTACACAGCAGAACTGCGTGATCACATGAAATCATATGCGGATTATTCCGCAGAGCTCATGGCTCTCAGAGATAACCTCAATACCGCCTCCCCGGATAAAAACGTGCAGATCATCAGAATTGAGGATCTCACCGATCTCTGCCTCCGCGAGTTCAATGTGGCTGACGGAATGCGCAGGGCTCTTACGGATTCCGTTACGGCTGCCGTACGGAAACTCGAGCAGGAAAAGGAAGAGGAAATCCGCAGCTTTTCCGAGAAGGCTTTAAGCACTCAGTTTGAAGAGCTTAAGGAAAGCGTGGATTTCTGCTCATCTCAGGGAATCCCTTATTCCGTATACGCCAGATCCTTCGGCGGAGACGGAAGTGACGAGGAAATAAGGGACATGACCGACCACTACATGTCAAAATTTCTGAAGAACGGGGGCAGGGAGACCGAAATGAGTCCGTATGCCACGGTCCGTCCGTCCGACTCGGGAAGCGTGTTTCTTCGGTATATCAATGTGGTCAGAAACAACGTACCGCTCATTAAACTGCTTGATTCCCTCGGCAGAACCCTCGGACTCGAAGCCCTGGCTTCCAGACGTTCCGAGAAAATCTATACCGAACGCATCGGCAGGTACCGTAAAAGCGTTAAAGGCGATCACATCTCCGGAATAACACTGAGTGACACGCTCAATTACGTGCTTCCTGAAGAACTTGCCAGACTAAGTGATCCGGAACTGGAATCTCTTTTCGACATAAAACTTCTTAATCGCGAGCTTCTCGCCTTTGACTTCATTAAAATGGCCAGGGTATTTTCCGGGAACGGCAGGACAGCGGGCGGGGAAGGAGAACAGGAAAGGGGCCCCGTAATCGTCTGTGTTGACACCAGCGGTTCAATGAAAGGTGAGAATGAAGATTATGCCAAGGCCGTTACCGCCGTTCTGGCCCTTAAATGTCTTGAGGCGGGAAGACCGTGTCACATCATAAACTTCGCCATTGAAACGGAGACTCTTACCATTACCGGTACGGAAAAAGACACCTCGCTTGATGAACTTAATTCATTCCTTAAGAGATCCTTCCGCGGCGGCACTTCAATAGACAACGCCCTGCGCGAGGTTTCCGGAATGATTGAGCATAATCCTGCTTTTGCCAGAGCAGATCTCCTGTGCATAACGGACGGTAAATATCTTTTCAGCGAGGAAACCGTACGCGAGGCCCGGCGCATCAGAGAGAAATACGGAACAAGATATCTCGAATTTGTTAAAGGTTTTTCAGATTTTAACAAAAACGGCATTTTTGATAAGATTTTTGTGATATGCAACAATAATTTCTCAGAAAAATAGCAATGAATTATAGTAGAATATCTAACGGCTATTGAACATTCTGCAGATTTTTTAAGCTGAATTCTGCAGTAGATCTTACAGTCTGACACAGCCATGAAACACATTTTTTATCTTTGTTTCACATGGTCAGCCGTACGTTATAATAACTATATTGAGGGAAAAAACATGCCTGTTGAATCCGGTTTACTGAACCTGCTGGTCGAAAAAAACATTATTAGCAGCCCTAAAAAGAGTGTTGTACAGGGTGAAGTTGAGGAATACGAAAAATCGGTCATTGCCACCGTTATAAATTTAAGCTACGCCGAACCGAAACAGCTTATGGATCTTCTTGCTGAAGAATATGATCTTCCTTCCATGGACTTTTCTCAGTTCAACCCGAAAACAGCTCCTCAGAAGTATCTTAATGAAGAATACTGCATGAAATATGAAATGGTTCCTATAGGGGTGGTAAACAATACACTGTATCTTGCGGTTTCCGATCCTTCATGCATCAACGCCATTGAAGGCCTTGACGCCTTCTCCACCAAATATGCCATTCCGACCGACATGATACTGGTTGAGGAAGACAAGCTTCAGAGAGCGCTCACCGTTCTCTTCCGCAAGAACATCAATCTTGATGATGATGAAAAGCAGGAAGGCAGCTGGTACGACTGATATTTACTGTGTCTCCGGTTACATCATAACAGTAAAACTGAAAGTCATATCTTTAGCGGATATGACCTTCAGACGTTTTATGTGTGAGCCCCAGGCGATACAGCCTGACACGCGACTGTTACCATACTATATCGGTAATTTCGATTATTTCAGGCTCCCAGACCTTTTTCATCTTATTAAGTGATTTCTGCAGTTCCTTAAATTCCTGAGCTTTGGAAACAGTTCTGTAAGGAATGTTCATTCCTCTGGCAATTTCTTCAATGCTGAAATCAGGAGCACAGTTGCTTCTTCCCGAGCGATCCATCATCTTTCTGTCCAGAAGGAGCATTTTTACTCTGCTTTCCTTCATCAGAGGCACTGAATTGAGGTCGGCAATAAGATCTATCGGATCTATGATAAGCAGGATATTGGATTTAAGTCCGGCTCCGCAGGCTATGGCAACCAGACCGGCGTTGCAGGAGCTCTTCAGACATCCGTATGACTGGATAATGTAGGTCAGTTTCGGAGAATTTTCGTCAATATCCTGTTCCACCAGGTCATAAATGGTGTGACCGTGCTGATCAACTCTGAGATGCTCGTAGAAGACTGAACGGGTGACGGCGTTGATCTGCCGGTACATGCAGTTCGTTTCAGTCATGGACGGAATGGCATCGGCAAGCTCCTTTACCTCATCGGTGCTGCCGATTACGGTGTGAAACGGAGCCCGGCCCGCATTGAATCTTACCGGAAGATAGGATTCCGCAAAATCCTCATCGGATCTTGACGGGAAGTATCCGTGAATCATTTCGGTTTCATCTTCCGCTTCCTCTTTAATCATTTCCAGCATTCTGCTGAAATCCACACTGTTGCGGAACTCCTCATCTGCAGTGTAGAAAGGTTCCCTGAACGGAATATTGATATGGGCGGGCTTGCAGGTCAGGGAACAGGTGCGGATGACGTTGCATACTCTCTCGACCGTAAAGTTGTTGGTCTGGTCGAGATAATCCTCGTAGATCTGCAGAAATGAAGCAAATTTGCCGAATATGCGTCCCTGACAGGTTGTCTGGTTGGCTCCGCAGTCAAGAAGCTCATCAGGACGATCGGCAGTTATGATCAGCAGGGGAATATCATAACGGCAGGCTGCAACCACGGCGGGATACAGATTTGCCACGGCACTGCCTGACGTGGTGAATATTACGGACGGTTTCCTGGTGGCCCTGGCGGCTCCCAAAGCATACCAGCCCAGACCTCTTTCATCATAATGAATATGCTTTCTGAATCCGGAAATGGCTGACATGGCCATAACCAGCGGGGCGCTTCTTGAACCCGGTGCATAGAATATATCCTGAAAACCGCATTTTCTTAAAGGGTACAGCACGCGAAAGGCGGAAAGCACCTGTTCATTTATGATCTGTTCTTTTTCACTCATTATATTAACTCCGGAAAAATCTGCCGCTTTCGGTTAAGACCTGATGTTATCCGCATCATCGGAAGCCTCTTCCGCCGGGGAGGAGTTTCCGTTTTTACCGCTTCCGGTATTTACTGACTTTTCAATCTCGGCTTCAACGTATTTTTTAACGTCCTGATTACGTGTCAGATCAACCTCGATAAGACAGTGTTTCACGGACCTGTCATTAAGCATTTCAAACAGCTCGTCGTAGTTCGTTACACAGGCGTATCGGATTCTGAATGATTTGCAGAAATGATAGAAATTCATGCCGTGAGGATTGATGAACGAGGTGTTCAGCATCTTTTCAGAGGCCACCGGAAATCTCTCAAATATTCTGCCGCCGTTATTGTTGAGAACGACAACCTTCAGCTGACAGACGCAGATGAACGGCAGGGCGCTGAGATCGTACAGAGCCGTGGTATCGCCGATGATCGCCACGGTCGGATGCTCAAAGGCAATCCCCGCCGCGGTGGCAATCTGACCGTCGATTCCGGAAACCGTCCTGCTGGTGAATACGGTATTGGGAACGTTCAGGTATCTGTCCGCCATTCTTACCGCAGTACTGTTTCCCAGAAACAGATACGGCTTCTGAGGCAGTGCATCATTAAGAAGTCTGAAGAAGTCAGCCTCGTTTCGCATGTCTCTCTTTTTAAGATCCTCAATGCTCTCGAATCCTGAGTTTCTTCTGGATTCAAATACTGATGCGGTCTTTCTCAAAGATACGTCCGCAGGCTGAATATACGGCAGCACGTCATAGCTTTCGTTAAGTGAAACACCCCAGACGCTTCCGGCATTCATGTTGTACGGAGAATCGTTCATGAACACCTGAACGACATTCTTCTTTCTGACGGACAGGAACTCAAGAACACTTTTGGAAATGAATCTGCCTCCGAGCACCAGAATGTAGTCATACGGAAGATTGCCGTAGGAAACCTTGGCGCTGTCGGACATCGGCAGCGTCTCCGTCATCATGCCGCGGTTAATGAAGGATGACGGCTGATGATTTCTGTACCAGGCATCAAAATCCGCGATGTAGTTGAGCTTTGTACTGCCTCTCAGATTTGACTGAATGTCGGCATATACCTGAAAACCTGTTCTTTCAAGATAAACCCTGACGTTTTCAGCCTCTTCGGCATTAAGGGAACCGGCAATCACAAGAGTTCTGGAATCGGTGATATGTCTCAGGAGACCGAGTCTGTCATCCGTGGCCGTCATGTTGCGGGAGAGGGAATTGAGATTCTCGTTAAGGGCTTCACTGACAACGGAGTTTTCAGCATCCGAATTTTCCGCAGTACCTGACTGAATTCTGCTGAAATGATAACCGGTAAAGCAGTTGAGCATTTCTTCCTGAATTTCCATGATGGAGGTTACCACGCGTTCATCGAAATTCTCAAAAATAGGCTGTCCGGCCTTGATTTCGGGGATTTCGCAGAAAAGTCCCGGCTGCGGGGTAAGTCTTATGTGCAGGGGTTTTCTCAGCATTTCCGCTCTTTCATAGGCCTTAATGACCCTGAAGGCGATTCCTGAAGGGGTAAGACGCGGATTCCACAGATCCAGAGGCACGTACTCGCAGAAGTTGGCAAGTATCGGATCGACATGGGTTGAACTGCCGCAGCCGTTTTCGTTCATGTCATTGGCCATGTCCGCGCTGATGATGACCATGGGATTTTTATGACCGCGGGCTTCCATCAGTGCAGGGGCCAGATTTGCCAGTCCCTCATCGGTACTGACGATTACCGCAATCGGTTCTTCAGACACACGGGATCTTCCGTAAGACAGAAAACCGAGAAGTCTCTCATCATAGATTATGCGGAAGAGAGGTGTGGGAGCCTGTTCGGCAACCATTCCGAAATAGGATTTCATGGACATGGCATCGCAGTATGCGGTCTCTATCTTCATGCAGGTGAGCAGAGCTATGATTTCAGCGGACTGATTAAAAGCTCTGTAACCGTATTCCCTGAGGGAGTTAATCATGTCTTGCGTTTCTCCTTTTTATTCTCCGGACTTCATCATGTTGATTTTCGCCAGCACACGGGCCACGTCATCTTCCGGTATTATTCTTTTAAGTACGGCGGTCATCTTGAGGCCGGTCTCCTTCCATTCGGAAAGCGGGTCTGATTCTCCCATGATTCCGGCTCCGCCGTAAAGTGTTATCTCGCCATTTCTAAACAGAGCGCTTCTCAGCATCACCAGGGCTGTCGAACAGCCGCCGTATGTCATGCCGGCGGTTCCCGCATACATTCCGGTAAGAAGGGCTCCGCACCCGTCAAGTACCCTGACGGCCTCTTCACGGGGATATCCCAGAGTTGCGGGGGTAGGGTGAAGCAGTCTGATAATTTCTTCCGTTGAAATATTATTCTTTATATTTCCGGAGATTTCAATGAGAAGATGGGTAATGTATGAAAGCCGTTTAAGCTTTACGGGCATCCGCTGCACGTCATCAGATATCGTACGCAGGCGGTCGTCGATGAAATCCGCCACGATACGGTTTTCGTTAAGGTTTTTGGGATCCCTGATAAGAGCGTCTCCCTGTTCCACAGGAACAGATCCCGCCAGTGCATCGCAGTAAATTCTGCCGTCGCGGATGCTGAAGAGTTTTTCCGGAGTGAAGGAAACAAAGAGCTCCGGTCCGTCAGTTGCAGAATGCTCTTTTCCGTCGCCGGACATATCCGTTTCCTGACGGCACGCATCGGCAAAACCGAGGTACAGGTAGCTTTCATCTCTGACTTTTAATACACGCTCACGGACAAGACGGCTGATGAAATTCTTAAGAGCTCCGGCAGAGAATCTCCTGATTCCTCCGGTGCTGAACACTGCTCTGCGGGCTGTTACCGCTTTTTTGAGAGTCCTGCCGGAAGAGTTTATGACGCCGGTTATATAACCGATCCTGCGGGCGAATTCCCTGTAACCGGGAACCTGAGTCAGGTCTCCGTTTAAAAAGAACTCCTCAGGTTCCAGGTTGTCACCATATTTTAAGCTGGAGTCTTCAGTCAGTTTCTCCCGACTGAAGACACGGATCTCATCAGCATCGGAATCAGCATATATTTCAGCTCTTAAGGTAAGCTTTGCGGGATCTGCAGCAATAAGAACCCCGGGGGTGTAACTGAAGCTATTGACCTGAGGCTCGAAAAGGCTCCTGAAAATCATCGTGTCCTTATGGAGACCGCGGCATCTTCCGAAGGCAAGATACAGTGATTCATCAGAGCCTGATATCACGACTGTTTCGCGACACGCCGAGGCACGGATAATGAGTTCAAGAGTGTCCGCCAGTTCCTCGAGACATGGGAATTTATCTTCCGCAAGGGCTCTGAGACTGACGTTTTCGCTTCTGGCGGTATTAACGTTTTTTTCGGAGAGCGTGTCGGATTTCTGATCAGGATCGACAGTCTGCTTTCCGGCACAGGCATTTTCGGCCAGAAAGTTTATAACAGCATTCCGAATCATCTAAAGTCCACTCCGTTTCTGAATTTTGGGGCATTATACCACACTTGCAGGTCATAATCAGAATTAAGAAGGTTCTGAATCAGATCATATCCCGGAGCATCAGAATTCCATTCAGCATAAGTTATTAAAAAGAGCAGGTGAACACCGAAGCAGACACTCAATTGGAGCGAATGAAAAAAAAACTCACCTCAATCGCATTTGACGGAGACTAATCATCGGACACGTGTCGGCCGACTCCTAAAGATTATGCTGAATGAGTAGAGCAAAAAGGGAAACCGGAGGATTACTGCAAACCTCCGGTTTCTCTTCTCAATATAACTCAGGCTGTCTCAGTCTCACAGGTATTTAACACATGGTGACGGAGTCCCCGGTTTTATAATCAGTTGAACAGACTGCCAACTGCATTGGTTGCTGCTTCAGCGGCTTTCTTCTTTGCTTCCTCTTCAGCCTTCTGCTTGGCCGCGGTAACGGCGGCATCGGTTGCAGAGTTCAGAATGTCTGATGAACCTGAAGCGGCATTTGTAACCGTATCGGTCAGGCTGCCAACGGCATTAAGATTGCTCTGAGCTGAATTCAGGGTATCCTTCGCTGAATCAACGGTCTGCTTTGCGGAATTAAGAGTGGAAGAAGCCTTTTCCAGGGTAGAGGTGCTGGTAGCAGCACTTCCGGTTGCCACTGAAGAAAGATTGTTAAGAGCGTCTGTTGCGTTCTTGGTACTGTCAACAGCATCCTTTGTAGCTGAAATTGTCTGAGAAGTTGTTTCCAGCTTGTTTGAAGTGGCATCAAGCAGTGAAGCATGTGCCACACCCAGCCCTGCAAATATCATCAGGGATGATAAAATATTCAGTTTTTTCATGTTAAATCAGTTTGACCTCAAAGTGTATGTGATTTGTACGGCCGCAAATCCTTAAACGGCATTTTTACCGTTAAACCGGCCATAATATACAATAGGTGCTTTTATGATTCAATGATAAATATTATCAATGACGATTTTTGTATTTTATTGCACCGGACGGTTCGGAAATTTTTGTGAAACCTTTGCAGTATCTACTTTCTGAACCGTTACAAAAATTTTAACACTTTTGTATATTTTTATATAACGATAATTTAGAATTGAGATAGATCACACATTTGATTATAAAAATTTTCCGTAGATGTAATCAGAATGTTAAACAAAAACTATGATACGAATATCAGAACGGGAGAATATATTCAGGTTTCTGAAACACGGGAAATAAATACGTCCGTTAAAGATGTTTTATCTGGAAGTCTGCGCTTTTGAACTGTTTCTGGATTTTTGAGAGGCGGCTTCATTTTCAATCTGCTCATCTCTTTCCTGAGCCAGTTTTTTGAGATCTTCAAAATCCATAGGATTTTCACGACGGAACTCGGCAGGGTACCTGGCCTCGACATCGTGCCACAGTCCGAAACCGAATGAATGGGCATCATGTTCAATTCTGAGATATATGGAGGAGGTGTTCTTACGGTTTGCCCAGGCATATCCCTGACGTATCATCTCTCTGTTTACGTTGAGCTTCCTGTAGTAGATCTCGCCCAGAACATAATCATTATTTTCATTATTTTCATATTTTTCATCTTTCTGGTCTCTGACCTTGATGCTGATTTTGTTCTGCCAGATGAGATCCCTCAGGTACCTGCGGGCTTCCTCTCCGTAAGGCTGAGTAGGTTCCGGAGCTTCGATATCCGCCATCCGTACCAGATTCTCCCTGCCGTTTGCGGACTCGCACAGGAAAAAATTACCGCTGATTACCAGCGTCACCCTGCAGGTAAGATAATTCTGTCTGGTCCACGGACGAGCATGTGCGGCCGGCAGCATGCATGATGCTATCGACAGAGCCACAACAAACCGAGCAATCCAGCCTTTCATCCAACAACCCCGGAATCAGTGAACGAGATCTTTCAATGCAGCGGAAGGGCAAGTCACACTGAAAAGACAAAAAAAACAAACTACTTTTAATATTTTATGACAAGTATGAACAATATGGCACTGTCAATGTCTAAAGGTTAAACGCAATTCACAAATGAGAGTACAGATTATGTTAAAAGTTGTTTTTTAAGATCCCGGTTAAACATAATTTCTCATTAGGAATTAAAATGAAAATGAGGTATCCGGGATTTTTCCGGGACAGCATGTGTACCGCTTTGCCGACGATGCCGGTTCACTGCCTGAGAGTCCTGATAAAACTCATCCGGAACCGTTTAAAGGAGATTCCCCGCCGGGGTACTGAGATTCCATATGAAATTCTTAAAAATACTTCTTCCCGTTTCTCTGATTGCCGGTCTGACTGCCGGTGTGTTTTATTTAAAACAGCAGGAACAGGGTTCAGCCGTCGAAATCGAAGGCATCGCCGCCTGCAACGGCCGCCTTGAAATGAAAAGAGTGGATGTCGCCAGTCTCTATGCCGGCAGAGTCGACACCGTTGCCGTTGATCGCGGACAGCAGGTTCACAAGGGTGACGTGCTTGCCGTTCTGTCTTCATCGGTTACCGAAGCCCAGGTGAAATCAGTAACCGCTCAGAAGAAAAGGGCTCTCGAAACGATATCGAAAATAGATTCGCGTCTGCGTCAGGCAGACGAGGAAATAAGACTTGCCGCCATAGAACTTAACGATGCGCAGAATCTCCGCCGCGACAGCCTGATATCCCAGACGGAACTTGAAAGACGCATGACAGCCCTCAGCACCAGAAAAGAAAGTAAAGAGGTGCTCCTGAAGGAAAAACAGGAGGCTCTTTACGAAACAGGCAGAATCGACGCGCTTCTCGAAGAAGCGAAATCACGCAATGACGACATGACCGTAAGGGCTCCTTTTGACGGGGTTGTCGAATACCGTCTCGCCGAACCGGGCAATGTTGTGGGAGCTGGTGGCAGGGTTGTCTCCATGCTTGATCCGACTGACGTGACTCTTGACGTTTTTCTGCCTACATCAGAAGCCGCCAGGGTGAAGGTGGGCGACGAGGCGCGTATTGCAATTGACGGAATTGATACGGTGATTCCTGCAAAGGTTGATTATGTGGCGGATGATGCCCAGTTCACGCCGAAATACGTGGAAACCAGAGAAGAACGAGCAAAACTTCTTTTCAAGGTTACTCTCAGAATTCCGGAGGAGATTACCCGAACAAACTACCGCATGCTCAAGGGCGGTATGCCGTCAGTAGGGTACGTGAACTATGCGGGTGCGCCGTGGCCTGATTATCTCAGCGTAAAAAACGGCATGACTGAAATTAAAAACGGACGGGATGAATCCGCGGCAGCGGCTCACACGGTCCCTGATACTGCCGGCACAGAAAATCAGTAGCATAACCATCCGTACTTTTTCCACGTATAAGGCTAATAACCGGCTGAGTAATTATGGATAAGATTAAAAACCCCCGGGACATCGCGAATCCCGTGATAAGCATAAGTCATCTGAGCCATTCCTACGGCAGGGTATCGGCTCTTGACGATGTTTCCCTGGTGCTGCCGGGCGGAACCACCATCGGACTTGTCGGTGCCGACGGGGTCGGCAAGTCCACGCTGCTGTCCGTAATTGCAGGAACCAGAATTCTTCAGAAGGGAGAGGTGAAGGTATTCGGCAGAGACATAACCAAAGCTGCGGAACGTAAATATCTCTCACGTCTGGTTGCATTTATGCCTCAGGGGCTCGGCAAAAATCTCTATCAGACACTTTCCGTCCGCGAAAATCTTTCATTTCATGCGGATCTGTTCGGGCTGAACGGCAGGGAGAAGAATGCCCGCATCAGAAGACTCATGGCCGCGACTTCTCTTACTCCGTTTGCGGACAGAGCCGCAGGCAAGCTCTCCGGCGGCATGAAACAGAAGCTGTCCCTCTGCTGCGCCCTGATCCACAGTCCGGAGCTGCTGATTCTTGATGAACCGACGACAGGCGTCGATCCGTTATCAAGACGTCAGTTCTGGAGACTGGTTGATTCTCTCCGCTCGGAAAATCCGGGAATGACCGTTATCGTATCCACCGCATACATCGACGAAGCTGAAGGCTTTCAGCACACCATCATGATGAATGACGGTAAAATCATTGCCTGTGACAGCACTGCGAAAATCATGAAGTCCATGAATGCCGCCACTCTGGAAGAAGCCTACATGAAACTCCTTCCTCCCGACAAGAGAGGAAAGGAAGGCGGATTCAGGATACCTCCGTATACGCCTGACAGCGACGGTGTATATGCCATAAGTGCCACAAATCTAACCCGCAGATTCGGGAGCTTTACCGCCGTGGACAACGTAAGCTTTGAAATCGGAAGAGGCGAGATCTTCGGTTTTCTGGGGTCTAACGGCTGCGGCAAGTCAACCACCATGAAAATGCTTACCGGTCTGCTGGAACCTACATCCGGTGAAGCCAGAATCATGGGGAAGGAATTCACCGCCGGCAATCTGGAAATCAGAATGAAGGTAGGCTACATGTCCCAGTCCTTCTCCCTGTACGAGGAGCTTACGGTAATGGAGAATCTGTATCTTCATGCCAAGCTCTATCACATACCGATTACTGAACGCGGCAGAGCCATAAGATCCGTGCTGGAAAGATTCAGCCTTACGGAGCTCAGACACACCAGGCCGTCATCCATGTCCCTGGGGCTTAAACAGAGACTTCAGCTTGCGGCGGCCTGTCTCCACAAACCGGAAATTCTCATTCTGGATGAACCTACATCCGGGGTGGATCCGGCGGCAAGAGACATGTTCTGGGATTACCTCATTAAACTCTCCAGGGAAGACAGGGTAACAATTTTCGTATCAACTCACTTTATGAACGAAGCGGAAAGATGTGACCGCATTTCCCTGATGCACAGAGGCAGGGTACTGGCGGTAGGAACTCCGGAGGAACTTAAACGAAACCGCAATGAAGATACTCTGGAAGAGGCCTTTATTCATTATCTAGAAGAGCAGAGTGACGCGGTTGAAGAGATTCCTGAAAGTGCCGGCACTGAAGACTCGGTGAAGAACATCACCCATGGAGGTTTTCTCTATACGCTGTCCATCATCAGGGCCTTTGCCGTTCGTGAAGGCAGGGAAATCCTCAGAGACAAAATACGAATGTTCTTCGTAATCTTCGGAGCCCTTATTTTTGAAATATCGGCCTCATACGGCATTTCATTTGACATGACGCCGATGCCGTTTGCGGTAATCGATCATGACGGTTCGCAGGAAAGCAGGGCGCTTGTAAATGAATTCAGGGGATCAGCCTATCTTTATGAAAAGGAAATCGATTCATCGCTGCCGGCGGTAAAGATTTTTCAGAAGGAGCATATCAAGCTTCTCATAGACATTCCTGACGGCTACGGCAGTTCACTGCTTAAAGGAGAGAAGCCTGAAGTAGGCTTTATGATCGACGGGGCCTTCCCGACCATCTCAAACAACGTCCGCGGATACGTAAGCGGCATCATGAACAGATACAATGCCTCACTGACTGATCCGCACGGAGCAAAGATCGCCTCAGAGCGCAATCCGTTCGAAATCCGCTTCATGTACAACGAGATCTTTAAAAGCGTGTATGTCATGGTTCCCGGTCTCATCATGCTGTCTCTCGTAATGTTCCCGGCCATGATGACTGCTCTGGGTGTTGTGAGGGAAAAGGATATCGGCACCATCAGCAACCTTTATACGTCTCCGGCCGCAGTCTACCAGTTCCTTATAGGCAAGCAGATACCTTATATCATCCTCTCAATGATAAGTTTTCTGTGCATGACGGCCTGTGCCGTGTACGTTCTGAACGTTCCGGTCAGAGGTTCATTCTGGGCTCTTACCCTCGGGGCTTTTCTGATGATTACGGCCTCGTCATCTTTCGGGCTTCTGATATCCTGCTTCGTGCGTACTCAGGTGGCCGCAATTTTCGGGTCGGCAATACTCTCCATTCTGCCAGCCATCAACTTTTCCGGATTTCTGTATCCGCTTTCAACTCTTGAAGGTGCGGCATACCATATGGGTAAACTTTTCCCGTGCTCATGGTTCCAGATTATCTGTCTCGGAAGCTTTACCAAGGGACTGAGTTTTGACAGCTTCTGGAGAATGTACGTGATAATTTTCACTATGGCCATGATATATCTCAGTTTAGCCTGCATTCTTCTGAAAAAACAGGAAAAGTAACGTGCAGGAAGACCGGTCGTTCATGTCAAAACGTAATGATGACAGACCGGTCCCGAATGCTTTCTAATCAGGATAGACATCCATAACGAGTTTCATGCTTTTATTGAGAGATTTGACGTCAACAGGACAGACGCTCCTTATTCGAAGGCGCGTGACTTCCGATGTTTCCATATGCTCGTTGAAGAAATCAGAGGTGGTCAGCAGGAATTCACCTTTGACCCCGTCGATCTCATTGGTTGTTCTGAAATGAGCACCGTCAAAATCCCAGTTGGCATATACCGGTTTGATAATTGATAAGGTTCCGCGCGGAGAAGTCATTTCAATCTGCATCAGACTGTTGGCATAATAAGCGGAATACAGATTGCCGTCACCTGCCTCGGAACATTCGGAAATACCGACATCAGGCTCAGCGGCATAGGTAAAACCGGCCATGTCAAACGCAACATTGTCAATACGGAAAGAGCCTTCTGCCTTTATTTCAGTATCACTGTTTACGAATCTGCGGAATACGCAGGTAACAGTCCTGCCCTTATCAGAGGAGGAGCATGGAGATGAATCAATGCTTCTGTACTGAAACGGAAGTGCTGATCTTATCCTGCATTCATCATCCTCATCACAGGAAAGTGCAAGCTTAACCGCCGCTTCCGCATTGATCACCCCGAATCCGTAATAATTTGAGTACCTCAGACCTGCTCCGTTTTCATGCCATCCGGCATCAAGAGTGACACTGGCATTATTCATCTCCTCGACATTCTGGATGACGCTGCCGTAGTCCAGTGAACTCCATCCCGGAGTCTTGTCATTAGAGGAGGTGACTGCCAGTATATAACGAATCTGGGGAACCGTAATATCCGGCTTTGCCTGTTTAATCAGGGCTACTACACCGGACACTGTCGGTGTTGCCGCAGACGTTCCCGAAAACGTATGAGTATAGTATTTTCTGAGATCATAGTAATTAGGATCAAGACGCCACGGGGTACCCGCATCTTTTGCGTCTGCGTATTCCTGCGGATCACGACTGGACTTGGTGGTTACGATTCCCGGTGAAGTAAAATCAAGATCGTAATAACCGGATTCACCTCCGAATCCGGTTACCCATATATACGACCCGGTACTTGAATAAGAAGCTCTCACACCCTGCGAATTAAGGGAGGCAACATTGACTGCATATCTTGCGCGGTTGAAAGATGAGGTCTGATTGAACTGACAGTTGACAGATCGGAGAATACACTCATCGGAAAATCTCCTGCTTCCTTCAAAACTTACGGAATAATACTCATTGCCGGCCGCACGGATGAACGGTATATTGTTTTCCAGCATTGACTGAAAATACATTTCAAGTTCAGGCCTGTACGAATAGCTGCTGTCGTATCCGAGACTGGCGCTTACCATTGAGACGTTCCTGGGATCAGTGAGATAACTGAAAGGGGCTTCCCCGTAATAATAAGATGTGAGAAGGGACTCATAGCCTATGCCGCGAACACCTTTGCCGTTTCCCGCAGTGGCGCCTATAAGACCGGCCACCTCTGTTCCGTGAATGGACAGGCCGGAGGAATTATCGAGGTTTACACCGTAAAGTCCTTTTCCATCCGGAGTAAACCTGCGATCCTTCAGATCCTCATGATTAAAATCAATCGGCTCATCAAGCACCGCAACCTTCACGTTTCTGCCTGAAACCGGATTTCCGTCAGCGTCGGTAAGATGCCATGCGGGAATAACTCCGGCATCATATCCGCTTACAGGACCTGTAATGAAGGAAAACGGATTCTGACCGATGTTTCTTATATGCCACTGATCAGGAAAAACCGGATCTCCGTGTCTGGTACCGGCCCCCACGTTCATGGTGAATTCGGTATGGTTATCCTCTTCATCATAGACCGTAAATTTTTCGGTAAAACCGTAACCGTCCTGAGTGGCGTACAGTACGCGCTCCGGAACAGTGTAGTATACGGTTCCCTCAGGAGCTTCGGCTCCGGTTACGGGATGAGTGTCTGAAACATCCCCGAATTCCGCCTGTATGCGAAACGGCTGAAGGCCGGTATCTTTTTCTCCGTAATCAGACAGAGGTTCGGTCTCCTGCTGCTTTGCATAACTTATCAGAAACGGTCTGCCGCTGAAAATATCACCGTATTCAGCAACATCCAGAATTACCCCTGCATCGTTCTTACCGTTTAATTTAATGCCGTCATCACTGACAACGTATTTTCGGCTGTTCGACGGTGAGGATTCTCCTCCGCATGACGATATGGCGACGGCCAGGGCAGACATCAGAAAGGCACCTATAATGCGTGAATGACTGTTATCTTTGTTCTTTATCATATCATCCTCGATGGCACTGATTACAAAACAGGAATGACCGGGTTCTGCTAAAAATAATTACCTGCTGTTTTTAAGGGAAGGAATGATGCCGTGCTCAAAAGCAGGAGCAATCTGTTTGATTCCCTGAGTCCTGTTAAGTTCGTCCTGAACGGACTTCCATTTTTCATACGAACCTACGGTAATTTCGTACACGCTTCGACTGAGCTGTTTTGCCTGCAGATCCGCAGGAATGCAGTTAACGTTCTTCGGGCAGGTTACCAGTATTTTATTGACAATAATGTAGTTATGGCCGTTATCATTTTTTACGAAAGCAAGATGTGACGGATCCTTCCGCCCCCTGACAACTTTTTTATCACCGAGGGGACCCAGCAAGTCTTCGGCCGGAAA
Organism: Ruminobacter amylophilus; assembly: GCF_900115655.1. GTDB lineage: Bacteria > Pseudomonadota > Gammaproteobacteria > Enterobacterales > Succinivibrionaceae > Ruminobacter > Ruminobacter amylophilus. Next base: position 4,159 of record NZ_FOXF01000033.1, on the reverse strand, counting down.
ACTTTCATCTGCAGAGACGACTCTGAAGCCGTCCGTTATGATTTCCTTTCCATTTTCATTCATGGTAACCGCCTGATTGTTTGAACAGGCCGCAGCCGAACACAGGGCTGCAGCAAGAATAAAAGCTTTTTTCATAATTCTCCTTTATACTCAAGAGCTGATGAGATCGTGACGGGGACTGAAGGTGAATTTCATCTGTCGACACAAGGGAAAATGCCATCCTTCAGAACAGGTATAAGTATAAAACTTCTGACGAAGAATCAGGCAAAATATGTATATTAATTAGAATGAGATCAATATAAAAGAGCAGTTGACTGTCGCAGATGATAAGAACATGCGGAACAGCCTGCCGGTCAGTACTGACAGTGTCGGGAAAAGCAGTCAGGGATATTCAGAGACAGTGGCCTGAAAAAAAAGTGAGACAGGGGCTTAGAAAAATAGTGAAACAGGCTCCCGAGATCTCAGAAACCTGTTAGGTATGAAATTATTTTAATGAAGGCTTAATGCCGTCGTAGTATGAAGGAGCTACTTTGCGAACGGCGATACTGCGACTCATTTCATCCTTCATGGTCATCCACTGATCATAATTGTAAACAACAATCTCGTAGCAGCCGGCACTCACCTCGGTAGCGCTTACACCTGTAGGAATGCAGTTCTGACCATTGGCACACTGAACCAGAAGTTTGTTCTTGATAATGTAGTTATTGCCGTCATCGCTTCTCACAAAAGCAATATGATCAGGTGATTTCTTTCCCTTTACAACGGTTTTTGCACCGACCTTGCCAAGCTCTACGGCATTTCCGACCTCTGAACCGGATTCCAAAACCTGAAAATTGTCGGTTATTACTGAAACGCCGGGACCTTCAGAACCTGCAGCTGCATTAATGCTGATTGCGAATGCAAGAAGCCCGAAGGCTGAAGTAAAGGTACTTTTCATGATTTATCCTCGTTTATAGTTCTTATGTGTGTTTCTACCTTCAGCACAAAAGCTGAAATAAACGTCCCCCAAAAACATGCTGCGGCTCAGGTACAGGCCTCAGTCATGCATGCACGGACGTATGTCAGTAAAAATTCTGCTAACAATTATCAAACATTAATTATACATTAAAGTATATACATTTTAACCTTTTTTAAACGTTTCTGCAAAAATTTATTAGATAAACGTCAAAATAATTACACAATTTACCCATAGATAGCAAACGCTAACATCAATACTGTTTGTCATAAGTTGTTATTTTTGATAATAATTACATCAATTATCCGCATTGAATAATGGATAATGTAAGATTCTGCATTTGTAGTCACAGAAAATCAACTTATATGCTCATTTAGGAACTGTTTTGATAGAAATTTGAGATTGGATATTCAGAATTTAAGAAACAAAAACGAACTTACTTTAGATGATTTAAATTTTATCAATACAAAAAAATATATTTCTCAGTTTAATCAATTGAACAACCGTTTATTACAGAATAAATCAATACAATCTAATGAAGAAAAAATCTATTTTTTTCATCCCTTTAAAGTATAAGGAAGATGCTGAGAAGTTGGGAGTAAAGTGGGATCGTTCGGTTAAGTACTGGTACGTTCCCCAGGGGAAGGATTTAACTCCATTTGATGAAAGATGGAAAACGGTGGAGTAGATAATGTCAAAAGGTAATGTAAGAATATATATCAGAGTTTCTACTGAAGAACAGACAATCGAACGCCAGGAACATTTGATTGACGATGCAAAAAGTCAGGGATTTTATATCGCTGGTATTTATCGTGAGAAGGCTTCTGGAGCTGTAGAGGACCGACCTGAACTACAGAAGCTTATAAGTGAGCTTCAACCTGGTGATTTTGTTGTGGCTGAAAAAATGGACCGCATCAGCAGGCTGCCGATTCAAGATGCAGAACGTTTGATTGATCAGATTCGTGCAAAAGGAGCCAGATTACTTGTTCCAGGTATAATAGATTTTTCTGATATAATTGAAATTGCGAAACAGAAAGGTAAATATACTGGACGCAAAGCAAATAAAGAACTGCACAGAAAGATTATTGAATGTCATATTCTGAATAATCCTCCATTATCCATATCTAAAACTGCCAAATTGCTTAATACTACTGTCAGCATGGTCACAAGAGTATGCGGTTTGTACAAAAAAGATAGTAATTACCTGAAAACACTCGATGAATAGTTGCGTTGTGGGAGATATTTATGAGTGGTATTTTTTTTAATCCAAATGGAAATAATGCTTTCACGGAAATTGTAAACAACCGTATCAGCAAAGTTTTTGTAGATAAAACAGGATTCATTGGAGAAACTATAGACAGACTTGATTCGGATTCAAAGCTGATAGCTTTTACCCGACCTCGCAGATTTGGAAAAACCATAATGGCGAGAATGCTGGCCTCATATTATTCAAAAAGTGTCGACAGCATGGAGCTATTTTCAACTTTAAAAATATCAGACTATAAAGGTCAGAAGCTGATTGATAACAAGGTAACTGACATAACTTATAAAACCTACCTTAATAAGTTTAATGTTATTTACATTGACATGAATACGGTCGATACTAGATATCTTACCTATTTAAACGGAGAAAAAGTAAAGAATGTAGCGGATATCGTTGATTTTCTTGAGTATCAGATTATCAGCGAATTAAAAGATCATGTACCTTTTGGGCCGATATTGGAAAAGGCTAAAATAGGCAATATAGGTCTGACCAGTGCACTGTCATCCATACATAAATCTTTAGGTATTACGTTTATTTTGATTATGGATGAATGGGATTTGATCTATCGTGAATACCGTGAAAATGGAAAACTTCAGACGAAGTTCATAGATTTGCTAAGAGGTATGTTTAAGTCATCAGATTGTTTGGAATGTTTCTCCCTCGTTTATCTTACAGGTATACTGCCGATAAAAAAATACAATTCCCAGTCAGCTCTTAATAATTCCAACGAATACAGCATGCTGAGACCTGCTCCTTATGAAACATATTTTGGTTTTACCAAAGATGAGGTGGAGGAAATAGTTAAAAAACCTTTATGTAAATTGACTCATGAAGAACTAAAAAAATGGTATGACGGCTATAAACTAAATGGCAAGGATATATATAATCCTAATTCAGTTGTTTCTGCTATTGTTGATGGAGTTTGCCAGCCGTATTGGAGCGGAACATCATCAAATGAAGAAGTTATTCGTTTGATAAATATGAACTTCAGGGGAATTAAGACTGATATTACAAAATTGATAGATGGCATTAAAATTCCATTCAATTCAAATAATTTCCAGAATGATATGGTGACATTGAAGGATAAGAATGACATTTTTAGCTTGCTTGTATGTCTTGGGTATCTAGGATGTATCGAGAAAAAGAACGGCTTAAAGCTCGCTCATGTTCCGAATCAGGAAATTAAACAGACGTTGCTGTCTATTGTAAAAGGCCAGAAATGGAGCAGACGTACGGATATTGTAAAACGCTCGGAAGCCTTGCTAAATGCCATCATAAAAAAGCAAGATGGAGAGAAAGTTGCAGAAATAATTCAGGATATACATAACTCTTCAGCTGTGTCCCTTCTTGATTATAACAGTGAAGAATCATTAACTTATTGTGTTATGACAGCTCTGCAATGGTCAACCATGGATATTTACGACAGCCACAGGGAGGAACAGGCTGGAAAAGGAAGAATTGATCTTGTATATGTTCCAGAGGATGATGAGTCCCCTTTAATTATTATCGAGTTTAAATATGGGAAATCAGCTGAAGAAGCTATAGAGCAAATAAAGAATCAAGAGTATTACAAACGATACAAGAATCAGTACCGTAATATAATGCTGGTTGGAATTAATTATAGTAAGTCAACAAAAGAGCATCAGTGTTTGATTGAAAGACTTTGTAACTAAGTGAATGGGTTTATGAGCATGTGAAAATCTTTCTGTAAATAGAAAAATATCCTGAGAAAATTTTTTAAGCAGTAACCAGAAGGTCACTGCTTTGGCGTTATTAATATTACCTGTTTGTTTTTATAAGTCAAGATTTATGTTTTATAAATAAAATAGTCAATTATTTCTATTGAAATTTAACTATTTTTATTAAAAAACAAAATAATTCCTAGACGGAAGTTTCAGCTTCCGTCTTTTGTTCATACCGGAAATCAGTCTGGTAATCGG
>NZ_FOXF01000038.1 GCF_900115655.1 Ruminobacter amylophilus | reverse complement strand
ATTCTCTGCAGGGAACATAACCAAGGCAACCGGCTTCGTAACCACATACAATATCGATGTCTTTTCTCTGTGATTTCAGATTGTTGATATACTTTTCGGTGTTTTTTATTAAGTCTTCTTTAAACTGCACCTGACCGAATATCTTATCCTCGGTCATGCCGTAACCCGGTTCAAAAGAGCACAAAGTAAAGTTAGAAGAGTGGACATCCATTCCAATATATATTATCTTATTCATAACGACCTTCATTTAATGTTTGCGGTAAATCCGTATCTGTTTACAAACATCTACAGTTTACACGGTAAATCCACGTTTTTACATTCTTTCGTGGAGGTCGTTTCATATTGTCTGTTGCTTTAAATTAATTCATGAAATAATTCTGAACCGATACTTATAAACTTTAACATTCTGTCCCGCCTCAAAGCCAGACATGACACATGCGTAAATATTTCTTATGAAGCACAGTCTGGTACATCCGTAAAACAAACACAGTGAAATACCGTTATACTTTAACGAAAACTAAATTGAGAAAGATAAAAATGAAAACACTGCACAGCTGTATATTTAAAGTGACTTTACCTTCAAAATAATTTATTTCCCTTAAAACTCCACTGTTTTTAAGGCATGTACTTTGGTGTACATTTTCTTAATGGAGTAGATTTTATGAATAATGCAGATCCAACAGTTCTTTGGAAAGAAAAAAAAGAAGAACTGAAAAGAGAAGGAATCAAAAATCCCGTCATCGACAGGATGATTGATTCTTATTTTAAATATCTCAAGTTTCCACTTGAATATCAGTGAACAAACCTTAATCCATGCGGTTTTATCCAGTAAAATATGCAACGCACCGGTATTTCTTATCTGACTGTTTTTCGGCACAATTATCTATCTGACCGTCTTCTTGTACACGGCTCTGAATCTGCCGGGATCCGAGATGGTTATTTCTGAAGGATTCTTTTCATTGATAATCAGATAATCACTGATGTTACCGAATCTGAAGTCAGAACTTGCCCATTTGGAATCAACCAGCTTGACAGGACGGCCGAGTCTTTCAATAGGCACCACCCACACATACTGAGGCTGTCTGAAGGTACAGCAGTGAAGCTTATCCTTGAGATAAAACTTTCTGCCACTCTGATCTATAACTATTCTAGGCTCATCATATTTGGAGAACTCAACCATGTTCAGCGGACCGGCACAGTCACAGTAACGCTGGCTGAATTCCTTGCGGGGTACGGTAACCACGTCACCGCGTCCGTTTACCATTATGTACAGATCCGGACTGACCTTTTCCCTGACGTCACCGAATCTGCTGCGGATAAGCAGATGTCTGCCCTCTTCAGCGATTTCCGTACTGCATACGTATCCCATCACGTATTCCGTTTCCTCATACCTTTCGGCATAAGGCAGCAGCTCGTTCAGATCGTAGTTATCGGAGTAGATGATCTTGGCGGCAGATGAATATTCCTCAAAAACCTGATACAGGTAATCATTGAATGTAAAATCAGAACCTGTTTCCTCAAGGTATCTGGCAAACAGTTCAACGCTTACCCTGCCGCCTGCTTTCAGACGGTGACCGCCACCGCCGCCTATACGGACAGAATTCACTCTCGGAGCCACAATCAGCTCCGCCAGTTCATTGGCTCTCACCTCGCCGACACAGGTTCTTACGGAAAACTTGTAGATCTCTGAATGTTCCGGATCATAGTCACTGCCGCTGAGTCTGTTGAATACTATGGCAGTGGTTATGTTCTCCACTCTTATCATCATATCCGCAATCATTCCCAGAACATTGGGATCACACTGTACGGACTCGATAACCGCGAGTCTTCCTCTGGAATCGTAGTTCTGCAGTGAGGCTCCGGCCTGTCTGAGCTCCTCGGGACTTAAGTTTGAATTTTTGAGAAGAGTAAAGATGCGGTCATCAAAAACCAGTTCATCACGGGCTTCACGATCCGCAGGATGTCTTACTTCCGAAAACTCGTTGGTATCCATGTAGAGGCCATAGTAAAGCGCCGTAGAGGTCTGAAGACTCATGCTGTAGTTTGACTTCTGGAACAGCTGATAGACCACGGAGGCACAGCTTCCGTACTGTTCCTTGATGCAGGAGAAGCATCTGATGTCGGAGCCTGTAATCTTTTCAATATTCTCGCCCTGTCTGTGGTGGTCAATCATCAGAACCTCGTCAGCTTCAATATGTTCGATATTGGAGCTGTAGTACTGACAGTCCACTGTTATCAGCAGACCATCAGCCCTGAAGTCATCGGCAACATGTTCAATCGGTATGTGCAGTCTGTCCACAAACATGCACAGATTGCTTTTTGAAATAACGTGTGAACCGCCGTAAACCAGGCGGGTATCAATTCCGTGATCAGTAAAATACCTCCACAGCGCGAAACCGGCGCCTATGGTATCGGCATCCGGGAAGTTATGACACTGGATGGTTATTTTTTTACGAGACAGAAACTGAGTCAGTGAATCAATTATCTTTATCGTGGCCATTGCAGAATTTTTTCTTATTGTTTATCTCAGACATATCCTATGCGTGTATGGTACTACATAAGTCTAATATAATCCTTGAAATCCATTTCATATTTAGGTTAACACCAGGTTATTTTTCAAAAAAAATGGTGAGATTCCTGTCGGAATCCACCACTTTTCCTGATAACGGCAGTAAATGCCGTCATTCCCCTGAAATCAGTCCTTAATCTGTCTGAACAGAATCTTGGACATACGCTGATAGTTGTAATGTTCTCTCTTCTTTGCAGGAAGATCTTCAATTGTTCCAGGTACGAAGCCCTTTTCAAGGAAGAAATGAGCAGACTTGGTTGTGAGAACGAACAGCTGCTTGAGTCCCTTGCTGCGGGCAAGTTCCTCAATCTTGTTGATGAGGATGTCGCCTCTTGAAGAACCTCTGTAGTCAGGATGAATGGCCACGCATGCCAGTTCGCCCATCTTTTCCTCATAGCTGTAGAGAGCGGCGGAGGCTATAACCATGCCGTCACGCTTGATTACGACATAGTTTTCGATTTCCATTTCCAGCTGTTCACGAGGTCTGTGAACAAGAATGCCTTCCTGTTCCAGAGGTCTGATGAGTTCCATCAGAGAAGGAATATCATTGATGGTTGCCTGACTTACCTGTTCGGCACTCTGCTTAACGATCTGGGTACCGATACCGTCTCTGGTGAAGAGTTCCTGAATGATGGCGCCGTCCTGTTCATGGGAAACCAGATGACATCTTTCCACCCCGCCGTTACAGCTGTAGATGGATGCCTTGAGATATCTGTAGGTACTGTTGTGAACATCCGCATCGATCTGTTCCAGATACTTCTGAGCTTCATCAGGGAACATTTCCGCGATAACGTCACCCTTTTCATTAACCAGAAGCTCGTCGTTTGAACAGAAGGTAATGAGCTTGTTGGCCTTGATGGCAACGGCCACCTTGGCGGCAACCTCTTCACTGTTCACGCTGAAGCATTCACCGGTAACGGAATAGCCCACAGGTGAAATGAGAACGATTGAGTGATTGTTGATTTCACGTAGGATATTGTCGGCGTCAACACGTCTGATGATACCGCTGTGCATATAGTCGATGCCGTCAACAACACCGATTGGTCTGCTGGTTACGAAGTTGCCGCTGATTACATTCAGACGGCTCCCCTGCATCGGGGTGTTGATAAGGCCCATTGAAAGCTTGGAGGTCAGATCAATCTGCATCTGTCCGCATACTCTCTTGATTACCTCAAAGGTTTCGTCGTCGGCGATACGTATGCGCTTGTAGAATTTGGCTTTAATCTGATTTTTATCGAGAGCGGCATCAATCTGTTCCCTGGCTCCGAAAACCAGAACAAGTTTGATATCAAGGCTCTGCAGGAGAGCGATATCACCGATGATGTCTTCAAGGTGAGAACTTGCCACGGTAGCCCCGGGAATCATTATTACGAATGTAGAACCGCGATGATGCTTTAAATACGGGCCACAGTGTCTGAAAGCCTGAACAAGTTTTTCGTCAGAATTACGATGCATTTACTGTTTCTCTATATGTTATATATCAGAAAAAAAACAAACCGGTACCAGATATGATACGTCCCGCGACCTGTCTAACAGGTTTCGGCGGACTCTATACCTGTTGTATACCGGAGTGCCAACGAAAAAATAAAATCTTGAAATTAATCAATTGATTCTTCGGATGAATCATAACCGTCATCATCAGTGCTGGTGGTAAGGTTATGAGACTTCTTAGGGCTGATTTCGTAAAGATACTTCTTAAATACCTTGGCATTTAAATCAGTAATAACTGCTTCACCCTTAATCTGTTCAACGAAAGTCTTTTCAGCAGCATCCTTTGGCTTGCGAACGCCCTGATAAAGTTCCATCATGGCATCACCGCATTCTTCCAGAAGATCAGATTCCTTGATTGAAAAAAGACCGCTGCGACGGATTCCGCGAGGGAAATGAACGAAATCATTAAAAGACTTATCTGATTCAAAACTCATAGTATTACTCTCTATCTATCTTACTAAGGTTTTCATGTTATCTTTAAATACAACAAATAACAGGAACTTATGCGGGCTTTTCAACCCAAAACACTAATTTCAGAACACTTACGAAGTAGTCGTAATCCTTCTTCAATGTCATGGCCGTAATTATAGTATCTATCGGGTTGAGTTTCAAGTAAACCGCACATGCCGGTAAAGGTTCGGAGCATGCCGTCCGACGCAGGCGCGCCGCTCTGATTTGCGGCTGATGCAAAAGCCCTGTACGGAGCCTTGAAAAGACACGGAAATCTCTCCGATTCACGGTATTTTTCGTTTCTTCAGAAAACTCCCGGCATGCGGGATGTCCCGAAGACGCGCACTCGGTTTGCCGACATGAACCATAAAAGATAAACTTTTTTTTGCTTATAGGCTTGCATGTATCATATAATTAGCTTTTAATCGGTTCGGAAGTGCATTATATTCCCTGAAGCAGCGGCTGAAAGGACATTTATGAACCGTACCGCGATCAGCGGTTATTTTTTAGCAGTTCGAAAACAGCTGATTTTCCGGAAGAAATCAGTTAGGTTTCGTTTTTTCTGTTTTTTCGGGAAAACCGGACTTCTAAAAAATATTTTGTAATGGAACGCGTTACTGCCCTGACGTATTTCAGGCATTTATGAAATCAAAGTCTGATTACTGTCATGACAGCATTGATTCGGATACCGCACCATGTGTATAGTGGTGACGGATCAGCCCGAATTGAAAGCCCGGCACCGGAGAGTGCGGCAGAATACGACGGATCGCTTCCGCAGGATGACGGTCCGGAAACAGAAGAATTTTACTGACGTTAAGTAACAAGACTAAAAAAGGTATTACCCTAGAGGTTAGGTATGACAGAAGAGGCAATCCATACTTCAAACTTTATTACTCAGATTATTGATGAAGATTTGGCAGCAAAGAAATATGACACCATCGTTACCAGATTCCCGCCGGAACCGAACGGATATCTGCACATCGGTCATGCCAAATCAATTTGCTTAAACTTTGGCATTGCCCGTGATTACAACGGCTTATGCAACCTCCGCTTTGACGATACCAATCCGTCAAAGGAAGAAGTTGAATACGTCGACTCAATCAAGAAAGACGTTAACTGGCTCGGTTTCAAGTGGAACGGCGAACCTAAGTATTCATCAAACTATTTCGACAAGCTCTACGGCTATGCCATCGAACTCATTCAGAAGGGCCTCGCCTACGTTGACGAACTCAGCCCTGATGAAATAAGGGAATACAGAGGAACCCTTACCGCTCCAGGCAGAAACAGTCCGTACAGAGACAGAACCGTTGAAGAAAACCTGGCTCTCTTCGAAAAGATGAAGAACGGTGAATTCGAGGAAGGAAAGGCATGTCTCCGCGCCAAGATTGACATGGCCTCATCATTCATCTGCATGAGAGACCCTGTAATCTACCGTATCAAGTTCGCTTCTCACCATCAGACCGGTGACAAGTGGTGCATCTACCCTATGTACGACTTCACCCACTGTATTTCAGACGCGCTCGAAGGCATTACCCACTCCATCTGTACCCTGGAATTCCAGGACAACCGCCGTCTCTACGACTGGGTTCTCGAACACATCACCATTGAACATCACCCTCATCAGTACGAATTCAGCCGTCTGAATCTGGAATACGCCATCACCTCAAAGAGAAAACTGAACACTCTGGTCAAGGAACAGATTGTTGACGGATGGGACGATCCTCGCATGACCACCATTTCCGGTCTGCGCAGAAGAGGCTACACTCCTGCCTCAATCAGAGAATTCTGCCGTCGCATCGGCGTTACCAAGCAGGACAACACCGTTGAATTTTCAGCACTTGAATCATGCATCAGAGAAGACCTGAACGAACACGCTCAGCGTCGCATGGCCGTGCTCAATCCGCTCAAGCTTGTTATCGACAACTATCCTGAAGGACAGGTTGAAGAGCTTGATGCCCAGAACCATCCGTTAAAGCCTGAACTCGGTTCAAGAAAGGTTCCGTTCACCCGTGAACTCTTCATCGAAGCCGAAGACTTCAGAAAGGAAGGCAACAAGAAGTTCAAGCGCCTGTCACTTGATAAGGAAGTTCGTTTACGTTACGGCTACATCATCAAGGCTGAAAGCTGTGAGGAAGATGAAAACGGCAACGTGACCTGCGTACACTGCACCTACATTCCTGAATCACTCGGTCAGGATGTTGAAGGCCACAAGCCTAAGGGAGTAATCCACTGGGTAAGCGCAACCCACGGCAAGACCGCCGAAATCAGACTTTATGAACGTCTGTTCAAGGTTCCTAATCCGGGGGCCGCTGAAGACTTCCTGTCAACCATCAATGAAAACTCACTCAGAATCATTGAAAAGGCCTACATCGAACCTGCCCTGCAGGAAGCAGAGGCCATGGAAGCTTTCCAGTTTGAAAGAACAGGCTACTTCTGCGTGGACAGCAGATACTCCACCGCGGACAAGAAAGTATTTAACCTTACCGTGGCTCTGAAGGAAGACTCCCAGAAGGCCACCGCGTAACCAACCGTTTTAATTTATTTAAAAAAAGAGGATTTTATGAGCAACGAAGAATTATACGATACTGAAGTCTCAGCCCAGGACTTCGCCAGCGAAGATAATACTTCCAACGAATTTGAAGTTGATTTAAGTCGCCGCTCACCTAAAGGAGACGTGTTCATTCAGGTTTATCCGCGTACACGTCATTGGCTCAGGGTTGGTGTGCGTCCGGAAGGTATCATCAACGAAAACAAGGAAGAAGGCGTTTTCTCATTCGTTAAGAGAATGAAGGATCCTGACTACGATCCAGCCGAAGGTACCAGATACATCACCTTCAGATGTAATATTGTGCTCGGTGAACTGGAAATTGAAATGAGCTTCACCCACATTGAAGTTTCATACCAGAACGAAAACGGTGAAATCGGTCCGGGCTCTCAGGTTTACGAAGGCGACGAAGAATGCGATGCCATCAAGTCAGTATTTGACAAGGTTATCGACAACCTCGCCGCATACCTCAGCAAGCAGTAAGGCTGAAAATCAGCCGCCATTGTGACCTGGTTTTTGTTTTTTTGGTATCGTTAAGAGTAAAATTGGAAGATACTGGAATAATTATCAACCAACCGTAAATGACGGTTGAATTCATAAATCTATTTAGCGAGGAATATTATGAACTTTTTCAGTAAATCAGTTCTCGGCTCAGTTATTGTAGCTGCCGGAATGGCTCTATCATCTTCCGCTCTTGCCTACAATTCAGATGTAGAATCACTGTTAAACGACAGCAAGCTTGATTCTTTACAGAAGAAGGCTCTTGCCCAGTACGCCGACAGTCTTGAAACCATTCTTAACACTGATACCCAGAACAGAGAACAGGTTATTGCAACCAACAAGCAGTTCATGGGTGCTCAGCAGTGTCTGGCTCAGGTTTATTCACGTGACCAGAAACCTCACATGATGCGCGTAAGCAGAAAGATCTACGAAGCCACTTTCAGCAACGATGACTTAACCAGAAAGTATCATGAATTTCTCGGTCAGGCTCAGCAGGAAGGCGACATTGCTTTACCTGATGATGCCAACGCCTGTCGCAGATAATACTTCTGTATGATTCAGGATACGGTGAAGTCCCCGGGGACTTCACCGTATTTTTTTATCCGCTGAAATCCCCCGGCGCCCGATTCCTTTCACCTCCTGCTCTCTTTTACGAAGTCTCTCACTTGTAAAAATTCAGTGAATCTAGTACGATAACATCTGTTTTTATTTTTGGAATTCATTACAGAAAAACCGAGATCGGCAGTGAACAGAACATTATTCAGCATTCTCAACGGATGCAGCATTTTGATACTAGCAGCCCTCTGCGGCTGTACATCAGGCAAGGTTAACAAAGATGTAAGAACCGCCAACAACAGCTTCAAATATCTGGATACGATTGATACCTCCGAACCGCTGAGGATACCGGCCGAGCTGACTCATCCGAATTTTTCAAGGGAATTCGACATTCCCGCAAAGCCGATAAAGGACTCCCGTGCGGCCATACTGGGCAAATACGTGGACATCCGTCCGCCTCAGAAGCTCATTCCGCTGGATCCTAATGTCGTAACATTCAACGACGGCGACCTGTCACAGGTCTGGTTCTATCCTGACGAATACGGCAACACCATGACACCGAACGAGCTGTTCAATGTTCTGGTCAGATTCCTGAACATGAACAACATCGATATCGAAAACATCGATCCCGTAAGTAATTTCGTTCAGACAGACTGGTATGAAGGTACCGAGTTCGCCACCCCGTACAACACTTATGACATGGCGGAAAACGCCCTTATCTACAGACAGAAGTATCTGTTCCGCATGATAAGAAACAGCCGCAACATTCCGGGCGTGGCCGTACAGATTACCGACAACATCATCGAACGTCCGGACGGCGAGGAACTCAGCACCGGTCTCAACCGTTTTGAACCTGCAAGATTCTCAGCCCTGATGGCCAACAGACTCATGCAGTCATACCATCAGCAGCAGCTTAACATCCACGCCAACAAAGACAGGGATCTGGAAATCACCATCGGCCGTGACAACAACGAGCTTCCGTGCTGGATGGTCAATGCTCCGTTTGATGAAACCTATGCCGTACTCACCGAGCTGATGGTGGATTACGACATCAAGATCAAGGAATACTCATCAACCGCCGGTGAAATAAAAATCGACTACTCCGAACTGGATCCTGAAGACTGGGAAGCTCACGATACCGAACCGTGGGCCATCGATTCAGGCAAATACACCTTCAAGATCGGTGTATATGATGAAAAATCAACCATTACTCTCTACGACAAGAACAATCAGCCGGTAAATGCCGGAGCCGTAGCCAGAATGTACAGCGGTTTTTCCATCTCTCTTAACAATCAGTTCATAAAACATAGAAAAACTAGTAATCACAAGTAATTTTTTGTGGTAAAATGCGCCCATTCTGAAATACGGATGGGCTGCTGACGACTGACGCCGTCATCCTCACCTGAAAAATTCCGTCTGCGGAATTTCTTTTCTCAAAGTGCCACTTTAGCTCAGCTGGTAGAGCAATTGTTTCGTAAACAATAGGTCGCAGGTTCGAACCCCGTAAGTGGCACCACTTTCCTCTCTCATTCCTTCCTCTGACAGTATCGTTTTTACATTTTTTTAACCTTATATGAACTAAAGCTGAATGTAAATGTCATATGTGTATTAGAAAAATTAAAATAAACTGATCAAGATTATAATAAAAACATTTAATTAAGCAGCATTAAACTGCATGTTAGGTTGTGTATATTATGGATAATTCAGTAAAACTCACTTCAAACAAGTCATTTCTATCGTTTTTTTCGGTAAAATTACTCGGAGCTTTCAACGATTCATTTATTCAGGCTGGCTTTCTTGCGTTTGTAACCTATGCCCTGCTGAATACTCCTGAACATTCACAGACTCTGGTATACCTTGCCTCCGGTCTGTTCATGATTCCGGTATTTCTGTTCTCCGCACTTGCAGGTGAACTGTCAGACAAATACGACAAGGCCAAACTTCTCCGCAATCTTAAGATATTTGAAATATGCATCGCCGTCATCATTGCCGTTTCATATTTCAATTCATCTGAAGCCGGCATGCTCCTCGGCATGTTCCTTACCGGTGTGGAAGCTTCATTCTTCACCCCGATAAGACTCAGTATCGTGCCGTTCATTACCGGAAAGGATAAGCTGATAACCGCGAATTCCGCCCTGGAATCCGGTTCATACATCACCAAGTTTGCGGGAACCATTGCCGGTATCATTGCGGGTGCCTCAATCAACGTCTACTTCCCTGTGATTCTGATTCTACTGTCATCTTTAGGCTTCATTGCCGCCAAGAACATTGCATCTCAGGAACCTGCTGACGCCAGTACCGTTGTCCACAAGATGTTCATTCAGTCAACCTGGAGCAACCTGAAGTATGCCCGTCACTCAAAGCAGGTATATCTTTCACTGCTGGGACTTGCCGGTGCATGGTGCGTAACCGTTACCTTCATGATTCAGCTCAGTCAGATTGCCAACAACATCTTCGTTAACGGTCTGGGCAAGGAAATTCTCAGTCCGCTCTTTCTGGGACCGTTCTGCCTCGGTATCGGTGCCGGCGCAGCCGTAGCCTCAAAGGTATACAAAGAGGAATCAATCAATGCCTTCCTGCCAGTCAGTGCGGTAATAGAAGCCATTCTGATGATTTACTTCACCTTCGTGCTGTTCTTCCAGTCTCCGCTGGAATACGGTTCTGACAAGATTGACACCTTCGATCAGGGAGTTGATTTCGTAACCTCATACCTGTCATCATTCAGCGGCATCAACATGCTGGTTACCATCTTCCTCATCACCTTCTTCGCAGCCATGTTCATTGTTCCGGTCACCTCCTATCTTCAGGAAAAGTCTCCTGATGAAATACGTACCAGAATCATGTCTGCCAACAACATCACCGCGGCTCTGTTCAGTGTAATCAGCTCCGTAATCGGCATTGCCTGCACCGCAGTGTTCGGAGCCCAGAACGGTCTGTCCCTGATGTCTGCCATCATCGCCTTCGTATGTCTCGTCGGCGCCCTGCTTACCGTGGGCATTCTGCCTGTACCGATGGTCAGAGCAGCCGTAAGAAAGGTTCTCGAAATTGTTTACCACGCAAGATGTGAAGGTCTGGAAAACTTCAAATCAAGAGAAGGCAAAAGAACCCTCATCATTGCAAACCACACCTCATTCCTTGACGGTGTGCTGCTGTGGACCTACCTGCATGACAACATCTCATATGCGGTGGATACCGGCATCGCCAGCAGGTGGTATTTCAAGCCTCTGCTTTCTATGGCCAAGTACTACCCTATCGACAGTACCAATCCTATGGCCATCAGAAGTCTTATCAAGGAAATAGACAACGGCAACATTCCTGCCATTTTCCCTGAAGGACGCATCACCACCACCGGTACCCTGATGAAGATATATTCAGGTACCGCCGTAATCGCCGACAAGGCTGATGCCGAAATTCTGCCGGTAATCATTGAAGGCAGCCAGTACTCCTCATTCTCATATTTCGGCAGCAAGTTCCGTCACAAGCCGCGTTCACGCATTCTGGTGAAGGTTATGCCTGCCATCAGATTCTCAGTTCCCGAACAGTATACAGGCAAGGCCAGAGCCCAGAAGGCTTCAGATCTGATGTACAACCTCATGGCACGCATGAAGGTTGAAGCCAGCATCATGACCAACAATACCCTTTTCGGTTCATTCATTGACACCTGTAAAACCCTCAGCACCTCCAAGAAGATTCTTGAAGACCACAACCGCAAACCGATTACCTCAAAGAGTCTGTTTGTAAAATCCATGGCCCTCGGCTCCTACTTCAAAAACAGTGAAAACGAGAACTACGTGGGTCTTCTGCTGCCGAACTCCGCAGCCGGCGTGGTAACCTTCATGGCACTCCAGGCCTGCGGCAAGATTCCTTGCATGCTCAACTTCTCCACCGGTGCCAAGAATCTTGTGGCCTGCTGTGGTGCTGTTCCTCTCAGAGTTGTCTACACCTCCAGAACCTTTATTGAAAAAGGCGGCTTCTCAGCTCTTACCGATGCTCTTGCCGAAAGCGGCATCACCGTTAAGTACCTTGAAGATCTGCAGGGAAAAATCAGTACCTTCACCAAGGTATCCGCACTCTTCTCTCTCCTGAAACCGTACAGATCATATCAGAAGCTCTGCGGAGGTCAGAAGAACTCCGACGCGCCTGCAGTCATCCTCTTCACCTCAGGTTCCGAAGGTCTGCCTAAGGGCGTGGTACTCAGCCACCGCAATATTGAAACCAATATTGTTCAGCTGCAGGCTGTGCTTCCGTTCAGCATGCTGGATTCCGTATTCAACTCCATGCCGATGTTCCACTCCTTCGGTCTGACCGCCGGTACCCTGCTGCCGCTGATTACCGGCATGAAGGTATTCATGTATCCGTCACCTCTGCATTACAAGAACGTGCCTTTACTGGTGTACGATACAAACTCCACTGCTATTTTCGGTACCGATACCTTCTTAAGGGGATATGCTGAATATGCTCACCCTTATGACATGTATGCCGTAAGATTCGTGGTATCAGGCGGTGAAAAGCTTAAGGAGGAAACCGTCAACCTGTGGAACGACAAGTTCGGTATCCGCATCCTTGAAGGTTACGGTGCCACCGAAACCGCTCCGGTTATTTCGGTTAACACCAACATGCACTACAAGCGCAATACCGCAGGCTGCCCGCTTCCTGGTATTGAAACCAGACTTGAACCTATTCCGGGAATCAGCGAAGGCGGCCGTTTATGGGTAAGAGGCGACAACGTAATGATGGGTTACCTCAGAGCCGACAATCCGGGGGTAATAGATCCTCCTGCAGACAAGTGGTATGACACCGGCGATATCGCCACCATTGATGAAAACAACTTCATCCACATTCAGGGCAGAGCCAAGAGATTTGCCAAGATTGCAGGTGAAATGGTATCACTTACCCAGGTGGAAACCGCCCTTAACAAGATGTACCCTGACAATCCTCTGGCAGTGGTTTCAGTACCGGACGCCAAGAAGGGTGAACAGCTGATGCTCTTTATCGCCGGAGGCGAAGCCAGCCGTTCTGAAATCAAGGAATACTTCAAGTCACAGGGAATCAGTGAACTGGCCATACCTAAGTATATCCAGGTTGTTGAAAGCATTCCTCTTAACGGTACCGGCAAGATTGATTATCTGAAGGTTAAGAGCGAAGCCCTGAAGCTCATCGGAGAAGAGGCCTAACACCGCACCTCTCCGTGATCTTAAGAGAACAATCCCCCCGCACATACTACTACATGCGGGGGGGTTGTTTTTCATTACCTAAAAAAGGCACCGGAATTTAAAAGATGTTCCGGCAGGTCTTATCTGATGAAGCTGGTATGAATCTTTTCCACATCCTGAGGCTGCTTGACACCGGCCTTCTTACCTGCGGCAATGCTCTTGATAAGCCATGACATGTTGGAGGCAAGAATCTGCATAATCTGAACGCCTTCCTCATCCCTGAACACATCTTCAGGTAAAGAGCCGTGTACCATGTTCCAGTAGTTTGAGGATACTATCGGCATCTGATTGAACTGGAAATACTTGTTGATAACATCAAGGGTGGCACTGGTGCCTGCTCTTCTGGCAGAGGTTATGGCTGCGGCAGGCTTGAAGCGCAGATCGGCTCCGGCAGCTCCCCACAGGCGGTCAAGAAGTGCGATAACCTCTCCTGTCGGAGAAGCATAGTATACAGGAGAACCAATCACCAGACCGTCAGCAGTCTTCACGGCCTCGGCAATTTCCTTAACCAGATCGTTAATTTCCCCCTTCACGGCTCTGGTGCCCACGAAAAAGATTTCGGTATCAATGCCTTCAGCCTTAAAAACCTTGGACATTTCTGTAAGTGCGGTATATGTACAGCCGTGTTCACGTCTGCTGCCGTTAATCATTACAACTTTCATAATTCTCTCCTGATGTCAGTGACGCCCGGCCCTGATATCTTAAGCCGGAATATATTCATGCCTGATTACAATAACACAATTGAATGACGGATGCATTCACGGAAAATCACAATTTATGAATAAAAAAAACGGATGTCACATCTTGATGACGGACATCCGTTCATGATTCACGGATACCGGATAACTCCGGCATCTTTAAAACAGGCTGTTACTTGATAGAGGTTGGATTTCCTTCAAGAAGCTTGTGGTGTAACTGAGCAATAGCCTTTGGAGCCTGATCTTCGTTTACGAGGAAGCAGAGGTTATGAGTGCTTGCGCCGTAGCAGATCATACGGATATTCACATCACAGATTGATGAGAATACTGCAGCACCGGTACCGCTTACCTGGCTCATGCCGTTACCGATTAAGGCAACGAGTGATAAACCTTCATCAATGCGAACACGGCAGAATGACTTGAGTTCCTGAAGAAGCTGTTCACTTAATACAGACTTACCGTTAGACTGGCTGCCGGTATAGTCGATGGTTAAGGCAACGCTTACTTCTGAAGTGGTGATCAGGTCAACTGAAATACCGTACTTGGCGAAGATGCTGAAGATGTTGGCCAGGAAACCGCAGGCGCCGATCATGTTAGGGCTCTGGAGGGTTAATAAAATCTGGTTCTTTCTTAAAGCAACTGCTCTGAAGGTTGGCTTTGAATTGGTTTCCTTGCGAACCCAGGTACCGCCCTTTTCAGGTTCCTTTGAAGAGCCTACGAATACAGGGATGTTCTTGCGTACTGCAGGGAAAATGGTAGCAGGGTGAAGAACCTTGGCACCGAAAGTTGCCATTTCGGCAGCTTCTGAGAAGGTGATTTCTGGAATTGCGTGAGCTTCAGGAACAAGACGAGGATCGGTAGTGTAGATACCTGGAACGTCAGTCCAGATTTCGATTGCTGCGCAGCCCGGAATTGCTTCACCGAGAAGTGCGGCACTGTAGTCTGAACCGCCGCGGCCTAAAGTGGTGGTCTGACCGATAGCGTTTGAACCGATAAAGCCCTGAGTTACAACGATGTAGTCATCGAGTAACGGAGCGAGCTGTTCCTTGGCGCCGTTGGCGATTACTTCGATGATAGGAGCAGCCTTACCGAAGTGACTGTCAGTTCTCATTACGGTACGAACGTCAAACCACTTGGCCTTGTAGCCTAAGCTGTTTAACACTTCAGTGAACAGCTTGGTTGACATGATTTCACCGAATGAAACGATTCTGTCGGTAAGAGCATCGTCATGTTCGATAATGGCGTGGTTGGCCAGTTCTCTGATTTCATGAAGAAGCTTTTCAATTTCAGCGGTAATGGCTTCAGGACGACCTAAATCATCAAGAATGGAATTTTCGATAGCACAGAGCTTTTCCATACGCTGCTCAATGCTTGCCTGATCAAGAGAACCAGATGCCAGTTCAACAAGCAGATTGGTAACACCGGCGCTTGCACTTAATACAACAAGCTTGGTATTAGGATTATTGGTTACGATCTTTGCACAATTGCACATTGCCTGGTAGTTAGCAACACTGGTACCACCGAACTTGGCAACACAAACTTGGTTCATATGAACTCCTTAAAATAAAAATTGGTTTGAGTTACCTAAGGGAAAGTTTGATAAAGGCGGGGGAATAATCCGCCAGAAGCACTTCACCTTAAGTGTGACAGCCTGAAGGATTCAGCCTCCATAGCCGACAGTTAAATTAATGCTGTTTTTAACTGCCTCGGCTCTTCATTCCCTTTCCCGAATGCATTTTAAGCATGTTAGCTAAACGGGATACCTAAGAAGAGCGCCTCTTCTGGTTGATTCCGAAGAATTGTGAGTGAATTTACATTTTTTTATACACATTGTCAAATGGTTTTTCAGGTATTTTGCCGTTTTTTTCACCAGCACTGATTAATGCCGGCCCTACGGAGTAAAACGGGTATTTTTTCTGTAATGAAAAGGAATAAAAAGCCTTTGAGAACTGCGGGCGTAAAGGATATTACGGACAGAGATGAAAAAACCGGCGTCCGGTATGGCCGGACACCGGCATCCCTGCGGTCTGCGTTTTCACGAAACAGGGATTCACGATTTCGGATCAACCGGGAAATTATTCTTCGTCGCTGAGGATCCAGGTAGTGAAGGCGGTAACGTCTTCATCGGTAACCTTATCGTTTGCGTAGAATACAACAATGTTGCCTTCACTTGCGATTACGGCGAATTCGAGGTTTTCACCGTTAACATTACAGCCTGAAACATTTGCGAAGGTTTCATCACCTTCTACAGTTCCCTTACAGCCGAGCTGCTGAGCACTTGCGGCAACGATATCCTTTGCGGTAGCACCTTCATCGTTGGCATGAGCCATGATACTGAATTTAGCACCGGTTTCACCATTTACGAATACTCTCTGATTGTCAGCACCTGTTTCAGCTTCCTGATAGCCGGCAGGAATACCTGCAAAAGCTACTGATGAGAGTAATAAGGCGCATGCTGCGATAAATTTTTTCATAATAACTCCTAAAACGCCTTTTACGTGTCTATCTGATTATAAGCGGCGGACACGTGCAGGCTTTAAATACAGTAAATTTTCATATGTCAGCAATTATCCCGGGGATTAAATCATCTGACGAGGTAGCAATATATTCTTTTTCTTTAAAATGTCTATCAATACCGGCATTTCCACGGCTTTTATCCTGCAGATTTTTCAAAAAATTTGAACTGGACAACATCTGTAACATTATCACTATTCACGTTTTTTTGCCTCAGGTTACCGCGGACAGCTGGATTTCTCCGCGTTTTTATGCATATTCTGCGGTCTTTCAACCTTCATGCCGCAAGGATTTTCAGGAAAATAACGGACACTCCGATAAGACGTAAAAAACCGGTGTCGTCAGACACCGGCTTCTTTACGGTTTACGTTTTCACGAAACCCCGTTTCTCAATTCCAGATCAACCGGGAAATTATTCTTCGTCGCTGAGGATCCAGGTAGTGAAAGCGGTAACTTCGTCCTGAGTAACCTTATCGTTTGCGTAGAATACAACCATCTTGCCGTCGCCAACGATTACAGCGTAGTCAAGGGTCTGACCGTTTACATCACAAGCAGATGCACCAGCGAAGGTTTCGTCGCCTTCTACTTCACCCTTACAACCGAGTTCCTGAGCACCGGCAGCAGCGATATCCTTTGCAGTAGCACCTTCTTCGTTAGCCTGAACCATGATGCTGAAAGCTGCACCGGTTTCACCGTTTACGAATACTCTCTGATTGTCAGCACCTGATTCAACTTCCTGATAGCCAGCTGGAATACCTGCAAAAGCTACTGATGAGAGTAATAAGGCACATGCTGCGATAAACTTTTTCATAATAACTCCTAAAACACCTTTCACGCGTTACCATAATCATAAGCAACTGACGTATTCAGGCTTTAAATACAGTAAATTTCAAAATGTCAGTAATTATCCCAAAGATTAAATCTTCTGACGAGACAAAAATATATTATTTTCCATAGAATTGTCTATTTATTTCGGCAATAATATGAATTTTATTTATCAGTTTTTTCATAAAATTTGACATAGGCAACATCTAAAACGTTTCCACAACCCACGATTTTTATATTTTATCAACATTTTTCTTCAATAAATAAACAGACCTCTCGTTTTCAGCGCATGTATCATTATTCTTTCCAACCGGCATACAGGCAGTTCCGATTTTATCTTCATACGACAGCTTCACAAATAAAAACCCCGGCAGGTTTGTTCAACTTACCGGGGTCCTGGCAGAACGCCATTTTCTCAACAGGATATCCTATCAGCGCATACTCTTAGTCATCACCGTTAAGTAAGGTGGAGATCTTAACAAGGAGCTTAAGGATTTCAATGTATACCCATACCACGCTTGCAAGGAAGCCCATGCCCCATACCCATTCGTAGCGCTTGTCTGCGTTGCCGTCTAGATTGTATACCTCATCGAAATCAATCATCAGATAGAAGCAGCCGATGGCAAGAGAAACGATGTTGATTGCAAAACCCAGCAGTGAAACATCGGTAATTGAGGTGAAGTTATCTCCCCAGAAACCGAGAATGAAGTTGGCAAGATAGGTAACAAACAGGGCAAAACCCATGGTAATCACGATACTTTTTAACTTTTCGGTTACCTTGAAAAATCCTGAGGTATAACCGGCAAAGATGATACCTGCAATTGAAACGGTACCGATCAGGGCATAAATACTCAATCCCTTTCCGAATCTGCTGTCCACATATGAACTGAATGAACCGAGCAGTACACCTTCACACACTGCGTATACGGGACCGCACACCATGGCGATGCCTGGAACTATCAGACCTGCGAAATATGCAGCCATACTGCCTATCAGGGCTCCAATCATTACAACAGCAGAAAGGGAAGAACCTGAAGCCAGCTGAGCATAGGTAACGATTACTGAAAGCAGACACAGTCCAAGCATGATACCGGCTTTTGAACATGCCCCTTTAACCGCAAAAACGCCGGTATTTTCAAGAGCATGCTCTCTTGAAGCCTTCAAAATTCTTTCACTGCTTGACAGTGGATTTGATGAAGAAAATGCCATCTTTATAATTCCTTTAACAAAAAAATTACATAACTCAACAAAATGTTATGTATATGCTATTTATACATACATTTATATAAAAATTCAATATCAAAGATACTTTTCGGAAAATATTTCCCTGACCTTTTCAAGATCCTCAGCGGTATCCACCCCGACCTGAGGATCAGAAAGCGCGTAATCCACCGCGATTTTATAACCGTAATACATTACCCTGAGCTGTTCCAGAGACTCAATGGATTCAAGTGCGCACGGAGCCATCTTCACATACTCCTTGATGAATCCCGCCCTGTAGGCATAGATCCCTAGATGTCTGGCATGACCGTCCTTTGCCTCCATGTTGCCTGCCCTGAAATTGTCTCTTTCATACGGAATCGGAGCACGGCTGAAGTAGATGGCTTCATGACGGTGATTGAAAATAACCTTCACGCAGTTCGGATTAAACACCTCCTCGCCTTCAATCGGAACGCACAGAGTTGACATCGGAGCCTCGGAACTGTCCAGAAGTTCAGCAACCTGACGGATGTTTTCCGGAGGAATCAGCGGTTCGTCACCCTGTACGTTGACCACGATTTCATCATCCTTGAGAGCAAGCTTCTCAACCACTTCGGAAAGACGTTCAGTTCCGGAGTTATGATCCTTTGAGGTCATGCATACATCAGCACCGCAGTCCCTGCAGGCTTCTTCTATACGGCTGTCGTCTGTTGCCACGACCACGCGGTCGGCTCCGGCCTGAAGAGCCTGTTCCACGACTCTCACAATCATCGGTCTGCCGCAGATATCCATTAAAGGTTTTCCCGGAAGTCTTGATGAGGCATATCTTGCCGGAATAATCACAGTAAATTTCATGTCATTCTCCACTTTTATACATGACGTCTTGTAAACAAATTCTATCTGTCTGAGGAACCTTTTCCTTCAGATACCTTTCTGATTTTGGACAGGAGTTCGGTGAAAAAATTCTCCGGCAGTTCAGCCGACACCGGAACATAATAGGAATTGACTAGTCCCTGTCCGGCATACTTGACGTAATCCTTTTCCGTCATTACCAGGGGATACTCCTTCTCGGCTTTTAAAAGTTCATTTATGTCAGCCCTTTCGTGATCGCCGATTTCCACCTTCTTCATGATTCGGTAGCCGAGTTTTTCCAGGGTGGCATAAAAGCGATCCGGACTGCCTATACCCGCAAGAACCGTGATTTCCGCCTTTTCCGGCAGCTGCTTTGCGGTTCCGTCCAAGGGAACCACTCCGTCAACACTGAGAGTCATGGAGATTTCCCCGTTTTCCGGCACTCCGCCGTTGTTTATCAGAAAATCCGCGGTCTTAAGCCTCCACTCTCCTTCCCTTAACGGTCCGGCAGGAAACAGATGACCGTTTCCGGTTCTGCGGATACCGTCCATGACGATGATTTCCACATCCCTCTGTAGTGCATAATGCTGCAGACCGTCATCGGTAATCACCACGTCACAGTCCTTTTCCGCAAGGGCAACGGCACGACTGCGAACAGGATCGATAATCATCCTGGCGCCGGTTCTCTTCATAATCAGCTTCGGTTCATCACCTGAGCATGAGGCCGGACTTTCTGCCGTAACCTCGTATGGATATACCGGCGGATGAGCCTTGTATCCCCTGCTTACCACGGCGACCCTGTAACCCTGCTTCTGCAGAAAATCAGCAATGGCCACCACTACCGGAGTCTTGCCGTTGCCGCCTACCATGATGTTACCCACCACGACAACGGGAATACTGCTGCGATAGCTCCCGGCTATTCCCCTGCGGTACAGAAATCTTCTCACACAGGTTACCGCCGCGTACAGTCCGGAAAACGGAAGCAGGCAGTATTTCCACCCGGAATTGCCAAACCATATACCTTTTACCCAGCTCTCCAAGCTCATTGCGGCAGACCTCTCTGTTATCCATTATGACGAAATAAAACAGGCTCTTTTTCTTTTTGCATTATTCAATATATTTCTGTTTTTGTACAGACGGAATGTTTCATTCCTCCTGTTCCGGCAGACATGATTTTCAGCAGTACTTCTCATGCCGAGTCCGTGAAATTCCGAATAACTCATGCGGAATAATCACACCCTGCCGGAAAAACGTCACACTTTATCATATAATCATAAAAAATAATTTGAGACATTGCCGTATTTAGCCTATGATTGTCTGACTGTTTTATGATGATTCAGATATATAGGGTACAGACCATGACTTCACGACCAAAGCTAATCAAATCGCCGAGTGATTTTTCATGTGCCTCCTGTCTGGTAAACTCTCTGTGTCTTTCCACGGGCAGTTTTGATCATCAGACCTTTACCGCCATCGACGGCATCATAGAACGCAAGAAGAATTATCAGAAGGCCTCAATCATCTATAAGGCCGGCGATGAACTCAAGAATCTGTACGCCATCAGATCCGGCGGAGTAAAAATCTACTCCATAAACGAACACGGCGAAGAACAGATAACCAGTTTCCACATGCCGGGAGATCTCATCGGTTTTGATGCCATTGCCGATAACAGACATCTTTCCTTTGCCCAGACTCTGGAGACGTCAAACATCTGTGAAATTCCCTTTGAACAGCTCATGAGACTTGCCAGCAGATATCCGGCACTTAACGTAAGACTCTTAAAGCTCATCAGTGCGGAAATTTCCGTAAAAAAGAATCTGATGATGATGATTTCCAAACAGACGGCTGAACAGCGTCTTGCCACCTTCATCGTACATCTGTCAGACAATCTCAAAAGAAGAAATCTCTCCGGCAACGAAATCAAACTGCCGATGACCCGCTATGAAATCGGCAATTACATCTCCCTTACCGTTGAAACCATCAGCCGCCTGCTGTCAAAATTCCAGCAGAAGCAGATTATTTCCGTAAAAGGGAAGTACATCACCATCATCAATCATGAAAAGCTCAGGGAAATAGTTGAGTCTTAGGACATTTAACTCCGACTCCGTTTCCGGTGCCGTCTGCTTTTACCCGACCACGCTTTTTTTTAGTCATAGTACACACTTTTAAAAAAGATCCTGTCTGCGAATATCAATATATAGATTGAATTCAAAAACTTTACTCAAAAATTTGTCTAAAATTTAAATAAGGATGTATCTACTATCCGTTTACAAGGAGGACGTATGAGAAAGTACAAACATATCCTCGCAGTTGTGGAACCTGGTAACGAACATCAGTCCGCACTCACCAGAGCGCTGGAAATATCCAGTTTGGCTCCCGACACCCGAATCACCGTCATGATTGCCATGTATGACTTTTCAACAGAGCTTACTTCCGTTCTTGACGTGCAGACTCAGCTTGATCTGAAAAACAGGCTGATGGCAACTCATGAACAGATGATTGAAGAGACCATGAGCAGACTTAACGCCAAAAACGCCGACCTTGAATGCAAGGTTGTATGGCAGCGCAACGTCACCAGGGCAATTGTGGACGAAATCAATTCAAGTGACTACGACCTTCTGATAAAGGACGTGGACGACCACGAAATAACAAAAGAGCTGCTGTTCACAACTCTCGACTGGAAACTCCTGCGATATTCCCCTATTCCGGTAATCATCACCAAGGAACACAAGTGGGAAAGCGGAGCCAATATTCTGGTTGCCGTCAATTTTGATGATCAGGATGAACACGAACAGCGTCTCATGAATCTGAGACTTCTGCGTCATGCTCAGCAGCTGGCTACCATTATCAAGGGCAACATTCATCTGATCAATGCCGCCGAACCTATTTCACCGTCAACTCTTGTTGAAATTCCGGGATTCTCTCCGGATCTGTATACCGAAGCCGTTTACAATCATAACCACAATAAATTAACCGCCTTTGCCCGTAAGCACAGAATTCCGCAGGAATGCTGTCATATCTGCGTGGGACAGGCTGATGACGTAATTCATCACAAGGTAAGAGAACTGAACGCCACCGCGCTTCTTATCGGCAGTTCCGCCAGAAAGGGACTTGCGGGAACCGTTGTGGGAAATGTCTGTGAACAGATCACCGACGAGGTTGACTGTGACATTATGGTAATCAGCAAAAACATTTTAAAATAGCGCAAAAAGTCTGATGTGCAAGTGTTTTTTATTTTTTAAAAATACCCAATTAATACCCACATCAGACTTCGTCTGCATGCAAGCACACTTGTGTCGTAATCACAGATAGATATTGTCTACTTTTTTCTGTATTCTCGTACGAAAATTGTTACTTACATACTCATTCTTTTGACACTCTAAAGCGTATCTCTTGTAGTAGAACTTTGAGACAACGTTCTGATATGCAGTGTCTGTCCACGGTTTGTCTGCTCCGATGAAATGAACCATCACAGGTGCTAACTGCGTATATCGTTAGTCTGTGAACATCAAATTGAAGTGTGCAGGTATCTCCCTGATTTCATCCACGAACCGCTGATTGATGAAGTCCTGCTCTGGACAATAAATGTCTTTAGAAAAGTCATGTAAAAAACTTTCATCTTCATCGAGCAGATTGTCGCTAACTGCCTTTGCCCCATAAACAACTAACCCTGTGTTGATGTACACAGGGTTACAGATGATTTCATTCAGCTTAAGGTTCGACATTTTGGTAGCAAATCCAACAACGGTAGCACCTATCTTTGCCATCGCACCTTGAACGAACTGTCCTATTCGTGTAGCAGTTCGCTCAACAACTCTATTCTGAAGATTTATCTGCTGCTCTTGTCTGGTTAGTACATTTGAAAGAATATTATTTGTTGCTACTGTATTGTTTCTGACACTTGTCATGGAAGCATTGAGCTGATTAAACTGAGCTGTAACTTGTGTATTATATTGGCTTACCTGACTGTACATGCCAGACATATCAACGTTGACATTATGTATTGTTTGATGAATTGTCTGAGAATAATTCGATATGTTTTTAGCCACCTGCTGAAATCCGTGGTTTATATTGTCAGCATTTACACCTATATTTACAAAAGAATCAGCCATAGCTAATCTCCATACAATAAAAAAGCCCGCCGAGGCGAGCTTTTAAACATAAATTTTAAACTAGTAGATTGACGTTACGCGAAACACTCTTCTGAACATTCGCCAAAACCATGCATACATATGTCTCGTCCAATACAGCCCAAGAAGAGAGAAATACATCAATGCATGAAATAAAACTATTGCAAATTCAAAATTGTCACTGATATTGTGCTTAGATTCGTCAATAAATATCATCCCATACAAGGAGGCAAGAGCAATACCTATCAATGTCCAAGTAGGAAAATCAATTAAAAAACGGACAATCTTTCGTACAAATAAATTATCCCCGGGAACTTCACGTCCACCACAACAAAGATATGAATAATCACTCATACATCACCTCAAAAAATCATTGCCCATCAATTAAATTATATATAAAAATTAAGGGGATTCAATAATTTTCGTCTTTCTTGGCGTTGGTCTGGTCATCAGCATCTTGAATTTTGCCTGCTCTGATTCACATTCTTCTGCCGTAAAGACACTATTATTACAAGCCTTTCGACGTTCCTCCGGGTGTTCCTGGTAATACTCTTCAAGACTTCAATCTCTGAAACATCCTTCTGATGCTTAGGTACTACGACAGGCTTGAAAGAACCATCTCTGTCTCTGGGAACGGATATTGAGGTTTCACCAAAGGAACCATGAATGGTCTTCTCGCCATAGCCGTTTCTGCGATTCTCGGTTTCTTTTGGTTCGGATGAACTCTTATCATAACCAAGATGTGCATCCATTTCGGCATTAAGCATCTTCTCAAAAATAGGTCCAAAGACGTCCTTTAAGGCTTCATTAACGTCCTTAGCATTTTGTACGTCATAATTATTGAGAATTAAATCTGCAATTTTTTCAGCAGCTGGATTTCGCTTAATATCTTTTTTTGCCATA
>NZ_FOXF01000060.1 GCF_900115655.1 Ruminobacter amylophilus | reverse complement strand
TGATAGCTTTGAGCAGGTTTTCTGAACGTCTGATGGTTTCCATTCGTTCATACCAGTTCTGCTCTCTGACAATATCCATCAGCACTGCTTTGATTTCGGCATTCGGAACATAGGCAACTTTACGATATTGATTTTTTGTTTCTGCACATCCAAGGTAACCGAGGCATACCAGAAGACTGAAGACATCATTTTTATCTTTTATGGTTACCATATCATTCTGGAAATTGGCACAGCTGAAAGTAACTTCATCACCTTCGATTAAATTGATGATGTCTTCCTTTATGCCGTCAAAATCCATATTGATCAAACGTACAAATTCCTCATTGGACGAAGTTCCGCTCCAGTAACTGATACATTCATTTCTAGTTACTGCCTTACACACAGAGTTAGGGTTGTAAATATCCACACCTTTGATTTTATAACCCTCGTACCAGCTCTTTAAATCATGATGTGAAACTTTACAATTAGGCGATTTTACAATGTTGGCTACCTCATCTTCCGTAAAACCAAAGTAAGGAGCATAATCCCCAGGAGAGAGCATGTTATATTCATCAAAGCCATTCAATGCTGATTGGGAATTGTATTTTTTGATTGGCAGAATACCGGTGAGATAAGCTAAGGCAAAGCAAGCTTTACCGCCATCAGATTTAAACAGATTTTTTAACAGTTTGATAAATTTCTTCTGCAAAACCTCGTCATCACGGTATTCACGATATACCAGATCCCATTCATCCATAATAAAAATGAATCTGGTATTTAAATCTTGGGTGATTGCAAGTAAAGTTTCCAGAAGTCCCATATTTCCAATTTGATGCTTTTCAAGACATTTTGAAAATTCATTACTCGATTTTAAATCTTTAATTACTGAATACTCGAAATAGTCAACCAGATCATTAACACCTTCGACTTTCTGTTTCTGACCTGAATAACCATCAAACAATCCGTCGATGGTATTCATATCAATGTAAATAACATCATATTTATTGAGATGTTCAGCATAGTTGTCTTTATCAGCAATATGCAGACCGTCAAATATTTTTGTGCCGATATACCCTTTGGAATAATAGGCTAAAAGCATATGGGCCGTTACGGTTTTTCCGAATCTGCGGGGACGGGTTACGGCAAAAAAACGTTTATCTGCATTGATCTTTGCAGACATCTTTTCTATAAAATCCGTTTTATCAACAAATATGTCTTTATCTTTGAAATTAACCAGTGTTTCAAAGCTGTTTTCCATGGTCGGATTCAGAATACTTCCCATGACTTTAACCTCCCCGAACTCAACATCATCGGCTGTCATTTTATCACAGCACTGAATTTTTATCCGTGATACAGGACGGAACTTCCTGTGAACAATTGGCCGTACTATTCATATGTCAGTAATTTAACTAGTATCAACAAATAATTCAACTGTTATCTGATGCCTAATCTGTTGATAAATCGTACATCAATAACGCTACCGTTTGTTCATCATTTGTTTAAACTTCTCAACCTCTCTGGCACAATCGCTCTCCGTCATTCCGGCTTTGTACCTTTCTTTCGGATGAGCCTCATAGTATTCCTCCTGAAAAACCACCGCCCAGTAGTTAAACTCGGTGGTGGGATATTCCAGAACTTCAGAGATTGGGCGGTGGATTTCCCGGGCAATTCTCACCGCCAGTCTGAAAGTAAAACTGCCCCGGATTAGTTTTTTAAGCTGGTCTCGCTGGTGATGTTGAGAGCCGAGAAGGCATTCACCAAAGCGTTCAGCACCTTGTTCGGCACGGATTCCATAAAGGCATTGAAGTCCTCCGGCTTTTCGGTGAGGTTGCCGTCAGCATCGCAGAGAGACGCATGCATCATCTTGAGAACGCGAAGCTGTAAGTCCTTCTCGTTCTCAAAGTCGATACGAGCCTTGCCCGAAAGTTCACGCAGGTAAAAGTCCACACCGTCAACGGTTACCTTGCTGATTTTAAATTTCAACGATTTAATCTGTTCAAGATAAGACATGGTTAATCTCCTTCATTTTCATTGCTTTGAGCCTGTTCATCATCGGCATTCGACCAGACAACATCTGATGCCTGTCTGCCGGAAACCTTAAGCTGCATAAAGCCGTCAGCAGAGCCGGACATAATCTGATAGCCTAGAAGCTTCAAATCATAGGCAGCTCTGGTACCGTTCGGCCACTGATGACGGACAGTCACTGTCTGCTGTTCCTTGGCGGCAGCAATCAGAGCTTTTTGGTCAGCATCATCATCGTAAAAGTAGATGGTGAGTTCCTTTTCTGCTGAGTCCTTCAAACCACCGCAGTAAACCTTTCTGTCATCATCGATGGTGGTGCATTCCACGGATTCAGCAATGTCACCGATGTCTCCGAGCTCCTGCGCGCCCTTGAGAGGAATCCATGTCGTGCCTCCATCAGTAGAAAACTGGGAATGAGTTCCGCCGAGAAGCACAGGCTCTCTCGGTTCATAGTCATAAAGTTCTGTATGTTGTGCCATATGGCTTTTCTCCTATTTCAATAAATCCGCCACCGAGGTTTCAACCTGCTGAACCACGATAGCAACTGCGTTTGTGTCCACTCTGCGCTGAATGGCTTCCATAAAATGACGTGCGGTTATGCCCTTAACCTTTCTGCCGTGCTGACTTGCCTTCTTTGTGGCACGAGCCTTAACGGCTAAAAGTTTACTGGTGTTGCGTTCAATCAAGCCCTGGTACTTATCCCGCTGTTTCTGTGTTTTGGCAGAGGCGAGATTGAGTCTGGCTCTGTTGATGGCAATCTGGTATTTGTTGGCGATAAGCTGCTGAATGACTTTATTGCCTTCAAGACTTGAGCCTTTGCCGACAGCATGGTCACGGGTACCGGCATTTAGCCAGTGGTTCAGAGTCTTTGGTGGCATATGAGCCTTTTTACCTTCCTTGCATCCCTTAACCTTGCTCACCGGCAGAAAGTGTATGTATGAAATAATGCGGTTATGGTCAGAGCGAACTCTTGAGGTTTTAATGCCTGATACAGACTTGCGGTAGATTCCGGTATGGGATTTGAAGTGAGTATCGATGTACCCCGTAAGTTCTTCTCTTGCTCCGGATTCCTTCAGCGCCTCTTTCAGAATCACACGGCTGATTTTAGTCTGCAGTTTCTGCGGCAAACCCTTGAGCTTTTCTGCAAGAATGTCAGCACCGTCTGTATGTACTTCAATCGTCATCGTTCAACAAACTCCATGCTGATGACATTGCCCCAGAATCCGACCTCGGGGTCATACTCCGCAGGCGTGATGCTGTTTACCATAATGAGTCTGAAGTCCTTTGAATATTTCCCGTCAGCGGCATTAACCAGCTTATCCGTCGGAGCGTCACAGGCCTCTGCGCTTTGAAACGAGAAGATAAACACCTCAAAGCCGTGATGGGCAATGTGCGCCTCGCCATCAACAGTTCTGCCGGAAAACTCAGTAGCCTGCCGGGTAATCAGAACTCCGGTCTTGATGTTGTTCGGCACCAAATCGAAGTAAGCTTTCAGCCCGGTGAGATCCTCAACGAGAGTCTTAACCTTTGCTTTCATTTCACTGATTGAAATCATGTGGTAAACCTCTGATTTTCATTAAGTCCCGAATAGCTGCAGCCAAGCAGAATTTCTCCCTTATGCCTGTCGGGAGACAGGTTATCGATACCGTAGAACTTGCCGTTCCACTCGATAAGACAGTCATCGGAAAGACCTGCAAGGTAGCGGATCAGAATGGTAATCTGACCGCTCTGTACCTCAACGCCTGAACGCATCTGGTCACGGGTGGTAACCTGTCTCACGTTCGCCCAGACTGACCCCGAAAGCTCATACTCATCAAGCGAGGTCTGATTGCCGTCAGACTTTGGTTCATAAATTCTGATACGTTCATTCATCGTTCCGGTTTCCATCAGAATGCCTCCTTCCTTGAGCCGAACAGCATGGCACGGAGAGAAAGCGTCAATGCCCGGTAGTCAGCCTCGGTGCGATGCTCATACATGTAGTTGACGGCATACATCACCGCGGCTC
This sequence comes from Ruminobacter amylophilus, assembly GCF_900115655.1. Lineage (GTDB taxonomy): Bacteria > Pseudomonadota > Gammaproteobacteria > Enterobacterales > Succinivibrionaceae > Ruminobacter > Ruminobacter amylophilus. Next base: position 7,815 of record NZ_FOXF01000060.1, on the reverse strand, counting down.
TGCCGTACTTCGAGTCGTAGAGCACTTTGGTCGAATCCGCTCTCAGCACATCAAGACACAGCCGTTCAGCCGAGTAGATAAGATTCCTGATAAGCGTGTCATCCTCGGTACTGTCAACACGCAGATAGTTCTTCATTTCCTTTAGTGTCATGCTCATAGCTAAACTCCAAAAAAGCCTCCATCAGCAGAATGATGAAGGCATAAAAAAAGCTCCGTTATGGAGCCTTATGGTTTCACGGTCTTACCGCCGGTGATAGTTAAAATCTGTACCGCCTCCGGCAAGATCAGCTTGCCGTCCACTCGTTCCTTGGCCACAAAGCCAATCATGCCGTTGCCTGCAAAGAGCTCTCTAAGTTCAGAGAATGAACGGGTACCGCGGTCACCGATGTTGTAGTAGTTGTAGTCACCAAAGGCAATCTTGCCTTCAGGACAGAACGGTGAGGTATACACGTCGTAGCCTAAGAGCTTGTCCGGCTCTCCGGAAGTCAGTGCCGGCTGCCAGAGGTACATGCCGTTGTTGTCCTTGAGCTGTCTGATTGCAGCCACGGTCTTGTCATGCATAATGAAAGATGCTGACTTGCGGTACGGTCTCTTTAATGCATACACAAGCTGCATGATGTGATCTGCGTTAACTGAGGCGGCAGAAAGTGCGGCAGTACCGCCACCTGTTTCAGCAAAGAGACCGAGTGGCTGACCACGACCGGTACCGTTAAGGAAGGCATCCTCTTCCGCATTGGCCAGAGCCTTGCCGAACTCGGTAATGATGTATTTTTCCAAATCGAAAGCAGCATCGTAGAGGAGTTCCTCGGTTACCTTGATGGCAACATGCAGTTTGTGGGCATCAAGTAAAATCTGAGCAAAGGTTGCATCACCGAAAGACAATGCACCGCCTTCTTCAATCCATGCGGCGGCAGGCTTGGTGGCGGCAATGTTAATCTTGTGTTCGCCGGAGGTGGTGATTACATTACCGAGAGTTCGCATGATGTTTTCTTCTTCAAGTACACCAATGAGTCTATCGTCGTATTCTTCCGGAACAAGGTAACCACCGTCAGCATCCACACCTTCCTGCAGAACATTGGATACCTGCTTGAAGTTGGTTCTGAGAGCCTTGAGCATGCCGTTCTTATACTCATCAGAGGCACGGCCGCGCTTTACCGCAGAGTCAGCAGCAGAAGAGCCAACGGCAGCAGATGGCTTTGAGGTGATGGGAGTGTTTACCGGACGGGAAAGTTCGGCATCAAGAGCATCACGGCGTTCAAGTCGGGCGATTTCCCTGCTTAAATCAGTGATGTCCTGCTCCATTCGGGTGTAGGTAGCATCGTCCTCTGCGGTAAGAGTTCCCTTGTCGGTACGACGGGATTCAAGAAAGGCCTTGGCGGCATTCCATGCGGTTGCTCGCTTTTCGCGAAGTTCATTTACAGTAGTCATAAATTCTCCTAGTTTCTGATAAGGTTAAGACGCTCCATCAAATCATCCACGGAGCGTTCGTTGGTTTTGGTTTCAGTTGGTTTTGCCTCAATGCGGCATCTGGCAGACAGCTTTTCCATCAGTGAATTGGTAACACTAGCCCTTGAGAAAGCTGTAGCGGCAGCCTCCGTCATTTCATTTTCGGAAGACGGTTCTCTCTGCAGAATCTCATCGGCAAATCCAAGTTCCACGGCCTTGTTGGCATTCATCCAGGTTTCCGCATCCATCAGACGGGAAAGCTTGGCTCTGCTCATGCCTGTCTTGATTTCGTATGCATTGATGATTGATTCCTTTACTTCCCCAAGCATGTCGATGGCTTTCTGCATTTCAGCAGTATTGCCAAAGGCAAAGGTCATCGGATTGTGAATCATCAGCATGGAAACCGGTGAGACACATACCTTTGTTCCTGCCATGGCAATTACCGAGGCGGCAGATGCGGCAATACCGTCAATCTTCACAGTGACGTTACCGGGATATTCCATCAGCATGTTGTAGATCTGAGCGGCAGCCACACAGTCGCCTCCCGGGGAGTTAATCCAGACCGTAATATTTCCCGAACCACTCATCAGTTCATCTTTAAAAAGCTGTGGTGTTACGTCATCGTCAAACCAGCTTTCCTCAGCGATGGTGCCGTTCAGGAATAGGGTTCTTTCCGGGGTCGGAGCGTTTTCCTCCGTCTGGTTCTTCCACTTCCAGAACTTCTTCATTGTTATTCTCCTTGTTTGCAAAAATTCCTGCGTCCTGCAGTTTGGTCATGTTTCCGTTGATGAGATACAGATCCCCTCCAAGCTCATCTGGGATGAGATCAAGCTGCTCTAAACTTCTGATATCATTGGCTGACATCCAGCCGTTCTGCCGGGCAATGGCATAGCCGTTCATGCGGCTCTGGTAATCACCTCGAAGAAGTCCGTCCACATTGAACTTCACGAAATAGTCCGGCTTTTCCTTTTCGGTGAGAAGTGCCCGGTTAAGTGACTGCTCCCAGCGGATAATCCACGGCTCCAGGGTGTATTTCACGAACTCGAGTGACTGCTGTTCGATATTGCTGAAGCTTGATTTCTCAAGGTCTCCAACCATGTGAGGCGGCACTCGGAAGATTCTCGCTATCTCATCAATCTGAAATTTACGGGTCTCAAGGAACTGCGCCTGTTCCGGTGAGATGGAAATCGGCGTGTATTTCATGCCTTCTTCAAGTATTGCCACCTTGTGGGCATTGTTGCCGGAGAACCCCTTGTTCCAGCTTTCGCGGATGGATTCAGGATTTTTCACCGTTCCCGGAAACTCCAGAATGCCCCCCGGAGTAGCACCGTTGGCAAAAAACTTTGCTCCGTATTCTTCGGTGGCAATCGAAAGACCTATGGCATTTTTTGCCATGGCTATCGGCGAGTAACCGACAAGTCCGTCAAAGCCTAAGCCCGGTACATGCAGCACCTCGGACGGCCTTAAAGTCACAGAGCCGCTTTTCCCTGTATGAGCATCCGAGTCCTGCATCTGATACTGATAAATAATCTGACCGTTTGAGTCCCGGTCAACCGTCATGCGGTTAGGCATTAAGGGATACAGTCCGATGATTTCGCCTTTGCCGTTTCGGATAATCTGAGCGTAGGCATTGCCCCAGAGGAGCAGGTGCGTCATCAGCGTTTCTCGGAACACAAATGAGGTCATTTCCGGATTCGGCTCATCATGCAGAATGCGATACAGCGGATGCTTTACCGCCTTGGCCTTGTTGCCTTCCGATTCATACTGGTAAAGGTGAACCGGCAGACTGGCAATGGACTCTGACAGAATTCTCACGCAGGCATACACTGCGGTCATCTGCATAGCTGAACGCTCGTTAACTTTCTTTCCGGAAGTGCTTCCTCCCATCATGAAGCGGTAGCCGGAGCCGTTCAGACTGTTGGTCGGTTTTCGTTTAAACCAGCCTTTAAAAAAGTTCATAGATTCTCCTAAATAAACAGAATGCCGCGTTCATCGTAGACCGAGGCTCCGTTGTCATTGCCGCATCGGATGGCTCTGTCGAGTCCCATGATGGTGGCAATCGCACCGTCAATCTTCTCGGTGGATTTTTCCTTGTCGGCCTTGATGTTGCCTGCCGGGTCAGTTCTGATGTAAATGTTGTCCATCATCCATCGCAATACCGGATGACCGCCGTGAGCAAGTTTCTGCTCCAGCGTGAGTTTCATAAGCTCTTTGGTCGGCGGGGACATGTCCTTAAAGCCCTGACCGAAAGGAACTACGGTAAAACCCATGCCCTCAAGGTTCTGTACCATCTGTACTGCTCCCCAGCGGTCAAAGGCGATTTCACGGATGTTGTATTTTTTGCCGAGCTCCTCGATGAATTTTTCGATGTAGCCGTAATGAACCACGTTGCCTTCGGTGGTTTCGAGAAATCCCTGTCTCTGCCAGACGTCATAAGGCACGTGGTCTCGACGCACACGAAGCTCGAGAGTGTCTTCCGGAATCCAGAAGAACGGCATAATGGCAAAACGCTCATCTTCGTTCCTCGGAGGAAAGACCAGCACAAAAGCTGTGATGTCGGTGGTGCTGGAGAGGTCAAGACCGCCATAGCATATCCGGCCTTCCAGCTCGTCAGGATTTACCGCGAAGGAGCAGGCATCCCATTTTTCCATCTGCATCCAGCGGATTGACTGTTTCACCCATTGGTTCAGCCTTAATTGACGGAAAGCATTCTCCTCACCGGGATTCTGCCTTGCCGAATCACAGGCCGCCTGTACCTTGTCGATTCCCACGGTAATGCCGAGGGACGGATTGGCTTTCAGCCACACTTTCGGATCCGTCCAGTCGTCAGATTCATCAGCGCCGTAAATCACCGGGTAGAAAGTCGGATCGATCTTTCTGCCCTCAAGGATGTCCTTTGCCTTCTGATGGGTTTCGTAGCAGATGGAATTGGTGTCGGTTCCCGCAGTGGTGATCAAAAAATACAGCGGCTGCATTCGGGCATCACCGGAGCCTTTGGTCATAACATCAAAAAGCTTTCTGTCCGGCTGGGTATGCAGTTCATCAAAGACCACGCCGTGAATGTTAAAACCGTGCTTTGAGTAGGCTTCCGCAGAGAGCACCTGGTAGAAACTGTTGGTCGGGGTGTATATGATGCGTTTCTGCGAGGCGAGAATTTTGACTCTTTTGTTCAGAGCCGGGCACATCCTCACCATGTCGGCAGCCACATCAAATACGATTGTTGCCTGCTGACGGTCAGCAGCACAGCCGTAAACCTCGGCTCTCTCCTCTCCGTCACCGCAGGTAAGAAGAAGTGCTACGGCCGCAGCCAGCTCAGACTTGCCCATCTTCTTCGGGATTTCAACATATGCGGTATTAAACTGCCTGTAGCCGTTCGGCTTTAAGGTTCCGAAGAGATCCCGAATAATCTGCTCCTGCCAGTCGATAAGTTCAAAAGGCTTTCCTGCCCAGGTTCCCTTGGTGTGGCAGAGAGCCTGAATAAAGTTCACTGCATAGTCGGCGGCATCCTTGTCATACACGGACTTCTTTGCCTTGAACTTTGTGGGGATGTATTTTTTAAGTTTCCGCATTGCCATCTGCTCACCTCCTTACAGGCATAAAAAAAGACCGCCGAAGCGATCTTTTGGGTATAAAAAGGAGCCGTTAAGCTCCGTACTAATTGTTGGCGTTCTTCATCGCCCATTCAAGAGCATGGCCGTCATCCATGAAATCTACGCCGCTTACCTCGCGGATTCCGATTTCACCTTCGCAGGAGGTGTCGTCGGAAAGGAACTCGTAAACCGCGCCGTAGTAGGATGGCTTGCCGGCTCCGTTGTAGTAGTGGCCTGCAAGGATTACCTTATCACCGAATCTTAAGGTCTTGCTCCAGCGGCATTCCAAATCTTCAGGAGTGGTAGGATTCGGCAATCTGTAGGTTCTTGCTCTTTCTGTCATCTTGCTCATTTTTAAGTCTCCGTTGTTGTTCTCGATGACTGTATATTCGCTCTGTACCAAAGGTATAGCAAGTCAATAAGTGCCTGATTTTGTACTATTTTTTTTCTAATCATTTGTCTAATTCATCTAAAATCGAGCAAAAATAGAATAAAAAAGGAAGACTATTTCCATCTTCCTTTATTCAATTCAATCTGTTTTTTTAAGCCAGAACAACAGAAATCGAAATACTACTCTTTATTTACTTAATTGGCTTACCTTCATTTGTAAATTGAATCCCTGCAAAACAACCATATTTTTAGGGTATTCCTTAGGAATATCGGAGCGCGCTACTAGCACCAACTTCTTGCATTTTCTTTTAGTTCCTGCAGAAACTAAAAGGCTCACCGCTTCGTCTATAGATTCATCTTGCCTTTGAATCTTAACAGCGACAAGGTCATCCTTTCTTGTATTTTTAATAATTCCGTCAATACCTCTATTCCGCTGAACAACAGTACAATTCAGTTCATCAAGGATTGCTTTTTCGTAATCAGTCTTTGTATTATACGCCTGTGCCCCTTTCTTTAGTAAAACAGATTCAGTCATAAAAGGCTGTTCCAGTCGAGCTTTAGTTAAAGCTATTGCATCAGAATTTATATCGCAACCTAAATACTGCCTATCCATCAACTTAGCTGCAACCAAAGTAGTACCACTTCCGCAAAAAGGATCTAACACTAGGTCACCCTTTCTTGACCCTACTTCTATTATTCTTTTCAGCAGTTCAACAGGTTTTTGAGTAGGGTATCCTGTTCGTTCTTTTGCCTTAGGATTTAAAAATGGAATCTCCCAAACATCTGATAGAGGAACTCCTCTTTTAGGTCCCGAAGATATTACATTTCCTTCTTCATCTTTTTTATATGTTGATTTCCCATTCTCTCTTGCCCTTTCTTGTAATATTTGATCGACATTGGTAGTTGGAGAATAATCAGTAAATATTACATTAAATGCATATCTCAGACTTTTTGAATAATATAAAATAACCTGATGATTAGGAAGTAAATTCTTACTCGAGTTTGACCACCTCTTATAAGACCATATAATTTCGCTTCTAAAATTATTCTCTCCGAATATATCATCTAAGATAATACGTAAATAATGTGAGGCATTGTTGTCACAGTGCAAAAAAATATTTCCGGTACTCTTCAATACTCTATGCATCTCTAACACTCGAATTCTAAGAAAATCGAGGTATTCATTTTTTGAATTCCATCGATCAGAAAACGAGTATTCTTCGCCTTGCCTGCTCGTTAACCGATGTTCTTTTTGAGTAAAAAAAGGAGGATCTAAGTAAATAAGGTCTACACTTTCAGTTGGCAATTCACGTAAGAAATCAAGACAATCTGACAGCATCACCTTGCTATTAAGATTCTCTACTAATTGCTTCAAGGATTTCATTTAAGTCAACTCCTGTATAGTTGGTAACATATTGCCATGCTTCTTCTCCGCTATAATACTTCCCTCCAACTTCCATATACAAAGCTTTTAACTTCTGCTGTATATCTCTTGCTTGTTTGCGTTGTGGCTCATAAAACATTAGTCGAATTGGTGTATAACCCCAATACTTAATAGCTTCTATTCTGCGACGTCCTTTATTTATGTGATCACCATCCGTAGTTGCATCTCGCCATTTTAGTTCGTGCGCATCAGTTCCTACAAGGCAATCAATTTCAAAATTTTTTGGTGTTCCTTCAAAAGGATTTTCAACACGTGCCTTTTCTGCGTTATGGAATTTGTGCTTAAAACAAATCATAACAGCTTTCTCTAAAAAAGAACCTGCATATTGATAAAGAAATCTGCCTTTGTTTTGGTAGATATCAATTTGATCACCTTCCACGTTATCTATTCCTAGAACACCGTATAGAAGATAGTGAGATTTATCATCTTTTCTCATCTCTTCGATTCTTAAATTTACCCTTTTGTCAAGTTCTCTCTTATACTGTTCTGATAACGATTTAATCTCGTTATATACATATTCGTTCATAGTACACTCCATGAATACATAACTTTTATGCAATTATATATTCAATGGAATTGCGTGTACACTATTAACTAGTCCAATACAACGTAGCTGTGCTAACTATTCTATAGTTTTATGCTGAAAAGGTAGCCGTGGGCTTTTTCGTGTTCGTCGCTGTTCCATTCAGTGTAGCGGCTGTTGATCTCAACCAGCCCCTCAAGGGTACATCCGGCCTCCTTGAAAAGCCATGCGGTTTCCACTGCGTGACTCCATCCGGAGGAAAAGGTGAACCTTTCGATTCCGTTCTGCCTCATGGATTCAATCAGCTTTGCCGCTTCGTTGTCCCAGACCACTTCGCTGATGTCGAGGTAATCGTTGCCGCTGTCCCTGGAAACCTCGTACTCGTTAAAAAGGCGGCAGGCTTCTCTGCCAAGCTCCTTAAG
>NZ_FOXF01000085.1 GCF_900115655.1 Ruminobacter amylophilus | reverse complement strand
CGGTAAATCCGTATCTGTTTACAAACATCTACAGTTTACACGGTAAATCCACGTTTTTACATTCTTTCGTGGAGGTCGTTTCATATTGTCTGTTGACGGTGATCTTGACGGAAAGGAATATCAGTTTAAGGTAAACGGCAGTGATGTCCGCGATCCGTACGGCAAAATGGTGCCTAAAACCGACTATAAGGGAGAAGGTTTTGCCGCAGGCAGCAATAAGAATATTGTTATGAACATGCGTGATACCGATCTGAAGGACGGCTGGGCTCCGCGTCCTGAATTCAGGAACAGAGAGGATGCCGTACTTTATGAAGTTCATGTACGTGACTTTACCATCGACAGAAGTTCCGGAGTTTCCGATGAAAACCGCGGCCGTTATTTAGGCATGGTTGAAACCGGAACAACAAATGCCGGGGGACAGAAAACAGGTATTGATCACCTTAAGGAACTCGGAATAACTCATGTTCAGCTTATGCCTGTATATGATTTCGGAACCTGTTCAGATGTGGATTCACAGGATTCATCATGCTACAACTGGGGTTATGATCCCGTAAACTTCAACGTTCCTGAAGATCGCTACACTTCCGTATTCGGTACTGAAAACTACAAGCAGAAGGTTAAGGAATTCAAGACCATGGTTAATGAATTCCACAAAAACGGCATTCGTGTAATTATGGATGTGGTATATAACCATACCTACAGCAAGGACGTATTCGGCAGAATTACCGGTAAGTACTATACTGCAATTGACCTGTCAGGCTGCAGTAACTCCACCGATCCGAAGAATGCCATGGTAAGCCGTTTCATCCGTGATTCACTTGAGTACTGGGCTTCCGAATACAATATCGACGGCTTCCGTTTTGACCTGGTCGGTATTTTTGATGTCGATAATTTCAAAGAATGGGGTGAATACCTGAACAACAAGTATCCCGGCCGTAATTTCCTGATTTACGGTGAACCGTGGAACGGTTATGCCACCGATCCTTCAGAAAGCACCCGTGTGAGACTTGGAACAATCAGAAATGCCGCAAGCGGTCACGTGGGCGTGTTTAACGGTAAATACCGTGAATGTCTCAAGGGCAGCAGTGACAGTGCGGTAGGCGGCTTCCTCTTCAACACAACCTACACCGACGTCGGTGATGTTGACGGAAACTTCGGCTGCGTAATGGCCGGTATTAAGGGAGGTGTAGGCAACAGCACCAATACCTGGACTCCGCTGTTTGCGGCAGATCCTGAACAGGCTGTTCAGTACATTACCGCTCACGATAATTTAATCTGGGCTGATAAGATTACCAAAATGGGAATTTCCGGTGACTACGCCAAACGTCTGCAGTCATATGGTAACGGGGGGGTTTTAGTCAGTCAGGGTATTCCGTTCCTTCATGAAGGTGATGAATTCGGACGTACCAAGAATATGAATGAAAATTCATATAACAGTACGGACGGATCCAATGATATAGACTGGAATCTTAAGTCTCAGAACATGAGTACCTTCAATTACTACAGGGATATGATTGCCATGCGCAGGGCTCATCCTGCATTCCGTATGACCACCAGGGAGCAGATTGAGCAGAACATTACCGGTGAGGATGTTAACGGTGCGGTTGTTGTTACCATCAACGGCGGAGCCGTAGGTGATTCATGGAACACCATCAAGATGGTTATCAACAGCGGTAACAACATTGAAATATCCGGTGTTGACGGATGGTCAAAGAAGGTTCACGGAGTAACGGTCAATGGAGACGGTACTCAGGGAACCAGTGTTGCTGAAGGCTCTGCTGTAACCATCTGGTACAGACAGTAATACACAAAAACAGTCGGGGGAATATCCTCCGGCTTTTTAAAGAGGTAAAAAATGTATAATCTTAACAAGTTAACCGTCGCACTTCTGACATCAGCAGCAGTTACTGCCTGCGGCGGCGGTTCTTCATCTCAGGAACCCGGTGACGTTACCGAATATTCACTGGAGGTTCATGTAAACGGCCAGTTGAACCAGACTTCCGCAAAGGCATTACAGTCTGCCGGTTCATCCGTATATACGGTTTGTCTGGATACAGATCTCGATAATTCATGTGCAGGTGAGGCTACTGAACGTCAGACGGATGCCGGAGGTTTCGCCCTTATTGAATGGAATACCGGTACGGTCAGCAGGGAGACCGCGCAGGGCGGTATCGTGCTTGCCTATCCGACTGACGGATCAACCGAGGAAGTACTGAAGTATCAGCTTAACAGACAGAAAACAAAGTCTGAAAATAACGGAAAGGTTGTTTATACTCCACTGGAACTTAATGCCGTTTCCAATATTCAGAGAATTCTGGGACAGAGCGATTTTGCAGATACCATCGGTGCTCCTGAAAACACTGACTTCGCAGCACTTGATCCAAACGGTTCCGCCGTGCTTAAAGTCCTGCTGAATTCATTTTCAGGACTGGGTTTCGGTTCAAAGGATACCGATAATCTTGACAGAGTTCTGCTCAGAACACTGATCCGTAATGCCTATAAGGTTCTTGCCGAAGCCGTGAATCAGTCTGGTGATTATGATGCCATAGTAGAGAAGGTTCTTGAGAATTACAGAGCCGACGATACTTCCAGTCCGTTCCATGATTTGATTCCGGAACCTGCGCCCGGCCCGTATCCTGCAGCCGGTTTTGATTATGTTACGGATAAGTGTTCAGTAACCTTTACCAATAAATCCACTGCAGCTGAAGGAAAGACTTTAAGTTATGTCTGGAAGTTCGGTGACGGTCAGACATCTACTGAGAAGAATCCGGTTCATGATTACATGAAGTCGGGAACATACGGAGTTACACTTGTAGTTACCGACTCTGTTCTTAAGAATGAGACTTCCAGAAATGTTGCCGTAAGCTGTGAGGATAATCCTCAGCCCGGCAATCATCCGCCTGTTGCCGAATTCATTGTGAGTACTGACGGGCTGAAAGTTTCATTCATCAATGCCTCATCTGATCCTGACGGAGACGTTCTCAGCTATTTGTGGGATTTCGGTGACGGAACAACATCTCAGGAGCAGGATCCTGTTCATACCTACGAATCCGTCAGTACCTTTACCGTTAAACTGACGGTAAAGGATAAGGAGTATGAGGATGTAAAGATAATGAGTATTTTTATAACGGGACCTCTGCCTCCGGAACCGAACAATCCTCCGGTCGCCAAATTCACCTTCAATGATTTATCAGGCGGTCTGGTAGAATTTAAAAATGAGTCAACTGATCCGGATGCCGGAGATGTACTCAGCTACAGATGGAATTTTGGAGACGGGGCGGAATCAGTGGAATTATCACCACGCCATCAGTATGCGGTATCCGGTGATTACAGGGTTTCTCTGACAGCATGTGACGGTAAGGAATGTTCAGATGCGGTAACCGAGAGCATTCACGTCAGCGTCAGTCCTGAGCCGGGACCTTTTCCTTCCGTGGATTTCTCATATGAAATTAAGGATAACGGAACAGTACAGTTTACCGTTAAGTCAGATGACGGTGATGATGGTATTTCATATATGTGGAACTTCGGAGACGGAGCCTCATCTACTGAAAAGAATCCTTCTCACACCTATACTGAATTCGGGACATATACAGTGGTTCTGACTGTTAGTGACGGGACAAAATCCGGATCAAAATCAGTCAGCATTACGATAAAGGATCCTGATGATGTCAAACTTGACTGTACCCTTTAAGGTCACCTAATCATAATTCCAGTTAAAAACCGGGCGTGCCCGGTTTTTTTTGTGAGCTGTCCACACGAGATGAACTGCGTGCATATTCACGATGAGCTAGTTATTGAAGCCAATCCTCGAATGAGCCTCGATGCTGTGTGTGAACAGATGGGACGTACACCACCATGGGCTGACGGGCTCATTCTTGATGCTGCAGGCTACATCACCGAGTTCTATAAGAAAGATTAACAATCACTTAATCGAGATCTTAGTCGGTAACTTGGTCGGTCACTACCGATCAAGTATTCTTTGACTCGGTTGCCACGCTTGAACATTTTATTTCAGCTTTCTTCCAACAACGACACATTCCTTTTTACAGAAGCATATGCCATAAGTAAGAACAGCTTTGATGTCGTTGCGTTTAATGTACGGATCGGCATATTTCTTTTGAATTATCTGTTCAACGGCATCCTGAGCAATAAGCACTTTGTCTTCGTTTTCGTCTGAAGTCTGTTTTAATTCCAGAATGACGATAA
>NZ_FOXF01000048.1 GCF_900115655.1 Ruminobacter amylophilus | reverse complement strand
CCTAAACTCCGCACACCCTAGTGTATAACTAGGGTAAATCTCATCACAAATCCATTAAATATTACACTTTTACCCCTGTTTTTTAAGAAATTCTCTTTACTTATTCTTATTACGGGTGTAACACAGTCTATAATATATTTAATGGACTATTCATATGGCAGACTCAACAGACATCAAGTGGAATTTCTCAAGTTATACAGATAAAAAAGGCAGAACCTACATTATTTCTTACTACAATAAATGGGATTCGATAAAAAAACAGTCCCGTGTTGCCCAACGTGTTCATGTAGGCAGACTTAATTCCGATACAGGAGAGGTTTCACTGGGAAAAACCTATCTTGAACTGCATCCGGAATACACTGGTTGTTCTGTCTTTTATGAAGACAACCGACTTGTTATCAGGTCAGCTGAAGAAGCTTTGTCCATCAGACAGGAGGCAGATATTGATTTATCCTGGAGATGTGACTGCATCTCATTCGGTCTGACCTATTCCCTGTGGGAAATGGCAAAACGGCATGGAATAATAAGTTCATTAAAGTCCGTGTTTGGAGAAGACGGTCTTGATCTTCTGAGGCTTGGTATTTATGAACTGTGTTCTCACTCCATGGCCATGCATAACTATGAAGACTGGCTTTCAATGTATTATCTTCCTGACGCCCAACCTTTATCAGGTCAGAAAATCAGCAGGCTTCTGGCCACGGTTACTCAGGAAAAAATTGATGATTATTTTACATTACGCCATTCAAGGCTTACCGAACTTCATCAGCAGAAAAAGGAATATGCCAATAAGAAAGGGCTGTATGTGCCGCCCATGATGATGGCCATGGATTCAACCAGTATCAGCACCTACTCAAAAACGATCGATGATGCGGCATTCGGTCATGCCAAGCAGGATGACTTTCTCAAACAGGTTAATCTGACTTTATGTGTAGATTATGCGTCCGGCGATGTCTGTTACGCATATGAATCAGAAGGCTCAGTTAACGACATGACCATATTCCCGGATATTCTTATGCGGATGAGGAACATGGGGATGGATCTGTCCGATATTTTAGTAGTTACCGACCGCGGGTATTCTTCTGTCATGAACGTTCAGAAACAGATTAACGTTCAAATAAAATTTCTAACAGGCGTAAAGCTTACCGAGGATTCCGTAAAAGCAAAGATCGACCGATATAAGGAAAGCCTGAACAACCCCGTTTTCATGAAAGGAGTCCTGGGAGTTTATGCCAGAACCGGTGAGGTTGAAAAATGGAGTTCTACCTGCGAAGGCTATACCATAGACCACGATGTCTATCTCCATCTTTATCACTCAGGAACCTTGGGTGAACAGGAAAATGTTAACTTCATGCGTGATGTGCAGAGACTTTTAGACATCCAAAACAATAAATTAAAAACGGATCGGAATTTATGGCAGAGATATTCAAAATACATAGAACAGGACAAGAAAACAAAGACCTGGTATCTGAAAGCCGATGCTGTGGAAAAGGCCTGTCGTTACAATGGATATTTTGCTTTAAGAACCAATGAAATATCAGATCCGTTTGATGCTCTCGTCGTATACAGAGAAAGGAATATTGTAGAAGTTGCTTTTAAACAGTTTAAGGTTTTGAACGGAGGTGAACGCCTCTACGCAACAGGTTCAACATATAAGGGAAAAATATTCATTCACCTTCTGGCTCAGACATTGAGGATGATGATGTGCGTCACCGCTGCAGGACATAAAGCCGAGGGAAAAGTACTCCCTGGAGAATCATTGGAAAAGGCAATGATACAGCTTAAAAAGCTTCAGGCTACCAAAGCCCCGGGAATAGGTTCTTACATAACAAAAGAGATCCCTAAAAAAACCAGAGATCTCTTCGACTTATTTGGCATACCTTACCCTAAGAAGCACATCAAAAATTAGAAACTATGATCTGCGGAGTTAGGGTTTTAATAATCCATTGGGAAGTCTATTAAAAAATAAAAAGGCTTGTTTCCTCTTACTTTCAGGAAACAAGCCCTATATTATATTGCGATTATTATCGATTATACACGCTTCTTGAATTCGTTAGTGCGGGTATCAATTTCGATCTTGTCACCAGTCTTAACGAAGTCTGCTACGCTGATTTCATAGCCAGTACCAGCAAGACGAGCTGGCTTGGTTACTTTACCAGAGGTATCACCACGTACAGAAGGTTCAGTGTATTCAACTTCTCTTACGATGGTGATTGGTAATTCAAGACTGATTGCCTTGCCATTGTAGAAAGTAACGGTACATTCGTCATCCATGCCGTCAACGATGTAGTTAACAGCGTCACCTAAGTATTCCTTTTCGATTTCATACTGATTGTATTCTTCGTCCATGAATACATACATTGGATCACTGTAGTAAGAATAAGTACAAGTCTTGTGTTCGAGGATAACGTCTTCAAGCTTTTCGTCTGCCTTGAATACTGTTTCAGTACCGCCTTCACTGAGAAGGTTCTTTAATTTCATTTTAACAACAGCTGCGTTACGGCCAGACTTGTTGAACTCAGTCTTAAGAACAACCATTGGATTGTTGTTTACAATGATTACATTGCCGGCGCGAATTTCCTGTGCGGTTTTCATGTATTTGTCTACCTTATAGATAAAAAGTTAAAATTGTTTACTTTCAGTCAAATCATAGTAGAACTTTAAAAGATTTGTGCTGAGGTTATCGTTTGCATATAAATAATCAGACCACTTCACAGCAGCCTGGCAAATTTTATCGTATTCTATCATAAAATCATTAAAATTTGCACAAAGTATATCTGGACTAGACATTTTATCGTTGAAACTTGTAATGGAATTCTTAATTATCATTCCTGTTTCTTCTGAAGTGAACTGGCAGAACTTATCTAGCATGGCGTTTAGTTTATCCATATGAGCGTTTTCTTCCTGTTCATAGATATGCCAGATAAAAGGTATTCCGCAGAGTATTGCTTGACATATTGAATCTTCTCCTCTAACCAGATTCATGTCTGTACTGCTAAGAATTTCGTCAAATATACTTTGTTCAACCATCGGATATTCATGAAAAATTGCTTCTTTGTGATATTTTTTCAACTCTTTTAATATGCCGCTTTTCTTAAGATATTCCGTGCTTCTGCTTTCAGGGAGAAAAAAGACAGCATTAGGATGTTTTTTCAGAACAGATTGAAGCAAAGGTTTTAAATTAGGTGTTTCATAGCAGAATGAGAACATCCAAAATCTATCTGAGAGATTTTCAGGGAGATTGGTATATTTGCAAACTTTTTTTCTCAATACTTGATGATTTTGTTTTAGGCTGTTTTTATTAAAATTGATGCCACCTGTTTTATTTGTAAATCCTGGGAAGAAAAAGAATTTTTTCAGCCCTTTATTTTGAAGAGAAGTTACTTTGTGACAGCTTTCGACCCAATCTTCTGCAGACAAATATTCAAGATTAATCCACACTGTTTTTTCGGTAAAATTATCAATGTAAGATTGAGGAATATTACAGGCAAAAGCTTCGATAACCATGTCACCCGGAACATAGTTTTCAATTTTATCCTGCCACTTGTATATTTTTACTTTTTGATTTTTAAAAATACAGATTTGAAAATTTTTAGATGGATCTACAGCGTGAAAAATTTTTTGGAATGCTTCAAGATTATCCACAAAAATGGTTACAGCATTGCCTGAATAAAGAAGTTCCTTGCTCAGTCTCCAGCAGACACCAATGTCTCCGTAGTTGTCTACTACACGACAGAAAATATCTATATCCATAATATGCACCAAGTATCGATTGTAATGTGAGTAGGGAGTAATTGTATCGCAAAATTTCCAAATATTTGGATTTTTGAAGTGTTTTAGTGTTTTATTTTTGTACTATGTTTTGGTGTTTATTGGTATACTAGCGCTCATTGTAAGTTAGTGGTATTTTAATTCGTGAGGATACTGTGTCAGAAGCTAAAAAGGTTATTTGTGAGCAATGTGATTTAGTGCTTGAAATACCTGAATGCCAAGGTGTTAAAGTAGGCGTTTGCCCAAGATGCGGAAGTGTTGTCCATCACTATCATCCTTCACCAGTAATATATTCACTTTGTTTTGCCATTAGTGCTTTGGCAATGATTATTTCTACAGATTTTCTGCCGTTTCTTACAATTAATTTCTCTGGATTATCTAATTCAATGATGCTTCTTGATTATGTAAGCATCTTATTTGATAAAGATTTAGGATTGGTAAGTCTGCTTATAATGATGTTTATGCACTTTTTTCCAATAGTTGCATTATTCATCATAATTATATGTGACTGTTGTTATTTGAAACATAAAAAAAGTCAGTTTATTGCCTTACTACTTAAATTTTATGTCTTCTGCAAAGATTGGAGCATGGTTGACGTCTTTGTTGTAGGTGTACTGGTCAGTTTAATCAAATTAGTAAATCTTGTTGACGTTGTTTACGAATTCGGATTCTGGTCATACATATTGTTTGCGTTGCTTTTTATTCTTTCAGTGAGCCGTTTTCATGTCCATGTCATGTGGGAATATTTTTTCCCTCAATCTCCGATAGAAAGGAACATTGTCAGTGGTGTTACTGCTTATAATCAGGGCTTTACCAACTGTCATGTATGTGACGAAATAGTTGATATTAAAAAGAGCTCTGTTTGTCCAAGATGTGGAGCGGACGTTGTAAAGATTCATGAAAGAAGCATTCAGAAATGTCTAGCATTTCTTATTGCAGCTGTGGCTATTTATATTCCGGCAAATCTATATCCAATGATGATTACGTTTTATATGGGATCTGGAGAGGAATCCACGATTCTTGAAGGCGTTATTGTGCTTTGGGAATTGAAATCATATTTTGTATCAATGGTGATATTCATTGCCAGTGTCTGTATTCCTATTCTTAAGATACTGGTTCTTTTTTACCTTTGCTATGTATATCTATCATTTAAAAGAGCAAAGAAGAAAAAATTATTGGGGATTCTTTTCAGAGTCGTTGAATTTATCGGAAAATGGTCCATGGTAGATGTTTTTGTTGTTGCTATAATGGTCTCAATTGTAAGAATGGGAAACATTATGATCATAGATCCTGGTTCCGCTTTAGTATCGTTCGGTGCCGTGGTTATTCTTACTATTCTAGCTGCAAAACAGTTCAATCCTAAACTTCTATGGATAAACCTTAACAGAAATCAAAATAATGGAGAGCGAGATGAGTAAATCCATTTTAGTGAGAAAAGAAAAATTTTATTCATTTATTTGGATTATACCTATTGTTGCTGTTTGTATAGCAATTTCTCTTGTCTATACTTCTCACTTCAACAAAGGTCCTAAAATTACTTTAATTCTTAATTCTGCTGACGGGATTGAAGCTGGAAAAACTGCTATAAAAACAAAGAGTGTTGAAATTGGTAAAATAGTTTCAATCAACCTCACAGATGATCTGAAGTATGTTAAAGCCATTGCTCAAATGAATAATAACGTAGATCATCTCCTTAATAACGAAAGTAAGTTTTGGATAGAAAAGCCACGCGTTGATAAGAAGGGAGTAAGCGGATTAAGCACTATTTTATCAGGTTATTACATAGAAATGCTTCCAAGTAAAGTTGGCAAAAAAGAGAGTCAGTTTGTTGTTTTAGATGAGCCACCAGCTGATTTAGATTCTTCAAATGGACTTCATCTTTCTCTTATTTCCACTTCGAATAAAAAAATAACAGCAGGGGATGTTATCAGGTACAAAGGAATGGAAGCAGGTTCTGTGATAACAGCCGATTACGATTTCCAATCAAATTATCTTGTATATAACGTTGTGATAAAGCCTCCATTTGACAAGATTGTTACAAATAATTCACGATTCTGGATTTCTAGTGGTATTTCCGCAACAATGGGGGCTGAAGGTTTTCATATAAACACAGACTCTCTGGAAAGTATTATCAGTGGAGGTATAAGTTTTGATACTCCAGACATAGATGGGTATTCATCTGTGCACGCTGGAACAGGTCATAAATTTAATCTGTATGATAGTTTTGATGATATTTCCAACAAATATGAAGAAAGCAAAACCATTGATTTTGTAATTCTTTTAAATAAACCTCCAAAAGGCTTGGTATACGGCTCACCTGTATATTACAGTGGGGTTCAAGTGGGGATAGTAAAAGAAGTTCCTTATTTCAAGCAGGGATTTGAACTTTTCTATGATGAATTGGGAAAATCTGCAATAAAAATCAGTATTCAGATGGAGCGTTTTGAACATAACCACAACAGAACAGTGGAAGAGTTGCGCACTGATATAATAAATCTTATAAAGAAAAAGAATCTTACAGCTTCTGTAGAAACATTGAATCTGCTTACTCAAAGAAATATGATCAGTCTTTATGAAGAGACAGGAACAGGTCCGGGGGTTAACTATTTTGACGGATACGTAGTTATTCCTTCTAAGGAAATAGATTTTAGCGGACTTCAGCATGATGTTGCTACTTTTGCTCATAATTTGAGTAAACTTAGAATTAACGAGCTTGTTGATAATGTTAATTCTCTTATCAAGAGTTCAACTCAAACTGCGGATAATTTAGCTGCTATAAGTAATAATATCAATACGATTGTAGATAAATTGCAAAAGGATGATATTTCAGGAGAGCTTTTAGAAACTTTGAACAAGTTACAGAGTACTTTGGATTCATATGGTTCTGATTCGGCTCTGTACGGCGAATTGCAGAAAAGTTTAAAGAATTTAAATGATACCATTTCTTCGTTGAAACCTGTAATGAGAAAGGTCGATGAAAAATCAAATTCTTTAGTGTTCTCTTATGAGAAAAATGATCCGCAACCAAAATCTGGTAAGAAATAGGAGATACTGAAAATGGTAAAATGCAATGCTCTTATGGCATCTTTGATTGTTATGGTGTCTTTGACGGCAGGGTGCTCAGGAACCAGAGATGTAAAATACTACAGCCTTGATTCATCTGATTATTTTTCAAAAGTCGGTGAGTCTACTGATAAGATTTTATTTGTTAAGAGTGTTAATGTTCCTGAATATCTAGATACAAAATCTTTTATTTTCAGGGTTAACCAGCATGAAGTTATTTATACAAATGATAACAAATGGGTTGAAGATCTAAGTGTTATTTTGGATAACTCTTTGTTAAAAAATCTCAGAAACAGTACAGATGCATGGTTTGTCACAAATGATGTTACAGGAAACAGCACTGCTGAATTATCTGTTAAAATAAATAATTTTGAGATAAACAGTTCCAGTACAGCTGTTGTGGATTTTGACTATAAGTTTGTATTAAAAGGCCAAAATATGAAAATGGGAACCATTCATCAGGAAAAAACTTTAGATGATGATGGTTATGATTCTATGGTTGCTGCTCTAAACAATGCCTGGCAAACGGGAATTAGCGAGATGGTTCTGCAGACATTAAAATAACAGAAAGATGAATAAACTAAAAGGCCGTTATCAATTTTAGTGATAACGGCTTTTTATATTAAAGAGGATATTGATTTATTTTCCTACACAGAATGTGCTAAATATTTTTCCTAAAAGATCGTCAGCTGTAAATCTTCCTAATATATCATTAAGGTTATTTTGCGCGTTTCTAAGCTCTTCAGCACATAACTCAAACGCAGACATACAATTTATAAGCTCCTGACCTTTCTGAAGATGTGAGAGGGCTTTTTCAAGGGATTCCAGATGTCTTCTTCTGGCTGAAAATAATCCTTCAGTTGAATTAGTATAACCGGCACATTCTTTTAAGTGCTTACGTAATTCTTCCATGCCTTTAAGGTTTTTGGAACAGAATGGAATCTGAGGATAGGTGTTCATTTCGTCTGGCAAAGAGTAATTATCTGTTAAATCTATTTTGTTGCAGATAATACTGAAATCAACGTTATTGCCGATTCTTTCCTGAATATCCGTAAAGAGTTTTACTTGTTCGTAATCATCTGTTCTTGATACATCATATACAAATAGTATTCTGTCTGCTGCTTCAATTTCATTCCAAGCTCTGTTTATACCGATTTGTTCTACAATATCTGACGTATGAGTTCTTAGACCAGCGGTATCAACAATGTGTAAAGGAAGACCATCTATATCGATATTTTCATGAATTGCGTCTCGAGTTGTTCCTTCAATATTTGTCACGATGGCAAGGTCTTTGCCACACAAAGCGTTGAGTAGGGAGGATTTTCCCGCATTTGGTCGGCCTGCAATTACTATTTTTATTCCTTCCTGCAGGATAACGCCTTGTTTTGCTTCATTTAGAAGAGAATTCATTTCCTGAATTATATTTTCGATTTCACTCTCAACCTGACCATCATTGATGAAATCTATGCTTTCATCAGGAAAGTCTATGGTGGCCTCCACGTATGTACGAAGCTTTATTAGTTTGTCATTTACGGTATTGATTTTTTGAGAAAAAACACCTTGAAGAGACCTTGAAGCACTTAAAGCAGCTTTTTCACTGCTTGCGTTGATTAAATCGATAATTGCTTCAGCCTGTGTAAGGTCTATTTTTCCATTAAGAAATGCTCTTTGAGTAAATTCTCCAGGACCAGCCTGTCTGACATCCGTAATCTGTAATATTTCTTTTAAAAGCATATCCATGATGACAGGACCGCCATGGCATTGAAATTCAACTACATCATCCCCGGTAAAGCTATGAGGGCCTTTAAAAAAGATGGTAATTCCTTCATCTAAAATTTCGTTAGTGGATGTTTTAAATTTTAATAGGGTAGCTTTATGGTCTGATGGGACAATTCCTGTAATTTTTTTGCATACATCAATTGATTTAGGACCGGCAACGCGTATAACACCGATTCCGCCTTTCCCTAGAGATGTGGCTATGGCTGCAATTGTATCTTTATCCATTTGTGTAATCCTATAAAAACCCCGTCATTAATTTGGATGATTAATAACGGGGTTTATACTGCTTTTTCAAAAAATTATTGGAGAGAAAATGACTGATATTACTTGTTTTTTGCTCTCATGCTCAGACCTTTCTTTTCCAAATGTCTGTAAATGACGGTCTGTTGGATAATGGTAATTATGTTTGACGTTACCCAGTATAATGTTAAGCCAGCTGGGAAAGTACAGAACATAAATGTAAATACAACAGTCATTACGGTCATTACTGTTTTCTGAGTTGGATCAGTTGAAGAACTCATTGACATTCTTTGAGTTAAGAACATAGTCAACCCCATAAGTAATGGTAACACGTAATAAGGGTCAAGAACAGATAAGTCCTTTATCCAGAAAATAAAAGGTGAATGTCTTAATTCAGTTGATTCCATTAAAGTCCAATACAATGCTATAAAAATAGGCATTTGGATTAACATTGGTAAACATCCGCCTAAAGGATTGACCTTTTCAGTCTGGTACAGACGCATGGTTTCCTGACTGAGTCTCTGTTTGTCATTCTTATATTTTTCTTTAAGCTGGTTTAACTTTGGAGCCAACTGCTTCATCTTTGCCATACTTTCATACTGTTTTTTGGTAAGAGTAAACATAAGACCTCTTACCAAAAGGGTAAGAATAATAATGGCAAATCCCCAGTTGTGTACAAAACCATGAATGAATTTCAAACACTTGAACAGTATAGAAGAAATGAATGATAACCAACCATAGTCAATTGTAAGATCAAGGTTGTTACTTGTGTCTTTCATTTCTTCCTGTATCTTAGGTCCTATCCAGAGATTATTGGATAATTTAATTTTAGCGTCCGGTGAAGCCTTAATATTTACCGGTGCTGAACTAATCCCGATAATAGCGGTGGCTCCATTATCAGCTGATTGGGTAAATACTGTATTCTGATGTCCGGCTAAACCAATCCATGATGATACAAAGTAGTGCTGAATCATACTTACCCAACCGCCTTCAGCCGTGGAAACAGTGTCATAATTCTTTTTAACTATGTCATCAAAGGAAATTTTTGAATATTTGTTTTCACTGTTTGAGAAAGCACTGCCTCTGTATGCTGAAGCCATGAATACACCAGAACTGTTGTCAGGGACTGCCACACTCTGAATTAATTTTGATTCCATTGCTATAGACATGTCTTTGTTGATATTGCTAATGGCGTAATCAACGTTAACGACATGTTTACATTGGGTAAATGTAAATGTTTTGGTGTAGACGGTTCCGTTTTTATCTGTATAAGTAAGAGGGACAGATAACTTTGCTAATTTCTGGTTATCTTCGTTAGACAGGTTTTGACAGTCAATGTCAGATACAGCATTCATTACATACGAATTTTTTTCAGATGAGAAATTTGGATGTAGAAGGTATCTTGACTGATTGAGGTCTTCAATGACTACGTCACTAGTTGCATAGTATTTGTAGTCTGGAGTGTACTTAAACAGATGAAAGTTTTCGTCAGAATCGATATTCTGTTTCTGATCCTTTAAATCAGCAGTAACTATATCACCGCCATTTAAGTTTATCTGGATTGAGTGAAGATCTGTTTCAATCTGAATTTTTTCCCCGAAAGCAGGCGTGTTTTGAGACGAAGATTCGGCACCAGAAACAACTTCAAGTTGTGGCTGATTGGCTTTTTTAGCGGCTTCATCTTTATCTGCAAAATAGGTATATACTGCTATCACAGATACGATCGAGAAAAACATTAAAGCTGAACTACGTTGAGTGTGCATATATTTACTTTTTCTGTTGTTTGTGTGTCTTAAATATTTCCTTTGGTACGGGATCAAATCCCCCTTTACATAAAGGATTACACCTTAGTATTCGGTATGCACCTAGAATACAACCAAGGAAAAAACCATGTATTATAATTGCCTGTTTGGTATATTCAGAACAGCTTGGATAAAATCTGCATTGATTACCGATAATATGACTAAGTGTTTTCTGGTAAAGATTAATCAGAGAACAACCTATTTTTTGGAGCGGATTGAGATTGTTTTCCATAGCTTTTTGAGTAGTTTGCAGAATTCCTGATTGTCAATCTTTAAAAAATCAGCTTTGATAATACAGACATAATCAAGATTTTCTAATTCCGGGTAAGATGTTCTGAAACTTTCTCTTATTAGTCTTTTTGCCCTGTTACGCCAAACAGCTCTTTTCAAAGCCTTTTTAGGAACAATCATGCCCAATCTTGGAAAATTTAGGTCGGAATTTTTTGCAAGAACAGTTATATAAGGCGATCCTGCTCTTATAGGATCTTTGAATACATTATTGAAATTTTCGGGAGTTAGTAACCTAAACTCCCGAGGAAAATTCTCTTTAGTCATTAACAGTAGTTAAACGAGCACGACCCTTTGCACGACGACGAGAAAGTACCTTACGACCATCAGCGG
Source organism: Ruminobacter amylophilus (assembly GCF_900115655.1). Classification (GTDB taxonomy): domain Bacteria; phylum Pseudomonadota; class Gammaproteobacteria; order Enterobacterales; family Succinivibrionaceae; genus Ruminobacter; species Ruminobacter amylophilus. Next base: position 7,270 of record NZ_FOXF01000048.1, on the reverse strand, counting down.
TCTTCATACGGTTACGGAAACCGTGGGTACGCTTACGCTTCAAAACTGAAGGCTGAAATGTACGTTTCATAATAAACTCCCATAAATTAATGGTTAATTAACCTAAACAAAATAATTATTTGTGGTGCGATTATATAGAGTTAGCATTTAGTAGTCAAGCTAGAAAGTTTAAGAAAATCACATTTTTGCATCAACTTAAACGATTGTTAATTACGTTATAGCTACCTCGATTTGTGTATAAGTAGTTTCGTGTTGTGTATATATATGGATGGATAACCATTAATTCTGAATAAATAATATGTATTTATACAAACTTGATAAAATTCAATTATTCAATAACATATGATCACAAATAGAAATAAATGCAAAGAAGAAAATGATTAGTATGTTTTTGGGAAAATTGTGCGTAAGTTACTTGTTATTCAGGTATAAATTTAGCGTTCAAACTGTGGATAAGTTACTTGTGTTGTTGTATAATCCCATACTGCTTTTTTAAGTAACTTTAGCTGAAATTGCACATTATTAAAGAGGTTGTATCTTGGCTAGTCTTGAACTTTGGGAAAATGTAAAAAGATACTTGTTTTCCCTGCCTTTGAACAGGTCACTGGCAAAATTAAAAATTTTTCTGAGAACTGCAAACGTAGTTATTCAAGATAATACTTTTTCAATTCTTGTACCAAATAGAATGATAAAGGGATTATTAGTAAATGAATTTATGGATTCTATCGTGGAAGCTGTACGTTATGTTTCCAACAAGAATTACAATGTTGCCATTGAAGTTCAGTCTGAATTTAGCGTTAATAAGAGTGTTAATTTAAATTCTCCTGTGCGCGTGGGAGGCAATATTGTTAATAACATGTCTCGTCAAGTTCCTGAACCTCAGGTAGAGAACAGAGCTCATTCATATCAGGATAATCAGTTCAACAACTCTGGAATGAGACAGAGTCAAAATGTTGGTGGAACGTACGCCAATAACAGAATTCTGGAAAGTGAAGTTTATCAGAATAATTATCAGCAAATAAAACCAAGGGGAAACTATTCTGATTTGCAAGAATTGAATGCCTCAGAGATACTTCCTCATAATGTAATTGAACAGAACGCAAATTGTGCTCCTGAAAATAATGTAAATGATATATATCCATTGGAAAACAACAGTCTGTATGAAAATAGTTCTGTCGATTTTGATCAGACCGAGTCATACTCCATGGATGATTTCAAGAATAATATATTCTATAAATCTGTAAACATTCAAAAGGACAAGAATTTTGATAACTTTGTTGAAGGTCCAACAAATCAGAATTTATGCACAAATGGTAAACTTGTTGCTAAAGATCCAGGTAATTCGCAACGTAATCCTTTCTTCATATGGGGGGATTCAGGTTTAGGAAAGACTCATATTCTTAATGCTATAGCCAATGAAGTTGCCAGTAGACATCCTGAAAAGAAGATAATTTTAGTAACATTAGACAGGTTTTATCAGGATTTTCTGCGCGCTGTGAATGATTATAAAAGAGGTGGAATAAATTCAGCTACCTACAACAACTACAAGTCTTTTTACAGAAGTGCAGATGTTTTTTTCATAGATGATATTCAGCAGTTAGAAAATACTGTAGGACTTACCAAGGATTTTATTACATTGTTTGATGAAATCGTATGTTCTAATGTTCAGCTTATATTTGCAGCAAGTCAGCATCCTGCTAATTTCAGAAAACTGGATAGTCGCATCAGAAACAGAATTTCATCTGGTGTAGTTATAAAAGTTGAACCTCCTGATAAAGATACAAGAGAGAGAATCATTGTTGAAAAGATTAAAGAAATGAATCTCTCATTTGATAATCAGAGTATTGTTTTCCTTGCGAATAAATTCCAAACAAATATACGAGTTCTTGAAGGTCATATAAAAACTATAGGAGCTTATGTAACTGGTACTGCCGGAAAAATACAGACGGTTACTGTTGATGTTGTAAAGGAAGCATTGAAAGATTCATTAAATGCCCACGCAAAGCTTCAGACTGTAGATAATATTAAACAGGTTGTAGCTGAATATTATGGAATTACTGTTAAAGATATTGATTCTTCAGCAAGACCAAAATCAATTGCTTACGCTAGAATGATGGCTATGGCATTGGCCAGAGAATTAACAAAGGCAAGTTACCCTAGTTTAGGAAAACAATTTGGCAATAAAGATCATTCAACTGTTATTAACGCATGGAATAAAGTTAATAAAATGATTGCAGAGAACGACCCTCAGTACAGAGAAGACTGGGAGAATCTGAAATTACAGTTAACAGAGTAAAAAATTAACAAAAGGAAGAAGTAATAATGTTTAAGTGTAGCATTGGAAGAGAAGATTTATTAAAGCCTTTAGGACATATTTCTGGTGTGGCCGGAAATACTGCTAATAATCCTATTACTTCTAACGTTTTGCTTGAAATTTTGCCGAACGACGGAACCGTTATTAAAGATGCAAAATATAAGTTACGCATGGTTTGTACAGATACAGAAATCCAAATGTCTACTGAAGTAGGTTTATTCTGTGATGATATAAAGGAAGGGAAAACTACAGTAAATGTAAAAATTCTTCTCGAAATACTGAAGAAATTGCCTGACGGAGCTTATGTTAATTTTGTTGATGACGGTACTGATGACAAATTACTTCTATCCTCAGGCAAGTTCAAGTCAAATATGGTTACCATAGACGCAGAATACTTTCCAGCAATAGAGTGTCTTGATCCTTTATATGAATTAAAGATTGAATTAAACGAACTGTTGAATGTTATGAAGACAACAAAGTTCTCCATGGCTGCAGAGAGTTATCGTGTATTTTTGAAAGGAATGAGATTTGCTGTAGTAGGCTCAGACAATATGGGGCTTGATATAATTACTGCTGATGGTCATAGAATGAGTTTACAGAAGGGGAGATTGGTTGAACCTTGTAATATACCTGTTACTGTCGATGACAATGGTTTTATTTTCCCTAAGAAAGGTGTCGATCAGTTAATTTCCATGATGTCTACTATGAAGGAATCTGTTGAAGATGATACAGTAGTGACGCTCAAGATTAACAAGAATAGCCTCCAGACTACAGTAAATGGAATCTCATTATTAAGCATTCTGATAGATGCTAAATATCCAGATATTACTTCTATTTTACCTAACAACTGTAATCGTGTTCTTGTTGTTGACAGAAAACTATTCCAAGACACAGTTATGCGTGTTTCTATTATGAGTAATTCACTAAATAAAGCTGTTGAAATGGTTATTAATAATGGCCTCTTTACTATAAAAGCAAAGAATTCAAACCATGAAGAAGCTAAGGATGATATTGATTACGTGAGTTATACCGGTGATAACTTTGAAATTGCATTTAACTCTGAATATTTAAATAATATCTGCAGTGTAATATCAACTTCAAAGATGAAGATTTCATTATCAAAATCTTCCAATAATCTTCTTATTGAACCTATGGCTGATGAGAATGAAGAACAAAGTTATGCCAAGTATATTGTAAGTAGAATTATTGTTTAATATCCTTTTTTAATATATGTTTTTAAAGATGTTGGTTGTTTGTATTTTTGAGCAGCTGACATCTTTTGTTTTTATATATTCAAATTTAAAATCAAAATGATATGTTTATACGTAAAGTAAAATTAACAAACTTCAGAAATTTTATATCAACCTCGATAATGGTGGGGAAGGGGGTTAATTTTTTTTACGGCGAAAATGGTTCCGGTAAAACATCCATCCTGGAAGCAATTAATTATATTTCACAGGCAAGGTCTTTTAGGGCTAATAAAAATTCCACAATCATAAATCATGAGGCTAAGGAGTTTGTTTTATTTTCTGAGTTATTTAAAGAATCAAAAGATTTTGTTTCTCGTTTGGGAATAGTAAGGAATTATTTAGGAGATATAAAAGTTAATTTTAATGGTGTCCCATTAAATAGAGTGGCTGATTTGGCCAATAACGTCTGTATACAAGCAATTGTTCCAAACGGATTATCGTTGCTTGAAGCAGGGCCTGCTATTAGGCGTAGTTTCATAGATTGGGGATGCTTTTATCATTTTAATGATTTTTCGGAAATAAGTTCTGACTTTAGAAAAATTATTAGACAGCGAAACATTCTATTAGCCAATAAATCTTCTAAAGATTACCTTGAATATTGGAACAATTGCTTTGCTGAGATATCTCAAAGAGTGACTGAAAAAAGAGTTGAATATTTAACTATATTTAATAATTATGCAAATGATATTACAAGTAGGTTTTTACCAAATATAAAAATCTCATTGGAATTAGTTCCGGGACATAAGTTAGGAATTTCTGATTTTTTATCTCAACTATCATCTCATTCAGGTCGTGAATATGCAATGGGTTATTCGTTATTCGGACCTCAAAAAGCAGATTTGTGTATTAAAGTAAACAACAAACCTTCACTCGATATTCTATCAAGAGGGCAGCAAAAGCTATTAGTTATTGCATTAAAGTTTGCTCAGGGAATAGTTTATCAGAATCTAATGAATACCAATTGTGTTTATATAATCGATGATATAGCCTCTGAACTCGATACGAATAGTCTGTATAAAGTTTATGAGCTTGTAGATGAGCTTTCAGATAATAACCAATTTTTTATTACTAGTTTAGATAAAGATCATCAGAAGTTTACATCAAAATTTCATAATGAAATAAAAATGTTTCACGTGGAACATAATGATATTCATGAAAGTGATTTGGTGTGAAAAATTCAACTTTTTTGCAGTAATTATTAAATTAGGGATAGTCAATAAAATACTTTATTTAATGTTTTTTAATTTAATGATTTTACGTTTAAAACAGATGTTGTGATGCAATAATCTCCTTTTTTATTTGCTTTCTTGATAGTTTATTCTTATTTTAGATTAGGCTGTATTTACCTAATTTTCCTGATATCTGTGTTATATCTTAGCTGTGATTATTATTTTGAAAAAATAGATACACTAATTGCAGCAGATATGGGATTACGGATAGTTAAGGATCTATTTACTCATAAGAACATTACTATTCATTTTATGATAAATAGGTATAGTTGAAATTTCTATAATGGAATGATTTTTAATCCGGTTATACCCTTAGCTAGAATTAATGTTTCATGTGAAACAATTGTTGAAGCATAATTAGGTAACATATAAGTCTGCAGATAGGGGAGGGGAGTATATTAGTGTAATGTGAGAAATTGAAATAGTTAGAATTAAAAATAATTTGATGATCTGTTTTTGAGTGTTGCTTTGTAAAATTGTACTAAAACACTTTTCATAATAAAAGCGTGAATTTAGCATATAAATATTAAAATTTGGCAGAGAATTATTATTAAAGAGGATTATCTATGGGGACATCCGGAATGGTATCAAATCAGCTTTTAGCAGTGAAGAAGACAACCGCATTGATACTTGCTGGCGGTAGGGGATCTCGTTTGCGAGAGTTAACCGATATTAGGGCAAAGCCTGCTGTTCATTTTGGAGGTAAGTTTCGTATTATTGATTTTGCGTTATCTAACTGTTTGAATTCTGGTATAAGAAAGATGGGGATAATGACTCAATATAAATCTAATTCTCTTCTTAGTCATATTCAAGATGGCTGGTCCTTTCTTAATAATAACCATATGGGCGAGTTTGTTAGGGTTTTACCTGCACAGCAAAGAATTGATGAAGTTCATTGGTATCAGGGAACTGCTGATGCCGTGTATCAGAACATAGATATTCTACAATCTTATAATAATGAATATGTGCTGATTTTGTCTGGTGACCATGTATATAAGATGGACTATTCTCTTATGCTCATGGATCATATTAAGAGTATTTGTCCTTGTTCAATTGCCTGCATTGAAGTTCCACGAAACGAGGCTACTGCATTTGGATGCATGCAGGTTGATGATAATAATATGATAGTTGATTTTATAGAAAAACCAAAAGATCCTCCATCAATACCAGGCAATTCAGACAAATCACTTATCTCAATGGGAATATATATGTTTGAAGCGTCTTTCCTATATAATCTATTGGAAGAAGATCATAATGATCCGAATTCATCTCATGATTTTGGTAAGGATATTATTCCTAAAATTGTAAAACAAGGAATCGTTCATGCTCATAATTATTCCTTAAGCTGTGTTAGAAATCAGTCTAAGGAACAGATTTGCTATTGGCGTGATGTCGGAACCGTAGATAGTTTTTGGAGTGCAAATCTTGATTTAACAGATGAATCTCCGGATTTGGATATATATGATGAAAATTGGCCAATATGGACAAAAGCCTCCCAATTACCACCAGTAAAATTTATTAAAGATTCCTTGGGCAATAGATCTATAAATGTAAATTCAGTAATATCCGTTGGATGTGTAGTATATGGTTCTGAAATATTAAACTCCGTGCTTTTCGATTCTGTTACCATTGAACAGGAAAATCTTCTTGAGCAGGTAGTAATATTTCCATCGGTAATTATTCATAAAGGGTGTCGTATACGAAAAGCTATAATTGAACGTGGATGTGAAATACCTGAAGGCATGCGAATTGGCCATGACTTAGAAGAGGACAGAAAGTTCTTTTACGTATCTCCTAAAGGTGTGGTTTTAGTAGATATGAATATGCTTAAGAAATATAAAGAACATTTTTCTACATCAAAAATTTAATAAATAAAAAACAGGCATTATGTTTCACGTGAAACAATAGGTGTCGTTAACTGAAGTTTATAAAAATTCAAAAGGTCTGAAATTGTCATTTCAGACCTTTGTTAATATTTCATTATTAATGACATGGTATTATCTAACTTCTAAAAAGGAATGATATTTTATTTTTAGAAGTTGTTACACTTTTATCTCATAATTTTAAATTTATTCGTATAAAGTCCTTGCTGCAATGTCTGTCATATAGTTTATGAAATTCACTCTATGCATTTTTATTTTTCTTACTTCATACAACAAAAAAGTAGTTAGGTATCTAGGACTGTTAAACGATCGCAAAAGTTGACCACCTAAACGAATTAAAGTTGACCACCTGCAAACAAGAAAAAACAGACAACGGAGTGGTCATGAAAAAAGCCAAAAATCGTAAAATGCCGGAATATCTCGTAAGGAAAAAACTGTATTACAAGATGTTTGATTCAATCTTTCAAAATCAGATCAATGAACTTTCTAAACAAGGACAGTCAATCAGGGGAATAGCCAGAAAATTAGGAATTTCAAGGCAATCTGTTCGCAAATACATGAACGGAACCCCAAAGTACAAGGCTCCGGTACAGG
>NZ_FOXF01000074.1 GCF_900115655.1 Ruminobacter amylophilus | reverse complement strand
TCTGGGAACGGATATTGAGGTTTCACCAAAGGAACCATGAATGGTCTTCTCGCCATAGCCGTTTCTGCGATTCTCGGTTTCTTTTGGTTCGGATGAACTCTTATCATAACCAAGATGTGCATCCATTTCGGCATTAAGCATCTTCTCAAAAATAGGTCCAAAGACGTCCTTTAAGGCTTCATTAACGTCCTTAGCATTTTGTACGTCATAATTATTGAGAATTAAATCTGCAATTTTTTCAGCAGCTGGATTTCGCTTAATATCTTTTTTTGCCATATTCATATAACTCCAATTAAGTCTTTAATATTAACAGACTTAACAGGAATACACGAATTTTATGTCACACCCACTGCTTTTGTATCGTTAATATACCTATTTATTTTTATAAGCAAAAATCTATATTTTATAAATAAATCAATCAACTATTTTTATTGTAATATGTCGTTTTTTATTAAAAATAACAACATAATCCCCGGACGAAAGCTGTCCAGACTTTTGTCCCGGGGACATAAAAAAATCAAAAACTCCCCCGGTTTTCATGCATTATCCGAAATTTACCACAGATTATGTCCGGTTTCATGAAAGCATGGTGTATTTTTGGTCACTTCAAATGTGAAAAAACAGATCTTCCAGTAAGGCCAGGTCGCATGCAGATACGCTTCTCCGGTAATTAAGTTTTAGGTAAGACGTATTAAGACTTTCAACGGCATTTCCGGTATTGACGGTTTTCTTTTTATGACCTTTACGACAATAGTCACTGTCTGAGCTTACGTATTTCTGACATTTCTCATCAGTCATTTGGATTCCGTGAACAGTCTTTTTCTTTAACCATAATGAAAAACTCCTGATTATATAAGTTATATTATATCCCAGGAGTTTATCTGATATTCAGAGCCGCATGAATTCTACGGAGTTTGGTTCACGCAAACTTTAACGATTCATTTTAACGGCTGCCGCAGAAACTATTTTTTTGCTATATTAAAAGCCTTTTGAATAAGTCGCTGTTTTTCATTTAGAGACAGATTTCCATCATTCAGGTCTTTAAGTAGTTCATTGACCAATTCTTCCACCTTTTCATGAATTTGTTGTTCTCTTTTCTGAGCATTAACTTTTGAATAAAGTTCATCATAATTTTGAATAATTGCCCCCATTGCCAAATTTAAAAGCAAATAAGCTCCGAACATAAACCAGCTTAAAAAATATAAACTTACAACCCATGAAGGAACATCAATTATTTTCATTTTAGAAGCGATAATCAGGCTGTTTCTGTATGAACTCCATGACTGTTCGGTAATTACTTTCAACAGAGTCAGCATTGACTCAGAAACACTGCCAAACGGATCGATTCGATCACCGGCAAAATAGTCATCAGTTTCACTAATAAATTCTATATATAGATTCTGACGATCTGCATGATAATCATCTGTTGGCATTCTGAACATACTCATTCCAGCAATTCCAAACACATATAAAAATACCAGCATCAAACCCATGATCTTATACAGAGACATGACTGATTTCAGAAGAACCTTGATGATTGTGCTCATTTCTCGATTTAGCGTTATAAAACGAGCAATTCGCAATATTCGGATTACTCTGAGACACAGAAGAATATTAGTATTCAAGAAGATAGTTTCAGGAATTAAACAAAACAAAATAATGATAATGTCAAAGAGCTGTAAGGGATCGGAGAAAAATTTCTTCGGCGATGCACAGGCAATGTACCGAACAAGTATTTCAAAACAGTAAATGGCAGTGCAGGCATGGTCAAAGTATTCCAGCCATTCATTCCTTTGAGTAATCATTATACCGGCAGAGATGGCATTGAACACTATCAGCACACTGATAAAAATTTCAAATTTAACAACGGGACGGAATTTATCCTTGTCAATAAACAAATAAATAAAATTCTTAAATTCTGCTAACATAACATAACCTTTTACTAATTCTTAAAATCTAAAAGGCCTGTTCATTTTAATGAACAGGCCAAAATTCAGACATTGTTTTCGACTAATTTCCTTTAAGCAGTATAGGACATCTGTGATAATGCCTGTCAGAACGGCTTATACAATCGGTGTTTAGAAAACATCAAGTGCATGAAGTACCGCAAACATGTACGGATACGATAAGAGAGTATAACCATTAAAATCATACAGCCTTTTTCCTGTACGATGATCTTTTACGTAAGTTCCATCAATATCAAATAACTTACTGCCGGTGCGGTGATCCCTGATGTAATTACCATCAATGTCCAGTAACTTACTGCCGGTGCGGTGATCCTTGATGCAATTACCATCAATATCCAATAATTTATTGCCGGTACGGTGATCTCTGATGCATTTATTATCAAAATCAAATAACTTGTTTCCTGTACGATGATCTCTGATGCAACTATTATCAATGTCCAGAATTTTTTGACCGTTGGAATGATCAATTATGTACATCATGATAAATCTCCAATTTTTTTATTGTTAAATTTACATGTATGAACGCCATGCTAATATTAAGTCTATTATTATTTATTTAACGTGACTAGATTATTGTCTGTTTTGATTTTTGTAATTGTGATCTTTATATATAATATTTATATTTTATAATTACACTACTCTGCATCGGGACAGAAATGTATTCCTACCGCAATGTTTTCAGGGGCTGTCACCGTATTGATTGAATCATCCTGTACGCAAATGCTGAAGCTTGCGCTGAATGCATCTCCATCCTGACTTATGGTTACATTATTGATATGGCCGAAAAAAAAGTGGTTCTTCTGCATGCTTCACCCCGCCGAAGTTCAGTCCTCTATGAAAGAGTTCTGCTGATCTCTTCTCTGCCTTCGGATTAGTTTTGCATCTCTGCATTGTATAAAGATCGAAAAAGTTTACCTCCAAAACGATTGGAGTTTAGGTTTAATACAAGCAGAAGTGCCTATAATTATTGAGCGTTATCATGAATAGATTAATGGTTTAATCTTCGCAAAATCAGCGTAGATTAATGCTATAATATATGCAGTAAGTGCGGAGATAGATATTATGTATATTTACGAACATCAGGAATGGCCGGAATTCCGCTGGGATGAACACCGGCTGTCCGGATTACTTTTTGAAGTTACGTTTCTGCTAGGAACCGTTATCGGCAAGATGAATGCCGTGGAATCAATTTTTAAAAAGGAAGTTCTTCTCACCGATATGACCGATGAAATAGTTAAGTCCAGTGCCATTGAGGGAGAACACCTGAACTTTGAGGAAGTGCGATCTTCAGTAGCCCGAAAATTCGATATGCCGGAATCAGTTCAGACTGCCAGCAGTCATTATATTGAAGGTATAGTGGAAATGATGACTGACGCAAGATGCAATTTCCGGAACAGGCTGACTTTGGAACGTCTATGCAGCTGGCAGGCATCTCTTTTTCCGACAGGATACAGCGGAATGTACAAAATCCGCACCGGAGAAATACGTGACGATGCCCAGGGGCCAATGCAGGTGGTCTCTTCTAAATTCGGAAACAGCTATGTCTACTACGAAGCCCCTCCTGCCGAAAAGCTTCCGGAATATATCAATGATTTTTTACAGTGGATTGAATCCGACAGCAACATAAATCCATTAATAAAAGCATCCCTGGCCCATCTCTGGTTCATTACCCTGCATCCCTTTGATGACGGTAACGGCAGAATTGCCCGTGCCATAACGGAATTAATGCTCTCCCGGGCTGACAAATCCTTATACCGGTTCTACAGTATGTCCGGCCAGATCCTTAAGGCAAGAAACGATTACTACAGAATACTTGAGCAGACTCAGAAAGGATCTCTTGATGTAACCATGTGGATTCAGTGGTTTCTGGAAACGCTGCTTAACTCCCTCAGGGAATCCTCCGGGCTCGTTGATAAAATTGTTACCAAGGCCATGACATGGCAGAAGCTTAATAAAATAGCCCTGGATAGCAATCAGAAAAAAATCATCACCATGATGCTGGACGGTTTTGAGGGAAATCTCACCTCCAGCAAATGGGCTAAAATATGTAAATGCTCCCAGGATACGGCCATACGTTCAATTAACTATCTTGTTGAAAATAAGGTACTGGAGCAAAAAGGAGCCGGAAGAAGCACCCATTATATTCTGGCCTGTATGGAAAAAATTGACAGTGAAATTCCCGAAAAATAAGGGCTCTTCATAAAAACAAATTGGAAATAATCATTAAACTTATTTAGAAATATCAATAATCTTTAGAAAGAAATATTCATCATCGTTGAATCCATATACCTTTCTTCTCATCGTTTGGATCTTATTGTTGAAGCCTTCAACCATTCCTGGAGATATATTATATCCTGCATGAGAAATTATTCCTTGCATGTGTTTTTCCGGGAAGTATGCATACCTGCAGAGCGGATAATATACAGATTTTGCGGAGATAAAGGCATTTAATCTATGCAAAACATGCGTAGATTAAATACTGTTTTCTCCGCAGACAGCTAAGGCATAAGCTTTTTCTGATATTGACATTTTTTCGCCTGTAAACTCAGTATCCGCGAAAAATAGAACCAAAAAAACTGCGGACACCTTCACCTCCTCGGTGCGGATCAGTTTACCGTCAAGAAGCTCATAGGCTACCCATTCCGACTACATTCTGTCATAGTCATATTTTGTAGACACCATTCTGTCATTTTCATCAAATATAACTAACAGATATCTGGAATAGATATCACCACGTCCCCTAACCATCAATTTATCAGATTTCTCTTTAAGAATTTCTCGTGTTTCTTCCCTAGTCATATCGGGTTTTAATTTGAATGACAGTTTATCTAGACGAAAGCATTCTTCAATCCTTTTATCAGAGTCATCCCAATAATGTTCTCTAGCCACACCAAAAGACGGGCCATAATCTTTATTCCATGTGACACTGACATTAAGTCCATTGTACTGATACGACGATGTATCATCAGATTTAAAAAGTTTTTTATCAAAAATCCTAAAGAAATGTTTTTCATATTTAGGGTATATCAATTTCCCTTTATACCAGACTTCAAAAAAGCCCTTTTCCATTCCCAGAAATTCAACCGCTTCGAGAAGGCCGTTTTCATCATAATCCAAACGTATACTGTATTCATCATAGAAGTCTGATCTGCCTTTAAACCAAGGGATATAAACAGCCTTCCCCATAACCTTTCTGGCTTCATCCCTTGTCATGTTGAAGATCAGATCGCCGATTGATTTATTTGGTATCCATTCAAAAACTTTCATATTAAACCTCCCAATTGTTGTCTTCCAATTTTTTTACGAATTTCACCATTTCTTTTATTTCCCTGTCATACCTGGCTCCAAATAGCGAACGGATAGTATTTATTTCTTCCAGAATGACCTCTTTTATTCTTCCAAGTTGAATAAGTTCAATTTGTCGGTTTCTATAAACTTTTGAATTATTCATGTGTCCGTGTGATTTTGTTTTCTTATGATCTCTTTTAAGCATTCGAATGTATGGCGCTGTATTATAGGATAGCAGTCCTGTGACCTTGAGAGCCTCAGCACTTATTATATGATGAACATCGTAGATGGAACCGTTGGTACAATATTTAACGTAATCATATCTGCCCCCGGTAACAGGATCTTTATCAAGTTTGGCTTTTTCTTCTTCACTTAATTCATCAAAGAAATAAGGATATGGTCTGCCTGTTTTGGTATAGAGTGTTACAAAACGATCTTCAGCAATTATGTCGTCAAAAGATTGGCTGTATTCAATAGTATCATTCGCATTATTCAGAAAACATCCTGACGAATTCATGAAATTCACTTTATTATTTGTTGATATAATCAGCTCCCGTCGATGCTTTTTACCACATTCAATACCGGCAGCAAATGCAAAACCTTTCATAAATGCCAGTTCAATATCTTTGGTTGTCACATTTTCTGATTTAGTTATATCGTCTTCTCCACAAATGTTTCCTTTTTCGACATGTCTTTTTCGGGAACATTCCCAACCTAAAGCATAGGCATGTGCTATATCCATTATTGATGAACTTTTTTTAAGGGAATTCTTGGACATACTTAACCTCCAATATTTAAATAAAAACAATTGGCGAGGCCTCATTATCTTTGCATGATGTAATAATAAAAATGCACCTATACTATCTTTAATCTTCCATCTGCAAATCAAACCACAGATCGTTAACACTTACTATTATTAACACACCAAATCAGTTTTTTAAGAGCAGAATTATCAAACATCCAATTTTAATTCGGACATTGTGATAAGTATTTGTTTTTATATAACTATTTATTGTTTTCTCAGAAAATATATTGACATTTTATGGAATCAGTACCGAATAAGGTGCTGAACGCACTGGTGAATGCCTTCTCGGCTCTCAATATCACCAGTGAGAACTACCTAAAAAACTAATCCGGGGCAGTTTCGTATTCAGACTGGTGGTGAGAATTGCCCGGGAAATCCACCGCCCAATCTCTGAAGTTCTGGAATATCCCACCACCGAGTTTAACTACTGGGCGGTGGTATTTCAGGAGGAATACTACGAGGCTCATCCGAAAGAAAGGTACAAAGCCGGAATGACGGATTGCGATTGTGCCAGAGAGGTTGAAAAGTTTAAACGGATGATGAGTAAATGGTAGCATTTTGATGAACGACTTGTTCGCAGATTAAGCTTAAGATAACAGTTGAATAATTTGCTGGTACTAGTTAAATTACTGACATATGAACAGTACGGCTAATTGTTAACAGGAAGTTATGTCCTGTATCACTGATAAAAATTCGGTGCTGTGATAAAATGACAGTCGATGGTGTTGAGTTCGGGGGGAGATTAAAATCATGGGAAATATTCTGAATCCTGACAAGGATAACAGCTTTATAAGACTGGTTAAATTCAAAGATTCTGAAATTTTTATAGATAAGACAGATTTTATAGAAAAGATGTCTGCAAAGATAAACTCTCAAAATTGTTTATTTGCTGTAACTCGTCCCCGCAGATTCGGAAAAACTGTAACAGCTCATATGCTGTCAGCTTACTATTCCAAAGGATATGCCGGTCAAAAGATTTTTGATAATCTAAAAATAACGAACAATGAATTTAAAGACAGTTACGAAAAACACCTCAACAAATACAATGTCATTTATATTGATATGAATACCATTGACGGATTGTTTGACGGCTATTCCAACAAGAAACAGAAGGTAGATGGCGTTAATGATCTGGTTGACTATTTCGAGTATTCAATAATTAAAGAATTAAAATCAAGCAGTGAATTTGCAGGGTGTCTCGAAAAACATCAGATTGAAAACACAGGACTTTTGGAAACTTTACTTGCGATTACTCAGGATTTGAATACCAAATTCATTTTTATTATGGATGAATGGGATTTGATATATCGGGAATATTGTAACGATGAAGTTCTACAGAAAAAATTTATTAAGCTGTTAAAAAATTTATTTAAGGCTGATGGTGGACAGGTTTGCTTC
>NZ_FOXF01000052.1 GCF_900115655.1 Ruminobacter amylophilus | reverse complement strand
GGTTTCAGTTATATGTAGATACAGCTTATAATTGATACTACGTTTGATTGAATTTAATTTTTCAAGCGTTGAAGTTTCAGTTATATGTAGATACAGCTTATAATTGATACTATCATTGGATATCATTGGATATCATTGGATAAGACTGTTTCAGTTATATGTAGATACAGCTTATAATTGATACAATAACAGTAAAGAAACACAGCACGGCAGACAGCAGTTTCAGTTATATGTAGATACAGCTTATAATTGATACTCTACTTAGGAATCGTTAAAAATCAGTACCTAAGTAGAGAAAAATATTCTTAATTTTTCTCATAATTCAATTATGCATAAAAAAAGTTGATTTATGAGAAAAAAGTAATATACTATAAAAAGTATCTACATATGAAGTCGTCTTTATGGCGAGCTGAAATCACCAAAAGTTAAGATATAGACCAAGCAACTGTAATTTACATCTTGGTATCTTCAGTATCTGTCAGCGCAAAAGTTAAAAAACTCGCACTGACAACATTTTTTTGCCTCGGCTGTAGAGTCGGGGAGAATTTCTGTGTCAATAATTTTTTTAATTTTGCCTACCACTTCAATTGTTTTAATCCTAAGCTTTTCATCAATACATATTTCATATGTCTGACCTTTACGTCCATATAATATAAACCCCCTATTAATAGAAATATTATATTTTTCCTCACAACACATTACATAAGCACACAGTTGTATTTTGACACCGGCAGAACACATTAAATGTTCATTACTTTTGAATTCAACGACTATAATTTCGTCTGATGTTTCAATTATGCAATCACATATTCCGTGAATAGATAAATTTTTACTGTATAGCTCAATATTGTTTCTGATTTTCCAATTATCAGCACAAATATGGTATCTGGATAAATTCCTTCTGTTATTCAGCATTATCTGCCTATTGTGCTCATCAACACCTTGTTTCATCCATAATTTTTCTGAAGGAGTAAGCTGTCTAACCAAATAAAAATAAACTATTCTTGGACAAAAACAGTACTGGCGGAGCATAGATACAGGAATATCATATTGTTTCATAACCATCAGGTTCCAAAAAAATAAAATTATCGTAACCAATAAATTGTTGTTTAAATTCTTCCGGTGATATATTACATTTCATGAAAATACATTTATCATTACTTGCAGCTAATAATTCAAACGCTAATTTTCTTACAGAGTTAAACTCAGCTTGATTAAGAAATCCATAAAAAACAGACTTTTGAATGGGTTGCAATCCAAAATCCTTCATTTTTTCAAAAAATTTAGTACGTGTTTTATTATTTTCTATGTCGTAACAAACAAGATATTTTGAATAAAGATTCATAATGCTTTACCATTTGAAAGAATAACCTTTATATTTTTTCTGACCGACCAATGCCCCCGCAAACCTGTAAATCTGTCGTTGAATGATATTTTCTAACTTTATTCTCTTTTTATTAAAAGTATATTTTGTCATCAAAGATTTATGTATTTCATTACTGATAATTTTTTTGAGATTCATATCCAAATTCATGTATTCTGATATTTGATTTCTGAGCTTGATGATTATTCTGTCAACCAGCCAGGCTCTGTATTCTTCCATAAGATCAAGAACAAGAGAAGGTTTCCCCGGTCTGTCGGTATGCAAAATACCGGCATACGCTTCCATTCCAGAATTATCTACAGCCGCCCAGATTTTACTCAATAAAATTGCATATCCATAATTTAAAGCTTTATTGGTTACTGACTCAGTGAATCTAGTTTCTCTATTAGTGAAATCACCTGGTAACAGACGGAGTTTTACAAGTGTATGCCAGTATTCAGTGGCGGCTTTTCCTTCTAAACCCATAAGTCTGTTTCTCCAGTTGGAAATATCATGAGCATCAGGAGAAGTATTAAGTATAATTTTTTTAAGATTATCAATGAGATTGTTATAGTTGTTAATAATTGGACTATTTTGTGAATTCTTTATTGTGTTCTTTGTAAAATACATTATTACCGCATGCTGATTTTTTATCTTTGTTATTATTACTTTTTTGGACAGTTCACACGATAAATTATCATTTTTTATCGCATCAAACTGAGCTTTTCTCAGTGATACAACGGCATGCTGATTTTGCCCCATAACAGCTGAAACAATTCTGTTGTTCCAGTCCAGAAAAAAGATACGAATTCCACGTATAGCACAGGCATGAATAAGATCTACAGACAGAGAAATACCCTTTTTGGCAATACTGATTGTTCTGATTCTGGAAAGTGGCAATTCCTCTACAATTTCATCTTTTTGTTTAACAACCAGTCTTTCACTTACAAGTCCCAAAAAAGTTCCATACTGATTGATTACTATATGTCGCATAAAGACTACCTCTGAACAACATGATAATTCCGGGAAGTAAGGGCAACCCCCATTTCCCGAAAAATCATTAGAGCCATAGATTCTGAAACTTATCTTGGGAACAGCTTGTTTAGTTGCTCTTAAAAATTGTTCCTTTGTCTATTGGGTTGTTATATACCTGATTCATTACTCTATTACTGCTCTCTACCATATATGAATATTTTATAATATTTCCTATACTTAATATTTTTAAATTACCTCTTGGTTTACCGCATATATCTATGTTAAGTCTTTCCATAAAAATTTTTGGATCTGTTTTTATTTCTGTCGGTAAATCATGAAATGACTTATAGATATTCTGCTGGTCTATGCAGTAAACAAACTTTTCAAATTTCTGCTCAATTGTTATTCCTCGTCTTATGTCTGTTGCCGGGGTCATATACACTCTTTCATCAGGAGATTCATAAACAAGTCTCTGTTCGTCCATGGATACAAAATTTTTATCCCCTGATATTTTTTTATTAATAACCGTTAAATTCTTGGTTGTATAACTATCAACCATCACAGCTTCATCCCACAATACATCTCCATTGTCTGCAGATGCAAAACCTTTACTTATTGAAGTGACAGGAGTATTTGCCGCAACAAGCTGATATATATCCCCGTGCGTGTGCGTTAAACGTTTGATTCTAACACCTCCTGAAGGAGAAGCGACAACAGGAAGACTGTACACTCTCTTACTCTTAGCGTGATTCTTGTTAATGGTTTTATTTAAAATTGTTCCAAGATACTGCTTTAATTTGTCATATCCACTTTCCTGCTCATCTTTTTTACCTAAATAATCTTCAAAAATAGAAGCAATATGCGCCCATTCATTAAATGAAGGTAATACCAGTGATGCTTTATCAGTTTTAAGTTTAAGAACTGAAGGAAAAGAAATTTTTATATCCAAATTTTTAAGAATGTCTTTCTTTGCGGCAAATTTCTTGGACTTTACGTCATACAGAAGGGAAAACACATCCTGGTGCAATGTGGTGTAACGCAAACTCATTAGTGCCAAATATGCCAGTTCCTCATCAGATCCTTCAGCAACCAGTCCTCTATAAAATCTTTCAAAAAGCTTAAACGCAGCTGTCTTGCATACTTTATATGTACGGAATCCGGTAGTTTCATTTTGTTTTGGGGACTCGAGATAGTTTGCTAAACAGCTTAACAGCTGTTTCCCCCCCTTAACTATTTGGATGGAATTGCTGCCAAAATCGAATCCGACTTTAACGGTATCATCTTTTTCCATAATGCATAGGAAGTGCTCAGCATAAATTGTATCTTTAAATAACTGCTTTGATTCAGGATTATTCTTCTCTGCAAAATTCAAACTGGAGATTCGAATAATATCAAATCTGTCAGGTATCAGTTTAATCAGTTCCTTTACATCTGACAGTACAGAAATTTCATTATTTCCGGATATTTCTTCAGATATTTCCTGTTGTGTTGAGGCATTTCCCAATAAGCATACTGCATCTATTGCATGAGATGTTATAGGTTGAATATCCTTCTTCTCATATCTTGCATCCAGTTTTCCTATGTCATGTCTTATTTCACTCGTGGAACCTGCATCTATTTTGTAAGCATTGTATTCCACGGTTATATTATTGATACTTTTCCATTCCCTTAATCCCTCATCTATCTTTGCAATAAGATTCTTCACAAACCAGGCCTGAGTTCCGTTTACACGAGCTCTATATTGTTTTGATATAGCCTGAATTATCTGATTGAATGGAACTCCTGTTCTGGAAGTAAACAATGCATGCCGACAGCATTGACGTTCTTCTTCAGTCATTATGTCAATGTTTAAATTAGGATTTGATATTAGTAGTCTGTTTAGAGTTTCCCTGATTCTTGTTGTAATTATTGCAGTATCACTTGTTCCAAAAACGGCTTCAAGATATTTTGGATTCAGGTTGTCAAGTGTATAAATATTGTTACCTTTCAGCTGATTTCCCCTTCGGGAAACTCTGATAAGATTAAATTCGGAATTATAAATAGTCCCGTAGGATTCTTTTGTTTCACTTCGACTTACAATATGATCATTTTCACTCAGATCATCGCTCAATGCCATACCTGTATATGCGCATATATTATGGGAATCATTTTTTAATCTTTCATCTTTTGATTTCCATTTTTCCCTTTCAGTTTTTTCTGCTTTCAAAGCAAATTCTCTCAACTGTTTAGCTTTTAATGATTTTTTGATTGTCGAAAGTGAGGAGCTGAATTCAAAAGAATTCTCTTCTACCAATACACTGAGTTTCACCTTTGTATTTTTTAATGCAGAAAGTTCTTTAATTTCTGCAATTTTAATTTTTGCAATTTCATATGCCTGTCTGTCAAGTATATTACCCAATGAACCGTCAAAAGGTCTGGTTGATTCCGCAGGAAGTCTGCAGCAGAGTGCATTTCCTTTATCAGACATCTGCATGCGACATGTATTCTCCAGACATACTGCCTTGCAATTACCGGAAAAACCATGTACATCGGTTTCTAAAATCGTATAAAGCTGAGCCAAAGAGAAAGGATTGGCAAATTTACTTTGCTGATCTGTACTTAACTCTAATTTTTCCCCTATAAATTTAGATAGGTTTTTAGTGTATTCATAGACTTTTACCACTTCCTTATCAATCTTTATATCAGAACTGAAATGCACCTCACTGGCTTTGTTTTTTAGTTCTTCATACCGGCAGACATTTTTATACTCCTGTTTAAAACAGTTACCATATTTTTTGCGTGTTTTTTCTATGTATGAACATAATGATCTAACTGTACTTTTACCTTTTACAGTTGAGTTCCATACTTCTTTGAATCTTTCTAAATTAAATCCTTTTCTTATGTTTAAAACACCTGCAACCAGTTCTTCCAGCATTTTGCTTTTCATAGGAGGATGTATACCGGAAATTTCAAGTAATGGATGTTCTACAATGGACCATAACCCTTTTTTAGATAAAGACACTTCCCTGTAATAGTTATTGGCCAGTTCAAAAAAGGAATCAATATCACTCTCTCCCAGAATATTTTTTATTACGGCATTGGTTGCTGAACATGAGTTAGGATTTTGGGCCCATTTTCTTATTTGTGATTCAGGATTACCCCTGTTGTACGTTATATCCAAAAGTCTTTGCAAATAATAACTGTGAATCAGTTTCTGCTCTGTATATGATGCAATATGGTCAGATTGTTTTCCCCCCGCTGACTGCAGACGACTGCTTCTGTCAGTCAGTTTTACTATCTGTTCCAATTCATCTGAAAGCGAGGAGTATGAACCAGAACCGTAATCCATAAACTTCTGTACCCATAATTCCCATTTTCCCGGATAATGGGCATCCAGTGACTGTGGTGATAACAGCAGTGTCTGATCAACTGGCGGACGTCTGTTATTCTGATCTTCATAAGGAGGGATGGTAAATACAGGATCCTGAGCAAGCAGTAAATCCGTTATATTTTCGGTCTGTTCAATCCTTTTAAGAAATTCATTTTTTTTCTTGATAATATCGACTTTTTCTGCATTGTCTTTCTGATTACTGCCAGCTGTGTAATGAAAATATTTATACGCTCTGTACCATACATCCTTAAAGCGTTTTTTATCAAATACGGCTTTTCCGCTCATGCCCCTATCATTGAAATACCAGCGCAGGGCTCGCAACTGAAGATTCGATATATTACCTATGCAGTTGTATAATCTGTCCTCACCTGAAATCAGTTTTATCAAATCATTTAATCTACTGTCTTTCTGGATATCCTTTCTGATGTTTGCAAGGTACTCAGTCCTGTGTTTATGTCCGAATTCTTTCTGATCAATGAATTTATCAACAAAATCCACCATTGTTTTCAATGCAGAGCCATACATGCTTTTTTCTGTTTTATCACTCAAATTAGATACGGTTTCTTTTATTGAAGACAAGGATTCTCTGTATACGTATACTGTGTCATCATTGCAGTTATTAATAAACTGATCATACAAAGGTACATCACCGGTAAACAGGCCTGGACAGCATTGAAAGAACAGATCTACGGGACATTCTTTTAACTGCTCCAAGTCAATTTCCGTTTCAAGTCTGGTGTAGCCTCTCCTCAGCATTAGTGATGAAATTGCTTCCTGCTCACTCTGAGTCAAATTTCTCTTAATAGTATCAGCCAGTATGGTAAAAATTAATTTTCTGGCTTTCTTATACCTGTTGTTAGCTCTTAAATGATGTCTTACTGCCGTTCTGTTTTTCACAGTGTAATTAATCACGCTTCCGTCATCAGGCATTTCAATAATAGCGGCTTTTACATTCTCGGAGTCTGGTAAATCATTAGACGTGTATGAAATAAAGCCTGTATATTTGCCACCCATGTCTATTGCTATATTAGAGTAATATGTATTGCTCACTGTTGATACCCTCCCAATGTGAACCGACCATTATTGAAATTTATATTTTCTCAGTTTGTGAATGATTATTTATCATAAACATAACTTATGTAAATCTTATCATCTTAATCTTATAAACATTAAAATAATATTCATCTATATTATACTCCTGTATTTATTGAAAAATATGTATAATTCGTCTGATTTTGAATAATCAAAACAATCCATACACAACCTCAGAGATGTGCAATTAAATTATCTTCACAATTCTTATTATCTTGGTTTTGAACAGTTTTCTGTCAGCAGTCATCCCGGAACATATTTATTTTAAAAACGTTTTGAATTCAGTTATAGTCCCGTCATCTCCAGACCATCTCTCATAAAAATATGGCGCAGCAAAGCTATGCCTTCTTCAGAATTCAAAAATGAGATTTGACTGAATATACATTAAAGGTTGAATGAATCACCAAATATTGAATCAAACATCTTGTAATATCGTTTTTTCCATACGAGATATTCCGGCATTTTACGATTTTTGGCTTTTTTCATGACCACTCCGTTGTCTTTTTTTCTTGTTTGCAGGTGGTCAACTTTAATTCGTTTAGGTGGTCAACTTTTTCGATCGTTCTACATATGAAAAGTTAAGATATAAATATTAGTTACGGACATGTTGGCTATTTCCCCCAAATATACCTTATCGGATTTTGATCACCTTTCTGGAAAAATTCTGCAACTGATTTTCCGACATACTTCTTTCTTACCTTAGGATCTGCTATTCGCCCCACAAACTCATACCTTTGCTGAGTCCACGTACTTTTATCGTCATCTTTATTGGTAAAAGTTGATAATCCTTCAAACCACTGCACAGGTTTATAAACCTCCATCACCATTCCGTCGTAAACGGATAATACGTAATCAACTTTCTCCGCACTATCTAAACTGAGTTTCCAGTAACCTCTTGTTCCTTCATATAATTCATAGGGGGTCATGTCGTTTCTGTAAACTCTATTTATTCTGATTAGCATTAAGTTATGCTTAATATCGTCAGGTGATAATTCTTCACCTGAATACCTGGCTTCAAGTGCTGAAACTTCAATCTTTCCATATGTACCATATTCATAACCACGTTTTTGATTAGTGAGATTATTAATGCCTATTAAATCGATGACAGCAGCTTCGACCTTAAGAGCTGTTTCTTCATCAAGACCATGAGCAAGAATTTCAATTAAGGGCTCTTTTTTTCTAGCCGTGATTTCTTTGATTTTTTGAACCTTTTCACTTTCAGAGTCATCCCACAGATGTTGAAAAACCCTATTACCTTTTCCCTTACCCACATAAAAAGGTTTCATAGTATCTGGATCTGAATACACATAAACGTAATATTCTAGTTCTTTGATAGTTTGACTGGAAAATTTATCTATCATGTTCATTACTCCTAAAGTTTTTTCTAAACTCGAAGTTAACTAATTAAACAGAACGAAAACAGATTGTTGGATAGTTATTTATATAATCAATGAATCTTCTTACTGTATGATTATTTATAAATGAATGCAATTATTATTCGTAATTTAACAATAAAACTATCTAGTACGCTACAAAAAAAACCAAATATTCATATCACCTAAACAAAAAAGACAATCTAAATGTTGTCTTTTTTATTTGTCATCATTCTTTAGTCATTCATCAGCAATCAAAAAGATTACTAGACAACATTCATTGTTGAATTATCTTTTTATAAAGACTTAAAATAATCAACTATCGCTTTTATAGCAAATGGTTTTGCGTATTTTATGATGTCTTCGTTT
This sequence comes from Ruminobacter amylophilus, assembly GCF_900115655.1. Classification (GTDB taxonomy): domain Bacteria; phylum Pseudomonadota; class Gammaproteobacteria; order Enterobacterales; family Succinivibrionaceae; genus Ruminobacter; species Ruminobacter amylophilus. The sequence continues at coordinate 8,489 of NZ_FOXF01000052.1, read as the reverse complement.
ATGTATATGCATTCATGTCCTTCTGGCGCTTTTCTCATGGAAGGATAAATAACCAATTGAACATTGTTACCATTGTGGCTAATAGCAATACACGATTCCTGTACAACCACGTGATAATCTGAAATATTCAGGATATTCTCCAACGTTTTTATAAGTTCTACTTGGTCCTTTAAATCTAATTTTTCTGTTATTTTTCCGTCTCTTCCCCAATAGAGAAAATCTAGTGCAGCAAAACGATCTAAATGACTATGAACATATTGATTTCTATAATGTTTCAAACACTTAAAACAAGCACTCTCGCAATCACACTTATTTAAATACAGTTCTATTTTATTTAAAATTTCACTCATGTTATCTTGTATATTTACAGCATATCCGGCGCCACTGGATAAACTATCGTACAAATATACATCCACGAAAGTCCCATTCGAATTTCTTCTAATACGATACCCTGTAACAAGTTCAGAAAAGTCAACATCCAACTCTTGACAAGCCACTAATCGCAAAGTTTCTGCAAACGACTGCGCTGCCCTGTTTAACCATAGATTTTTGGAATCATATTCGATGTTTAACGCATCATCAAGTCTGAACTCCATAACAAGCATATCTGTAATAAAGTCGAAACCTAAATCAATTTTTTTTACATTTTTATGAAGGCAAGGCTTTATAAAATTTTGGTTCTTGGTTTTATAAGGTCTTTCAAAATCACTCAAAACCTCATCACTGTTATATCTTTTATTAGGTGCAGCCGCCCCGCAGTCAGAGCAAATACAAAAACCATTATCACCATTGCTATTTATCATAATAATACTTTGGCTTGGTCTTAGAGCCATTCTAATATTTCTAGCGTTATTCACAAGATTCATTTCATCAGATGTTGGTAATGTAGAATACAAAGGTGGTAAAGTAGAAGAATACGATTCCTTAATGTAGGATTCATTTATTTCTGTTGCGTTTTTCGGCGCAAAACCCCACGGCTTCACTAAAGGTCTAGGAGCATCTACCAAATTACCCCCTCCACAGAAAGGACATTTCTTAGTAGTCTCAAAATCCTTTTTCAATCCAAACCATTTACAATCATTACATCTACGGATTTCTTTAACGTAATTCTGATCGTCTAAATATAGCTTTGCTGGTGACTTCCAACTTCCTAATTCACTTTTTGGATAATATAATCCACCTACCAAGTAATTCTTCTTGTCTATAACTAATGATTTTCCAGGAGCAAATTCACTAATAGCAAGATCCAGTCCCCTATCAGTCTTATATTTTACTTTCCCATTAGAATCTGAAATGTACATACTTACAACATTTTTTGGGAATGAATATGTAGGAATAATACCTTCTTCATAGAGCGAATCAAGAAGATTTTTGGCATTTTTTAAATATGAGCCATCTTCTTTTATTCCGTAAAATTCAGGATGAATCCTCAAACTGTTTTTTATCCTAGTTAATTGTTCCATTAGCTTTTTAGAAAATGATTCAGTATTTAATTTTGCATCTTTAGGTAATAATACCGAATCTTTAGAGCATAAAAATTCTTCTAAGAAATTATTAAATGATTTTAAATGATTATTTATAAATTCTGCTACGGGTATTTTATCTATACTATTATTGTCAAGATGTAAATATTCCTGTATTGCAACCATGTTTAGATGTCTTTGGATTATTTTTTCATTTGATATATCAATCCACGGACTTCTCGGTTCACCTCTGAACATAGGTACAGGGTTATTAAAATACAACGTATCATGAGGTCCGTTGCCACAAAAAGTAACAATAGTTGACAGACTAACGCCCCTTCTACCAGCTCTACCAGCTCTTTGTTGATAATTTTCTCGGAGAGGAGGAATATTCCTTAAACCAACGGCTACCAAAGAACCTATATCAATACCAACTTCCATTGTAGTTGTACTACTTAAAATATCGACTGGTGTTTCATCATCTTTTAGAAGATCCTGGAAGCGTAATTCATACTGTTCTGTCTTTGACAAAAGTTCATCTCGCTGATCTCTATATGATAACTGAGCTGTATGCTCTTCAGTATCTATAATGTGAATCTTGCTGCCATTTATAGCATCCTCAATTGGTTTTCTCCAAAAATTAAGTGCTTCTTTCTCAGCTTCTCTTAACTCATGTATTTGAGAAAAACCACAACAAGGACATTTATTTTTCAATTTAAATGGAGTTATCTTTGAACAACGTTCGCATTTATACCAGACATGATCCTGATCATACCTAGGTACAACTTTTTCTAGATCTATATAGTATGTTGTTTTGTCTGCATCAAATTTTTTAACAAAAATATTATTTATAAATGCCTGTTTGATTTTCTCTAGGAACGGCTTTCCATTATCGTAACTTTCACATATTGCATCTTCAATATTCTTTGAAAAATTCCAATCTTCATCCAAACCAAATTTATTACCAATTCTTATTTTTTGGCGTACTTCTAATGGTATATCATTTGATTTATAGTCTAGTGCTAATTCATCTTTAAACAAAGATAAGAATAAGGCATTAAAAATTTCAAGGACCCAATCTTTAGATTCGATGTCAGTATCATACAATATATCGTCAATTGCATCAGAAATAGGCTCTATCCAACATGATGCACATGTATACAGATTATTGGTTCCACAAAACAATCTTAACAAGTATTCATTATATGTATCGGGAACTTTCAAAGACAATTGAGTTAGATAATCCTCTCCTCTACGTGATATTTTTCTTTCTATTTCTTCACAGCCATCCAAAAATATCTGTTTATTATCACCCTGGAATAGTTCAAGATTTTTATCCATTGCTACCTTGCAAAAAAAAGGATAGAGTTTATCCATTGAACATCTGTTATATTTTTCCATCCCTTTAATGGCTAGAGCAAACAATTGCCTGGCTGCCATTATTTCTGAAGCTTCAGACATATTTAATGCCAGCTTAGCAGCCTGTTGCCTACTATCAGAAAAAATAAGAACTTTTCGTCCCTGATTTGGGTATTTGTTTGGATCTTTAGTCTCAATAGGCGGTTCAAGCTGAAATTGAGTTTTTATAAGATTAAAAAATGATTGGTTGCCTTTAGTAGCAAATGAAGTTAAATGATTGTATTTTAACTTACTCAAACAATGAGGACATTTACTAAAATCAGGGGAGTCATCTGTCGGTTTTTTCGTGGAATAATAAAGTTTTCTGAATCCAGATATACCATTCAAAGAATCATCAAAAAAACTAATAAATCCACTTCTGACATCCATGTAACAAGGTTTAATACTTTTAAGTTCATCTGAAGGGATGTAATCCTTAGGTGGAATATACAAATTGATTCTCCTCATTTGCTGAGGATTTACCAATCCTGGGTATCTCCAAAGATATTGTTTCTCATTATCTCTCAATTTATCATCTTCAAAAATATACCCCGAGAAAAATAGAGCTCCACACTGTCTGTCCTGGAACAATTCATAAACAGAACTATTACATTCCGGACATTTTAGAACACCATCAGAAAAGAACACTTTACCTAATGTAATCCCACCCTCGCTATGTGAATGTGGACAATTAGGATTAGTGCAAGCATAAACATTATTTAATCCCTTAAATAACATATGCATTCTAGCCGGGAAAAGCACAGAACTATTCTTATCCTTAGCTAATGGTGCAATTGCAAGCATTATACTAACAGCATGAAGAGCCTGACTGTGCGGTTGTTTTATAAAAATAGCATCAGCTAATTCATCAAGAGCTACAGCAGTCCCTCGACACATAGAAATTAATTTATAAAAAGGTACATACGATACAAGATTGTTAAACATCCATTCATAGGCTTGCTCTAGATTAAAAAAAGGCTTCGGTCCATTTTCCACATGTGACCAAAAACCATTTAAAGCCTCTAATCTATTATGTTCATTTTCAAATTGATCTGAAGAAAACTTAAGAAAATAATCCAAAGAAATATCAAACTTTTGTACACCATCTATCTTCTGTCTTTCCCCAGTCAAGAAAACAAATGAATCTTTGTTTTCCGCCGCTGTAAAATCCTCTGCAAAACGTTTAACTTTTTGCTTATCTTTATCGCTAGAATTAGGCATACTCGCTGTTGTTAAAATAAATTGTACCCTATCTCTAGCTATCCCTAATTTATGGAAAAATCTTCTTATTAAAAGTGCTATTTCTCCACCTGGCGCCCCTTTGTACATGTGAGCTTCATCAATTATAAATAGTAATTTGTTAGAAGAATCACTCCTTAACCACTCTTTTGTGTCTTCCCATATTTTTTGCTCTCTTGGTCTGAGGAGCATATATTCCAACATTGTGTAGTTAGTAATTAAAATATCAGGACAGCATTCCTGCATTTCAAACCTTGTAATTAATTCAGAATCTTCTGCATCAGGTATGTGTTCCGACAGACTCAATTTATCTATAAATTTTTGCAAATTTTTCTTTGCTGGAATTTTTCCTTCTTTTTGAAGTTGTTGCAAATATTGTTTTTCCGAATCCGTAGAAGCACTGGCCATACTTTTAAGATTATTAGCCAATTCCTGATCCTGTTTTTTATCTGGTTTTTCTCCTGGATATGGTGTTCTTCCCGTATACATGCCAAACTTTGGACGTCTAACATCTGCACCACAGTTTTTTCTCAAAATAGTAATAAATTTATTATCAGGATCTCCCAATAATTTTCTCAATCTACTGATCTGATCGGAAACCAATGCATTCATTGGATACATGATTACGGCTCTTACACCTTGTTGACTATTCCATGTTTTAGTATTTCTAGCTTCCGTTGCAATCTTAGCGATCAGTGGCCACATGAAACACTCTGTCTTACCAGAACCAGTACCGGTTGAAACAAAAAGATCTTTTCCATCGAAGTAATTCTCTAAAGCCTGTATCTGATGTTTAAAAGGTGCTGGATAAACCCCAAGTTTAGCCTGTGACAACTCCGCGAAGAAATTTTTTAACCAATCAGGCAAATTTGATTTAGAAATACCATCTTCTACTGATATATATGCTGGTGAAGATTCTATATATGGAGGTTTATACAGTACCCCTTTTTCAGTAATTATGTCTTTTATAGCTGACAGTAATACAGGTGTTTTTTCAAAATATTGCGATTTGATATAATTTATTAATTCTTCACATAATTTTTGATGAACCTGATTTGCACCATTTGACATTTGAATTACTCCTTTATCTTAGTAAAGCTATATCCTAGGGGTTTAAGTACTGATTTAATCAATTCAAAAATTTCTTTGTTAACGATTCTTTCAAAATCATTAGAAATTTTCATATACGGCCAACTATATAATTTGATGAAATTTAAGATTGATGGAGGATATAAATAACATATATATAAATATACAATATCGCCATCCTCTTTGTATTTTGATGATGGCAAGTTTTGACTCTCATTCAATAAACAATTAGCAATTCGCAAATATTCTCTATTCTGAACCAAAAAATCTGGTAGTTTACAATATAAAACACATTCACTAGAGCTTTTACATAAGTAATAACAACGATTTTCACACTGTTTATTTCTTAATAATGAAATATTATTTATTTTTTCAGGAACACTACTCCAATAACAAGAATAATTAGGAGATAGGGAAAGGTATTCCATATTATCTAAAGACATGTGAGTTAATGGTTCGTACCTACTAATAATCTTATGCCATATTTGTTCTAAATTTAAAGAAGAGATATTAAACATCTCGCATATACTACCTACCTGAAAATACTTATTTTTATTGTTCAGTGATAAGGTATAAAAACCTAGTCCAGACATATTAATTGACTCTTGTAATGCACTTCCTCTAACAAGAGTAATTTGTTCATAGGTGGTAAAACGATCAGGAGCTGGATAAATCACATAATTTTTATGATAAAAATAGCCAGTATTCAAATAGATTCTATAAATCTCATCAGCAATATCTTTAATAAAATCTTCCTCATGATCAGAGAAAAATTTTATTTCTTCCTCCATTTCGCAGAATGCTTTTAATTCACGTATTACTTTATGCTTAAAATGTGTAATAGAAATTCCATCGGAATTCTCATCCTCTGTAGAATCCCACAAAGATGTCATAGCAATCCTACCGGCAGCACTGTAAGCTATCCTAGTATGCCACGAAGACATCGATTCTGTTTTTCCTATTTCAATTCTCAAAGAAGAAGCAATTTCTTTAAACAGATCTAACTTCATGCTATTTATTCGTTAATTCCTAAATAATTTCTAATTGTTTCATAGCAATCTGAAGAAACTTTATCACGATTATTATTCAAATTATCTATGAGATATTCTCTATGATTAGTAAGCAATAAATACGGCAAATACACAAAATAATGATTTAAATCTTCCTTTTTCAAAAAATCATAGCCAATGTGATCCATTATTTGGCTAATGTTATTCATATATAATTTACTTGTACCTATTTTGGATAATACTCTATCCACTCTGCATCTCTCAATTAATTCCTCTGATACATCATCGACGTAATCAGCACTTCTTTTTCCTCCTTCAGATGGTATTTTTGCTTTTTTGCTAATAAATACATCTGTAAGAAGAGGAACCATATAATTAAAAATTCCCTTAGGTTCAATCAAAAGATCTTCAACAAAATTACTGGTTACGTAATAATAATTTGCATCATTGTTAATTATTTCATCAACATGAGATAACCAATCAGCATAAAAAATATTATTAATGACTACAATTCCACCAGCTTTTCTGCACGTAATTTCTGAATAATTACCTAGACACTTTATTCTATCTGCAAATTTTCCATGTATTGCTATAGACATTGCATCGGCTACTTCATTTGCATTTGGTCCAGAAAGAAGTACAGGAATCCTATTTTCCCAAGCTGATAAAAGGAAGGCAGACACCATATCTAGCCTTTTGTCATCAATTCCGGCATCAGACAAAGCAACACGGATATTATCTAGTAAATCTCTTTTATTTGAGTATGGAATGATTTTATCATCATCAATAGTTTTCCCTTGAACATAAGAAACTTTATTTTGGGACTGAGAAAACATTTGGGACAAAAGTGGATGCATCAAAGATATCTGAGCATAGAAATCAGACACATTATTCTGTACAGCAGAGATTTTTGAGTTAACATTTTCTTCGAAAAGACCTATTTCTGTTTCTTGTTTTGCTATACTTTGTTCTAACTCATTTTTATTTTTTTCCAATTCTTTTATTTTCTGATCAAGTTTGTCTTTTATGGCTTCTTTTTCTTCGATATCTTTATCTAAAGCTTCTATTTCACTTTCTTTTTGAGCTGAAACTAATTCAATACATTTTTGGCGTAATTTGGGATGAGAAATAACAAGATCATCTATGTATTTAGAATCTATATCTTCGTAGTTGAAATAACTTTCTGAATTAAAAATAAAAGATTTTATCTTTTCTTCTGCTTCTTCCTGAGGAATCAGATATTCTTCAGCTACCTTTTTACGAAAATCTTCAGTTCGCATGCCCATTAAAAAAGATTTAAAATCTTTATAATCCTTTTTATGGAAATCGTTTTTTTTCATATCATTCCAACATAAACGTTCAATAAAAAAATTTTTTATGTAGTCTTCTGCCTCTTGTACAATTATAAAATCTTCAAACTTCGGCAATATTGTGGATGATAGAAAAACGTACTCCTGATTAAATATAGAATCTTGGTATTTACATGTATCTTCTATTTTTATTCTATAATACTTCAACTTACATACTTCACCTTTTAATTTAAAGCATTTTCCCTCATTATCGAAATTATCCTTTTGCACTAAAATACCAACGTAAGAATCATCTTCTCCAAACGCATACATAATTGAAATATCTGTGTCAAAAGAATCTATTTGAATTCCTTTTTTTAACTTCAAAACCAATTGGTTTATATCTAAAATATTTCTATCTATAACGATTTTGTAAATATTCTTTCTGATATAATTAGCTTCGACATAATCTTTTTCTGGATTCTTATTATTCGGTCTTGCAGTCCAATTCCAAACACCTATAGCTCCAGGCTCAGATGGTCCGCTGTTACAAATAATGTATTGATTATTTTCGTACTTAGAGAATTTGTTTGGATCTTGATTAAAAAGTGCCACTTTCTCAGAACTGTCAATATCAGCTATTCTTAATAATGTAAGTTTACCTTTTGCTTTTGGGTATGTCCCATCAAGCGGAAGAACCATACATTAGAACTTTCCCAAATCGTAATACTATACATTCTTTTTTGGTCTGCCAGGAGATCTTTTAGTTGGTACTTCATCTTGTGGTAAAAGAGACAACTTTTGAAGTACCTTAACCTGAGACGGATTCATATTAATAAGTTGCCAGTCACCCGAGTTAATTCTGGCTTGTTTAGCTCTTTTTAAAATTGACATGATTTTTTTATAGGTAAATGTGTTCAGTAATTCAGCCTTATCAAATTTGTTAATCAATTTAAACGATAGAACAGTTGACAGGAAATTGCAGAATTCACTTCCTATGA
>NZ_FOXF01000044.1 GCF_900115655.1 Ruminobacter amylophilus | reverse complement strand
CCTGATAACTGTTTAATTAGAGTAAATTTATAGCCGGATGTGATTACTTAAACATCTGAAACTGACAGTGATTTAGATAAGACGTTTTTCATCAAGAAGGTTTGAATTATCTACGATGTAACTATGATGGCACTATGAACAGTGATCCTCGACGACAGACAAATAGAATTCGCGGTGAACCATTGACCTGAGGTATCCAATCCACGTATAACAGAGTGGCCAATGCCGTGCTTACACTGAGGAAAATGTCTTGCCTAAATTTCTGCTTGACAAAGGTCGTTTCATAACAGTTACAGATTGCTCTCTGCTAAAAAAGCAAATTTATTGGCAAAGAATTAACGTTTAAATTAAAATAAGGGGGGGCAACTTCTGATCGTTTTAGTGGTCAACTTTTTCGATCGTTCTACACTAATGATTAGAGACGAAACATTATGTTCTTTTTCCGACTGGGTTAGACCAACATCAGAGGAAGTTGTGGAAGCGATGGATGAGCTTAACTACACTCTCCAGGAGTGGGCTGACCTGATAGGTGTAAAACTAGCGACAATATCACGCTGGAGAACTGGAAAAGTTAAAATTCCTTATGCTGAATGGGCAACAATATGTTACCTAACAGGCTTAGGTGATATCTGGGAAAGAGAAGATTCAATTAAAAAAATTCAGAATAAAGCGACCAAAGCAAAAAAATACTTTATTTCATATAGCCAGAAGATGAAAAAGAGAGAAGAAGATATCTTTTCAGACGGTTTTGTTTGATGTATTTCACGTTATTATAACAAAAAAACAATAAGTCTTATGAATTAGACACTTCAACAATAATTTTAAGTTTAGTAATTTCAAAGAGTTCAAAGTTAAAGCAGCTATTAAGAATATAGGGCACTACTGTTGGAGAATAGAGGCGTTTTTTGAAGTAGATGCGAGCTGTGGGGCCAAAAGGGGAGTTCAACGAAAGCCCAACATGCTATCCGCTCAGACGAGTACGAAAGATCGTCTTCAATAACTAATAACTTTTGTTCATAAGTTAATTTCATAATAAAACCCCGTTATCAATCAAGTGATCAATAACGGGGTTCATACTATTAAAATCAGAAAAGACGGTTAGTCTGCCGCACGATCAGGGTAACCGCCGACAAGCAGATAGATATGCTTGTTGAGTTCGTCTACGTCAATTGAACACTTACTCTTAAAGGTAAGAATGAACAGGTTGTTTGAAGCAGAGAACTTTTCGGTAAAGAAATCAGAAGTATTTACCAGGAACGGAGACTTGTAGCCAAGACCGTATACACTGTTAAGAACCTTACCTGAGAAATCCCAGTTTGCATAAAACGGCTTAACAAGAGCAATGGTTCCATTCGGTGATCTGATTTCCATCTGCAGGAGATTGTTTGCATATGCAATTCCGGCAATGTATCCCTTGTTTGATGCGGCATAATTACAATATGTAGCAGCCATGTCATCTTCAACAATGGTTTCAGGAGAGTCTGAAGTATAACCGAAGGAATTCAGGTTAACAGATACTTCTTCAACTTCAATTTCTGACTGATTATCGCTTGAATCCTCAGTATTGACAAAATCTGAGAAGATACAGGTTACAATCTTGCCGTCATCTGATGTTGTGCATGGATTACTGTTGGTATTCTTGTAATCCTGAGGCAGACTGGCTCTCTTGGCACATAATTCATCACTGTTACAGTTTAAAGCGGCTTTAACGGCCTTTTCGGCATCAACCACACCAAATCCGTATCTGTTGGAGAAACGCAGTCCTGATGCATTTGAATTCCATCCTCTGTCAGGAGTTACCGTTTCACCGAGATCACTGTCATAGGCACTGATGCTGGAGTAGGCAAGAGAACTCCAGTCCCTGTCATTTCTTGCAGTTGATGCAAGAATATAACGCAACTGAGGTACGGTAATATCAGGTTTTGCCTGAAGAACAAGAGCAGAAACACCTGTAACGGAAGGTGTAGCCGCAGAGGTTCCGTTCATCCTTTGTGTATAGAATTTACGGGATTCATAGTTAGTACTGTCTTTTCTCCATGGAGTACCAGCATCCCAGTCAGAATATTTTGACGGATCCTGACTGTAAATTGAAGTCACCACGGCGGCAGAATCGCTGCCTGAACCTAGGTAGCCGAATTCACCGCCGGTACCGCTTACCCATATATGAGAACCGGCTGAAGAATAAGAAGAATGTTCACCCAGAGAGTTCAACGCGGCAACATTGATCTGATATCTTCCTCGTTCAATAGATGAAGACTGTTCATACTGACACGCCACTTTATATCTGAGACATGCTTTTGTAGAATACAGATCATCATGGTCGTAGGTTATCGAGTCGAACTGATTACCGGCAGCTTTAATAAAAGGTATGCCGTTTTCAAACATTGCCTGCAGTGTCATTTCGAATGCAGGGTCAAAGGAAAAACTGTTGCTGCTGCCGATACTTGCATTAACAATATCAAGATCATCCTTTCTGGCGAGAAAACTGGTATCAGTACCATTCATGGCATATGAGGTAAGCAGCACATCCGGTGCAATGCCTCTGCCCCCCTTGGCATTACCTGCGGAAGCTCCGATAATACCGGCAACTGCGGTACCGTGAAGTAGAGTCTTATCATTAATTACATCATTTAATGTCAGTCCCTTGTTTACGTCAGAGGTAATTCTTGAAGGAGTGTAAATTTTGTCCTTTAACTCCTCATGATTAAGATCTATAGGTGCATCCCATACACCGACCCTGACATTCTTACCGGAAAGAAGCTCATTGTTCGAATCCTTTTCATGCCATGCAGGAATAACATTAAGGTCAATCCCCTTAACAGGTTTCTTAGATACTTTAAACGGATTCTGACTGACATTTCTGATATGCCACTGATCAGTTAACAGCGGATCGCCGTGAGTAGTATTAGTACCCTGTGCAAGTTTGTATACGGAAATATTGCCATCAGCATCAGTTACCGTAAATTCTTCAGTAAAACTGTAGACATCACCGAGAGCTTTCAGCGCGCTGAGCGGAAGATAATAGAAAACAGTTCCCGAGGCGGCTGATTCATCAGTAAGAGGATTAACATCTGTTACGACGCCGTATTTAGCGGTAATAGCCGTTAATGTCTCACCTTTAAGAGAACTTACTGAAGGCTTCTGCTCAAACTTGATGATAAAAGGCTTGCCGGTAAACATGTCACCATATTCGATAACGGAAAGTTTGATAGTTGATTCATCCTGTTCGTCATCATCAACAGGATCAACAGGATCAACAGGCTCTGGTGGAATTGGGTCTGTCCCGTGGTCATCACCACCGCCGCCACATGCAGTAATGGAAGAAAGAAGTAATGCATTAAACAGTGCCAGGCTGGCTTTTTTTGCAGATAATTTCATAAATTTATCCTAAATTATTTTCTCTGTCCGGATTAAATACTTATCGGACAGACATATGATTCATCAGTTAAATGTCGCTTTCTGCTGAAAAGAAGGACATCGGAATGACTGAAGTTTTCTTATCTGAGTTCAATATTTGAACCATCATACAATGAAGGGGCAACATTAATTACCCCTGCGGTATTGCTCAGTTCCTCCTGAAGTGACTTCCACTGGTCATAATTTTCAACAGTTATTTCATAAATATTCTTGGAAATCTGTTCTGAATTAAGTCCGGAAGGAATGCAGTTCTGATGCTTCCGGCACTGAACAATAAGTTTATTTTTAATAATAAAATTGTGATTGTTGGCATTCTTCACATAAGCAATGTGATTAGGATTCTTCTCCCCGGAAACAACAACCCTGTCTCCGAGAGTTCCTATTTCATTATCCTGCTTTACGATGAGAATTGATTTTTCATCCTGTTTCCGTTCTTCAACTTTAAAGTTGTCAGTGATAATGGTTAAACCATTGTCTTCAAATTCTGCAGCATAAGTCTGAGAAACTGCAACAGCTGCAATAACTGCCATTGCTGAAATGACTGCTTTATTCATATTAATCCTCGTTAAATTCGTTTGGGAATTATGATTCGGAGAAACAGCTTTGCCGTCTTTCCGAATCAATGCCTTAAAGTATATATATTAATGGTGGATTTCATACTTTTTTTGAAATTATATTGAACAACGATCACATTTACAGACAGCTTCATACAACCTGCATTTCGAAAAAATGCCGCAAGGTATGTTAAGAGTATTATATTAACGAACTTTACTGATGCTCAATCACATTTTTCAAGAGGTCTTTAACGATTTGGTATCAAACTCGGGAGAATTCTTCATGACAGCGAAGTCTTAAAAGTTCTTCTTTTAAGGCTTTTATCTCTTCCTTTGTATATTCTTCTTTATCGGAACTTAACAGACTGTCTAGGTTAACTTTATTTTTGTTAGTCTTGACTTCATCTTTCTTTTGTCTGCCAGTTTTCTTCATATTTCTCAGTCCTTCTTCTCCCTTTGACTGATAAATATCATACCTACTTTTTACTGTTGAAAGAGTTTTAATTCCATATAGTTGAGCTATTTCTTCAAAACTACGTCTTCCTTCCGCATATGCCTTAGCAACCATAATTTTGAATTCAACACTGTAATTAGTATGTTTGTTGTTAGAACTTAAAGCGTTATTTCTTGCTTTAGAAACAATGTATTTTACATATCTTTTTGAAAGTCCCCATTTTCTATAGGTATAAGCTGTTCCGTAGCTTTTATGATCTTCAACAATTTGAAGCTTTTCTTCATAAGTTAATTTCATAATAAAACCCCGTTATCAATCAGGTGATCAATAACAGGGTTCATACTAAATGGAAAAGGGCTTTTTGAAGTCTGGTATAACGGAAAATTAATATACCCAAAATATGAAAAGCATTTTTTCAATATTTTTGATAAAAGCAAGTTTACTCCTGATGAAACAGCATCATCATCTTATCAGTGTAATGATCTCAATATCGCTGTCATCTGGAGTAAAGATTATGGTCCTGCCTGTATGGTGGGAAGGGAACATTATTGGGATGAAGCCGATGAAATAATAAAAGAACATTCTCTTCTCTGCGATCTGTCATTCAAATTAAAACCCGGCATGACTAGGGAAGAAACACGAGAAATTCTTAAAGAGAAATCTGATAAATTGATGGTTAGGGGGCGTGATGATATCTATTCCAGATATCTGTTAGTTGAATTTGATGAGAATGACAGAATGGTGTCTACAAAATTTGACTGTGACAGTATGTAGCCGGAGGTTAACACTATCAATGGGCAGATTGGCTATTTAGCCTATGAGCTTCTTGACGGTAAACTGATCCGCACCGAAGCGGTGAAAGGGCTCCGGATAAAGTAGCAGAGTACCATTAGAACCGCTTTACTTATCGTAGCGGAATGCAGAATTGCCCGTGAGTTTTTTAAGCAGAACCTTGCGGGCTTTCATGGTCGTCATCTCTTCAGCAATTCTGCTGGGCTAATACGTCGGGAGACGTATCGGCTGAAAGCCTGAGGTGGCTGTCGTTCATTTTGAAACTCCGAAAATCAAAAAAGGCTCCCGGTTAGAAGATCTGCGATACAAACAGGCTCACCACCTCCGATCCTCTCATGATGGAGATTATCGGAACCTTTTTTTTAAACATTCGTACCACTATATATCGTGGTGTTTCGTGCAACCAAGGGCTTTCAGAAGTACCGTAAAACTGCGGTTTATCGGCATTCCTGCGGTATATAAGTTCTCTTTTTCCAATATATCAGTAGCCTCTGTTGAGGTTTACAAGATTCTCAGGTAGCTGATTGGCGGCATAACGGTGAAGATCAGTCAGAAACTTATCAAACATTATTTCAACAGTACGTCTTAAAGTACGCTGTCCTGCCATATGCGGGGTAATAATCAGATTCGGAGCTTCATTTAATGGATCTGATTCAGGTAAAGGTTCCTTTTCAAGAACATCAAGTGCAGCACCGCAAATGACATGTTCTTTGAGAGCATTAGCCAGAGCCGGCTGATCAATACTGCTTCCGCGACCTACATTTATGATGATCGCATTTTTCGGAAGAAGTGCAATTCTTTCACCATTAAGTATATGAATGGTATCAGGTGTCTCCGGAAGACTCATAACAAGAATGTCGGTTTCAGGAAGGATGCTATCAAGTTCACTTACTTTATGAATGGATGTGAATGCATCACATTCTGATTTTCCGGAGCGGGAAACTCCAGTTACTGATTCAGGCATGAAAGGTTTAATCCTCTGGGCATAGTTTCTTCCGATATCTCCCGTACCCAGAACAGTCACACGGCTTCCGTAAATGGAATTAAGCTCACGGTCATTTCTCCATATGCGTTCCTTTCTGTCTTCGATATATTCAGGCATTCTCCTTAAAAGCATGAGTGTAAGCATGACCAGGTGTTCTGCTATGGTTACGCCATATGCACCAGAAGAACAGGAAAGCATGCATGAACCATTTAAAAACTCGGTTCTTGAACTGTAGTCATTCACACCGGCTAAAGGAAGACAAAGCCATTTCAGATTCTGAGGAATAGGGGACTTCGGATTAAGAATACCAAAAAAAATTTCAGTCTCGGCGAGATGCTCCTCGGCTTTTTTCTTGTCCGTTTCATACAGAACATCGAAACCGAGTTCGTGCACATCTTTCTTCAATTTTGAAAGCATCTCGGCCGGAAGGGGTTCGGAAACTGTAATTAGTCTGCCCATTTTCTGTTTCTCCTTTAACTATAATCATTAACCAGTAACATTTATTTATCTTGGAACTGTTCCTGTCAGGGTGTTGCGGTCAACCGGTTTTATTTCACCGTCAGTGCAGTAATAAAGAGTTTTAATCATTCGGGTTCTGTTATGTCTGCATCCGTCCGCATTCATAATATCAAGGAGCAGACGTCCGTCGCCTGCAAGAACTGTAACATGGTTATCCAGCTTCTGCAATTCCAGTGCCAGAGCAATTATTGTCGGAGCTGCGTAATATCCGTTTACAGTGTCGTGAACTACCGTAATCTCTTCTGTTTTTACAAGTTTCTGAACTTCAGCCAGAACGGCAGGCTGCTGTCTTACGGCAGAGTCATCAATGACTTTGCTCTTTTGTGAAGCATCATATCTTTCAATTTCCTTGAGTACGGTAGTGGTTACAAATACCCTGGAGAGTCCAAGATCCCGGCGCAGAGAGCTGATAACAGCATCAGCATTATTCTTCCCGGCCATGATAATCAGAGCAGACGGGTCTGTAACCATGACATCTTCGCCGGAAACAAAAACATTGTTTTCATTGGCAATATAACGGGATGACAGTAGATGACCTGAAGGTCTGTTTCCTTTGAATTTACCATGAATCCATCTGATAAAACGAATTATACGGATAACAACCATAATAATAATGAGAGTAATAATTGTATACTTGATATAAGTATAATCATTTAACTCTTTATAATGCAGAAGTGCATAGGCGCTGCCGTAATGACTCATCAGAAACCACCGGGGAAAATACAGATACCGCTCAATAGATGTATTTTATCAGATCTTTATTACTGAATTCGTTAACCGTATGGTGCAAAAACACAAAACATGAATTTTTTTTGCCAAAATATAAATGAAACATTCTTCAAAATGACTGATTAGCATCTGACATCACATTGTAATATGAGCATGTAATGTATAATTATAATCAACAATGTGTTGTATCTGTTCCTCACGATGAGTGCTCAGATGAAGGTATGCCTATGAAATTATTTAAAATTTCTCTCCTTACAGCTCTAATGCTTCTCGGAAGTCACACTGCCGTAGCTGACGACAAATGCGAAGCCAAAGATTACATGAAGTACGGCCAGGAATCCGATTATGCGAGAATCGTAGACAGTTTTTACGATCTGGTTGCCTACGGTCCCGATAAGCACAGAGTTAAGGACGGAGAAAGGGGACTTGCTGATGCAATTGAGTTCATGTCGAAATCCGAGGCTTTGAACAATTTCGGATACTCCATAACGGATCTTAACGGTGACTGTATTCCTGAACTGATTATCGCCGAAACCTTTAAGGATGAAACAAAGAACTGCCAGGCAATCTACGCACTCTATACAATACATAACAAATCTCCGAGAAAACTGTATGAAAGTCCGATAGGGGAGCTGTTCTGTTTTATCGACAATACCAGATTCTTTAAATACACTTCCGAATCTCCTGATACATTTTCTTTCGGAGAATTTGAATTTGTTGACTTCGGTGTTCCCATTATCAAGGCCTCTGATTTTTTCTTCAACGAAGTGGACAAAGATAACGGCAAAATCAGATATTACCATAATACCAATGGTCTGAAGAATGCCAGCACGTCAGAGGAACTTAATATCAATGAGGATGTATTTAACGGTTTTTATGAGAATTTCAAAGTAAGAACTGCTTATATAAACGACCTCAAGAATTTTGCTCAATATGGCGGTGAACTTCACGTAATTCATCATTCACAGAATAATAAAAAAGATTTGGCCGTTAAGCTTGAGTCCTCATCCGAACTGGGAACCAATTACTCAAAATACTCAGTATTCACTGCTGATCACAACGGTCCTAAAACAAGTGTTCTTATTTCATCTTCAACGGATTATGTAACTGATTTTGCGGTACTGTCACTGGAACTGACAGATACAGATTCTGAAGGAAACT
This sequence comes from Ruminobacter amylophilus, assembly GCF_900115655.1. Classification (GTDB taxonomy): domain Bacteria; phylum Pseudomonadota; class Gammaproteobacteria; order Enterobacterales; family Succinivibrionaceae; genus Ruminobacter; species Ruminobacter amylophilus. Next base: position 14,303 of record NZ_FOXF01000044.1, on the reverse strand, counting down.
ACATCTTTGAACACAAACCTGTATATACGACCAAAAAACTGTATAAGAACAAACCTCTGCTTATTAAAATGACAATGAAAGGAAACACTCCGGTTTACGGCATTTCCTTCAAAGACAACAGCGGAAAAACCAGGTATTATGCTTTCTACAGAAGCTCGGATGACAGTGATGTTGAACTTATTGAGTTTAATGAGAACACTCATACAGACAAAAAATAACGGAATCATTGAATCAACGCGGCAGGCGGACGTATACCATTGAGCATTCACGAAATTCTGATAGGGTGCTCGGGAAGTAAAATACTGCTTTAGTGTTCATAGATGTTTTCCAACTTCTGTTTTTGCATTATTATTTAACGAATACTGCATGAAGGTTTTGATTTATTGCTTAGTTGATTAGGATATGATTTTATCAATGAACAGATTTCTACTGCTGCTGACTTCAATGGTAACTTTAACAATATGTTCCCAGGTATATGCTGATACACATGTAAAAGGTTACACCAGAAGTAATGGAACATATGTACAGTCGCATTATCGCTCAGGTAAAGACGGATATCACAACAATAACTGGAGCGTTAAAGGAAACGTTAATCCTCATACCGGAAAGCCTGGCACTAAAGACAGATGGTAAGGAAAGACACTGACATAATATGGTCTTAAGGGATATTTGGATCCCTTTTTATTAACATAATGGATATTATGCGATCATGTATATACAAACATTTAAGTTTGCATGCGCTTATTTTCCCCCATTGTTTTCCACTGTAACACCTCTTACTTCTTATCGTGAGTAACAGTCTTTGAGATATGCTGCATTACAAATTCAAGATCGAAATTGGCAAATCTCGGATATATGCTTACCAGATAACTTACAGGTATCTTCTTGATCATTTCTCTGCTCGGAACGTTCACGCATAACTGATAATACGCATAGAACTCACCAATCCATTCAGCAATCTCCGGATCTATGGCTTTACCTTTTTTAAACTCATAAACTTCATTTTTGTCTATGTATTCAAGAAGATCCTTAAGTTCAAGCGTATGCGAACCGACCTCATTCTCATCGATAACTCTTCTTGTTTTTGATTCCATGTAAAAATGAATGAAATCAGCGGTATCCATCTGCGGATATTCCCTTGCAACATATGAGAAAAGCAGTCCCTGTGTTCTGACAAGCATTGCCAGGTAGTCCATTGCATCCTTTGGCTGTTTATCTTCGTCCATATTATCCTCTTAGTATTATTCAGAGCGGTAAAGGTTAATGAAAGCCTTTAAAAGCCCTACTCATATTTTACCAATTGAGCATAATCACATAATCTGTTCCATATCTAAAAATTACTACTTAATTTCTTATTGAACACATTATATACATCTTTTATATGTGTTTATTCCGTTTAAGATACGGAAACATATCGTGGATAAATATACTTAGAGTTTTGACGGAGATGTTCTTTTGTACCGCATTTTATAATTGATACCATGTTTGATGGAATTCTGTTCAGAACAACCTCCGTTCAGCATTAACTTTTCAAACTAAAAAAAGAACTGTTGCACGGTATATTCCACTAGAATCATTACCAGTGAAGCTCAGAGTTCAACCACAATTTTATACGACAAATTTAAAATTGAGTATCCGAATTATTTCGATAAACAAGGGGATAAATTGCAAGCTCATAATTCATTGCCAAAGACTTTATCCGATGATGAAGCGTAGCGATTAATGTAGTTACAAATTACCCCCGGGAATTTAGGGTTAATAACCCAGGCTTTCCACTTGAGTTATTAAATTAATGCTTATCTGCTAATTCTCAGTAATACCGGTAAATGGTTTTGGAAGCGGAACCCTTGATCCGTACTTAAAGAAGCATTCAGTAATAAACATAAACAGTTCATTGTAGGAATCGCAAAGCTTGTCCGGAGTATATCTGTCAGATATCAGATTCCACAATTCTTCTGTCCAAATCTTTCTGCTGATGTATTCATACGGATGGAAACCGAGGATTTCTTCCTTATCGGATCCCGGAGTCCATTTAATACGGAAATTGATATCCTTGTACCAGTCAGGATTCTTCCCAACAAAACCCTGTTTTGAAAAATTCTGCAGATGTCCTACAGTCCAAACTGAGGACCCACCGGCACACGGAGCTATTTCGATATATTCATTCGGATCTTCTTTAGTTGCCGGTATGCACCATATTGCCAGAAATCTCCTGTTTCTAGTAACAGGGCTGGTAAACCAGAATGCCAGCTGGGAAGTTGAAATAGCCGGCTTTACGGTATTTCCGAAAATTTCGGTAATTACACCGATTATCCATCTCAGACGTTTGATAAGTTCAGGATTACTGCATTTTACTTTGCTGAAGAAATCTTCAACATCATTAGATCTTGAATAGTTCTTGTTTTTATTAGCCTCAACTGTCACCGAATCTACTGAAGAAACCGTGGTTACTGCTGACATGCCCAGCAGCTCAACGATTTTTGCCGGGAACTGCTCCTGATCAGGACAGAGGAAACGAATCTTATTAAGCAGTCGGGAAATATTAAGCACACGGTTAGACAGATATATACTCTTCTGACATGCTCTATAGAGAACCTGCTCCCACTTTTCATCAAACTCTTCAAGCGTACTTAAATATTCTGCTTTTTCAGGGGTCAGTGCCTTCAATCTGAAGTCTCTCGCTGAACTGTCATCCCATTCAAGAAAATTAGATTCCTGTATCAGTAAATCGTATATATCCGGATATGCCACCTGAATACATACCAGTCCGAAATTCATGGCCTTATCCTCTACGGACATGTCATTGATTTTTCTGCCACACTCCTTTTCCTTTTGAATCTTTATCTTATGCATAATATCAATAAGTGAAAGGCTGTTCAAAAGACGTTTTATTGAACGGGGGTTGGTGCCGGTTGAAAGAAGAACCATATCAGCCAGTACTTCAGAGGTTTTTTCTTTTTCTCCGTCAACGGAGAGTAACTGATTCAGTTCATCATGAGTAAATACTCCGATATTATCTACTGAACTTTCAACAAAGCCGGTAATATCGTAAGCACCGATAGGCATGGAGAACGGCATCTGGATAATCTTATCGAAGAATGATCTATAGGCTCTTTCATCCATCTGATTCTCTGCACCGAACTTTGCCTTAAGACCTTTAACTACAACCTCATAGTCAATAGCCAGCACAAAAATACAGTTTTCTACTTCAAACAGATTTTTAAGGAGTTCCAGAATATGTACAGCATTTTCCGGCGGAATACGATCCAGGTCATCAATGAAAAACATGAAGCCTTTTTTGTTGGTATCTCCGTTTTTCTGATCCTGATCCAGGCATTCTGTAATTACCTTGGCAAAGGCATCTCTGAATTCCTTTGGACGAACCTCTTTTAGAGTAAGAGCATCTTTCTTTTCCCCTTTTATTGAGTCTACATAATCTTCAATGAGATTTTCCCCGTCAGCACCGACTGCATTGAGACCGACATGAGCAACAGCCTTTACAGCAAAAGCACTGGTTGCCTTGATAAAACCCCAGGTCTTCTTTTTCAGATTCTCCACATCAAAAGAATTCTTCTCTACACGGTTTTCAAAGACCTCAAGACATGAACTTGTTAACCCCTTTATCACGTTAATCAGGATATCCTCCGGATCTTTCATCATGGAGTATTCCCACATATTTACCCAGACGCCGTGAAACAGTTTATCTGTATCCGGCTTATCAGCATCATCACACAGCTGGGACTTAATCTGATTCATAAAGGAGGTCTTTCCCGACCCCCATTCCCCCTGAATAGCAATGGTAGTAGGCATACTTGCAGATGAAAGAAAACGACTTAGTGCATTTACATAATCACTAACTCCAAGAAGATCTTTTTCAGTCCCTCCCAAAGGGGAATCAATAATATTTGTATATTTCATAACTATCTCTATATGTTAATATCTCAAAAATAATATATTTATAAAATATTTATATAAAACATGTATTGATTATTGTATACATATTTAAATATATTTATATTTTATAGTATTCAACTACTATATAAGTGTTTCAAATAAACTAATTCATAATCCAAAATGTTTAAGTATTTCAAAAGCTTTAAATAACTTTAAATAGCAAAACTCTAAGAAAAAATTCAAAAATATAAAATAAAAAGGCTGCTTCAAAAAATAATTAAAAATAAATTAAAAAAAATACATACTTATTTTTATACACTGTTAATATTCTCTGCATCTGTTGTCTGCTGGATTTAAAACGAATATCAAGTAGATGGCAGGTAGATAGTATTAACAGCAGATTATAATCATCATCTGTAGTTCTTAATCTCTGCCTTTTTCTACACATTATTAATATTTTTTGGGAAAATAATCCTTTCCCAGCTGCCACAAATAAACGTCTAGCTGTTTTAAATCATATTTCTCCAGACCGTAGAATTTTCGAAAATTATTCAGTGCACCTTTGAAATGAATATAATCCTTCAGATCATCATTTTTAAAAGAGGTAAAATTATCCTTATCCCTATAATATCTAAGAACAGCGTCAACATAGCTGTCGTAAATCGGGAAGTCCTTCGGATTATGGTGACTGCAGTACTTCGAAGCAAAAGAATAAAAATTCTTGATCTTGCCACCAATACTAATCTGTTTAATATCATTTACTAAACTGATATCACCAGATTTTAACCTGGCATCAATATTTAACGATTGAATATGCTTGGCCACCGGATAAACAGAAAAAATATTAGTACTGTAGAAATCATTAAGCGTTGATACCTTTAGCAGGATATCTTCAATATCAGTGTTTTCAGGACATAACTCAAAGAACAGTTTGTTCAAAGCCTGTTCCTGCAGACGATAATTCTCCAGCTCATTCCACCTCGAAAGATAGAACTCAACCTGAGCTTCTGACGGCTCGGGAATATCTTTAACTGCAGATTTGAGAACGCGTTTGTTCTGTGCTACCCTGAAATTAGGAGAATTAGGGGGAGTGGAAGCAGTGGATTCAGTGGAAACAGAGGGAACAGTTAATACAGGCCGTCCTTCATTTTTTCCTAATTCATCCCATTTGAGAAACTGCTGGAAACGTCTGATATGAGACAGGTAACCATTAATAACTTTTTGAGGATCAGCACTGCTGTTTCTTTTCAAAGTTTCTAAAAGAAGGTTCTTTGCATCTTCATCTCTCGCTTCAACAGCCTTCCAGAAAAGGTCGTGATTCCCTTTTCTCCACAGATAAAAGGAGTCTGAATAAGCTGTCTGAATGGTATTTTTGCTAATGTTCTGCTGATGCAGAAATGACAGATAAAGCTGACGCACCTCTTCAAAGCTCATTTGTTTTAAAGCGATTATATCCATTGTATTAATGATTCCCGATATCTTTTAAGTTACTTTATAATCTTCAGATTTTGTACGTAATTATGAATAACCACTCTTAAAATATTAATGTTAATGGTATTAATGCTATTAAAACTATCTTAGTCATTACATATATTAAGTACGTTTTCCGTTATTCATAAAGCTCCGTAATTCTTAAGTTCCTTAGTTCTTAACTAAGTTTACTCACCAGTCTTTTTATGTAATAGAAGATTAACCCAATTACACCAAATATTTGTTCTATCTCTAATGACCTATAGTGACTCACCTTTTTACTTTTCCATAACAATACTCAGACTGTTGCATCAGGAGAAGTTAAATCAAAACCGGAAATCTGAACATACCTAAAAAAGCCTACAAATTTCGCGGGTATTCTGCTTTCCGGTTTTGTACTGCATCACAACTATCAAACGAATCATTATTACGTCGAAATACTCTCCGGCTTAATAGTTGTATGCAGGTTTTAACTTAGCTAGCTATAAATTCATCCACAAAACCGGACGGATGGCAGTAAAGGTACTACTGAGATCATTGTATCCGCCGATAGAACCGTTCTCTCTGATAAGGTAAGCTCCGAATTCGTAGACTCCACGAGATCTTAACCACCAGAGACAGGTGCCCTTGCCGTTAAGCATGAAAACCTCAGACTGGACAACACCTTCGCCGACAGCATAAGGGGTAGGAATACATTTACGTGCTGCGTCTTCATCAAACAGACTGTCTGCTTCAGCCATACTCAAACAGAAAATGTAGTCGTCCGTACTTTTACCGCCAAAGGTCTGGTACTGAGGATCTGCAATATTCTCTACATTGGTAAGAGCAATCCTCTTTTGTTCTTCTTCAGAAAAGGCAGTCTTTAAAAAAGTATCGTTAAGCCATTTTCTGAGGTCAGATTCCTCCCATGGGACATCCGCATTTTCATGATGATACTGCTTACGATCCAGTCCGTAACGTGACATAAGGAGAACCTTAGGACCAAGTCTTTTAATGACAATCCACTCTATCGGACTCATATAATTACTGCTTTCCTGATAATAACTGCCAAACTTAAAGCTGTCTCCGACTTTAAGGTCAGGCGGTACAACCAGAACCTCTTTCTTTGGAGGCTGTACAATTTTCGGATCTGAAGGTTGTTTCTTTGGTTTTGCATCATTGCTGTCTGATTTAACATCAGCTGTATTGGCAAAGGAACGCAGGAGTTTACCCGCCTCATCATTGCCTTCCCATGCTAAAAATAAGCGGAAACGTCTGAGATGGCTCATATATGAGCTGGCATTTTTTTCAGGATCAACACTACTGTTTTTTCTCAATATTTCAATGAGAATGCTCCTCGCATCTGCATCACTGCTCTCAACAGCCTGCCAGAAAAGATCATGATCACCTTTTTTCCATATATAGAAGGAATCATTTAAAGCTGTATTGACGGTAGCTTGAGCTATTCCCTGAATTTTCAGGAAGATCATATAAAGTTGACGTACCTGGTCATAACTCAATTTTTTTAATAAATTAATATCCCAGAAGCTACCCGCTGATCCGTTAGAGATTGGTTCACTGGATTTACCTGTTTGTATTTCTTTGATTCTTCTGAGAAATCTTTCTCTCATAGTATCAAATTTCGATTGCGATTCTGATACTGTTAAAGGAGCCTGCTTATGTGCTGACTCATCAGAAGCCAGCACATTAATATCATTCCAGATTGAATCTTTGTTTATAAGCTCATTAAGCAACTGCCTGTAAGCCTGACCATCAATTTCATCAGAATAATATACTCGCATACCCTGCGGAATAATCACTTTTCGATCAGATTTAAGATAAATAACTATTCCATCATCTGACTTGAAATTATTATCTAAAGTTATAAATATTCTTTTGGTCGGAGTAGCGACTTTTGCAGCACGAAATGACACTTGATTGGGAACAGGATCCTTATTGCCAAGATATGAATTATCGCCAAAAATATGGTCAAGTGAATACCCTTTATAAGTAATTTGTTTAATTTCATCATCAGAAATTGTAGAAATTCCTTTTGCCATCGCTACAACTTCGACTGTTATTCTGGCAGAAATATTACAAACAAATAAGACACCTTCAACTTCATGATTACGTACAAGTCCTGAAGGCGTTATAAATAAATTATTGTGTCCTGCATCATCCTTGAAAAGATTAATAACTTCATGACCGATATTTTCACCTTCATCAAGATATCTACCCGTAAACAGTTGATTAATTAGTAATTCAGTAGCCATACAATCCCCTTATCTATCTATATTTCTATCAAAAAAAACTTTTATCCTCTACCACTCTGTTTACCGTCAGCTTAAACTGGTACAGGCAAACAGAACACTTCCATTCCATCATTATCAAAAAGCCGATTCAAAGTTGCCACTCTGTCAGATTTGGCCTCCTTATAGTCAAATATTTAAGATCTCCTCCTTTACTTAACCAATCTTCATTTTCTCAAAAAACCGCCCGCTTCGCGGGCGGATTATCAGCGCGGCTCAGCCGCGCAGGATTCCGTGGCTCCGCCACGGCGGGTGGATTCCAGATTAGAAGATTCCAGATTACAGATTCACCCACAAAGCGGGCCGAACAGCAATGTTGCCACCGCAGACGCCGCCGCCATCCAGAAGGAGCGAGCCGTCCGTACTTACGCCCGCAACGAGGAGCCGATAGCGGCCCGGCGACCGAAGCCACCAGTAACAACAGCCTCTGCCATTAATCAAATTTTCACTGGATTTCCAGCACCCGTTTCCCAAAGCATAAGGTGTTGGCACACATTTGCGGGACTCATTGTCCTTAAAGAGGCTATCCGCTTCTGCTGTACTCAGGCAGAACACCCGATCCTCAGTACTGTTTCCCCCAAAGGTGCCATACTTAGAATTGTTGTCATTCATAAGTTTTGTTACCGCAATCTTCTTCTGTTCTGTAGCGGTAAAGGCATTCTTCAGGAATTCTCCGTTCAGCCATTTTCTGAGATCACAGTTTTCCCAGGTTATATCACCCTTTTCATGATGGTACTGCTTACAATCCAAACCATATCTGGAGATTAGAAGAACCTTAGTACCGGGTTTTTTCAGAACCAGCCACTCTATCGGAGTTTTCTTAATGCTGTTCTCCTGGTAATAGCTTCCGAACTTGAAGTAATCCCCCTTCTTAAGCTCCGGTACAGCAGTTTTTGAGGCAGCTGCCTTGTCTGTGTTTTTTGCTGTCTGCTGTTTTACTGCGGGTTTAGCTGCTTTATCAGTATTCTTTACAGTCTTTGCGGCCTGATTCTTAGATGACGGTTTTACTGTAGCTGTAGCTTTAGATGTAGAAGCCTTTGCTCCGGTTTTGGCCGGAGCCTTCTTTTGATTTCCTGATGCTTTAGTGTCTTTCATAAAACCTCCTGACAGGTAACAAAACCTGCACTTTATAAATCAAATAACCTCTGGAAAACTCCAGTTCCGCCTTAATGCTTTAGTATGTAATAAAGCATTAAGGCTTATTCAGCTTTAAAAATATCAAGCTTTTAAGTTTCCCCTCATTTCTGTAAAAGTATCATTTACCGTTTTATTGCAACAAACCATTTTGTATAAAACCCGAGGAGATTTGCATACCGGAATTTTGTCCCTGGATTTTTTCTACCGGCTTAAATCAGTATCATGATTTACCGAAAATAAAATCCAGAATACGGTTTACGGCCTTTTCGGTAGCCATGTTTATATCTTCAACTCTCCAGTCTGAACCGTAGGTGGTTAAAGATGCGGCTATGCTGTAGCAGCTGTCCTTATATCCGGACTTTTCTCTCACAGAGGTCTGGGTTTTAGTCTTAAACCAGGCATTACCAATAGTTTTATTAATACTTTCTTCCAAAAGAATCTTGTTTCCGAGTTTATTAACTATTGCTGCAAATTCATTGACATCGTTGATTCCGGCATCCTTGCGAATTACAGCAATATTTTTTCCACTTGCCGGCATAATGTGCTCTATATTGACATTATCAGACAGGATAAATTTCTTCCCATGATTTCTGGCATAAAGATATTCATTGAGGTAAACTAGAGGATTTCTTTCATAAAAAAGTAATGATCTTTTCAAATCATCTCTCTGCCAGTTGCCGGCATCATTAATATGATTGTTAAAATCACTGTCTATCTCGCTGATAGAAGTCCGGGGATCTACCAGTTTGATATTTTCCTTAAACAGGAATGTTTTAAATTTGTTACTGGAGTATCCAGCATCAACAATTTCAAGAATAGCAAAGAGCCTTAACAGAGGAACAGCTATAGAAGAAACCAGTTCCTCTGTTATAGCCGAACTGTCAAAATCTCCATTCCCATCATTACGGCAGAATTTAAAAAGGTACGAAACCAGATAAAGCTTTGCATTTACATTGAACTTAAGCAGAAGCTTAACAATGGAATAACCTTTGATTAAAAGCCAAAGATTGACAATTGTTTTAAAGCTGTCACAAAGCACCAATGGATTCTTCAACAAGGAGCCTTTGTCTCCTTCGTAGAATTTTCTGACACCGGGAGTGGTAACATTCGGGGTTTCGCTATTGATACTCATATATACACGGTTTTCAGCTCTATATATGTACATATACTGCTGAAGCACTCCGTCTATATCCAGAATTTTACCTTTTTTAAGGTCATTTCCGTCCTTGGTGGCTTCTCGAATAAATCCCCATTTTTCAACAAATTCCTTCTTTTCCGATTCCTTCTCAATATTCGCGTACATGGCTGCAGAAATTATGTCTGCATCGGAAAGTGGCAATCCCTTGGAATTCAGCGAATTGAACATGGCGATTGCCTGTTCAATATTCCAGCTTCTGATTACAATAAGCTGGCATTTATCCAGTAACTTCTGAGCAAATACATGAATACTGGATTCACCGTATTTGGAAAGACGGTCATAGAAATACTTAAAATTAGAGAAGAAACTGATCTTATTCAGTTTTGGCTTTGATATTTCATTTTCTTTTGCAAGATTACTAAGATCATCAAAGTTCAATGTTCTGACTATTTCAGCAAATATTTTCTTATTTATCTCAGGCTCATTAATGGAATTATTTTCAATCAGAACAAGTTGATCCAGCAACGCCGGATCCCGTTTTATCTTAAGAATACCTTCATCATTTGTTTTATACACAACAGACTGGATCTTACGAAGATCTCCCTTAAGACCTTCCTTGAGAAATTCAGAATCTTCATCATGTTCTACAAAATTCTTTAGCTTGGCACCTATTACAAATTCCAAAGCCTTAAGCAACAGGTAAAAGGTAGTAGTACGCTGCTGACCGTCAATCAGAAACATCTTTTCGGATTTAACATTTAGAATAATAGTACCGAAAAAGTACGGATCCTCAGCCCCCTCGCTGATAAAGGTTTCAATATCATCAACAAGCTTATCGCACTGGCAGATTTCCCATGTATAACTGCGCTGATATTCAGGGATAACAAAATACTCATTTTTCTGATTATTCTTTAAGAAGTAATCATAGACTGTGCAGAGATGCGGTTCGATTTCTTTCACTGCCATAACTAACGACCTGATACTCACTTGGGAACAAATGACGAAGAAGTATGCGATGCTGAAGTTTCATTTTTCTGAAAATTAAAGAAATGATGTCATTAGTCTATTCGTTCATTTTTGCAAGACATGACATTCTGGACTATCTGTACCGCACTAGGAGATGCTCAGAAAGCTGTTCCATTCCCGGGCATCTCCATCTCACTTGATAAAAACAACACAATCAACGCAAAGAAGAAATAGTTACGTTGTTGTCAGCCAGTGCCCCTTCCTTGTTCTCAACCTGAATGGTGATACCGAAATTATCCTTAAGCAGCTTTTCAGCATTACCAACCTTCATGTTGCCGTGAATCTCAACTTCGCCACTCTTTACATCACCGGTTCTGATAGAAGCAAGAGTTGCTGAATCTTCGGCAAAATGCTTGCCGTTATAAACACGAACTGCAACCTTGAACTCATCCTTGAACATGGCCTTAAACTTAGCCACTGTGGTTCTTCCAGAAAATTTCATAAAAATTTCTCCTTAAAAGTTAAAAAATAATTAATAATCAGGTTAAAAAATATCAACCTTTCCTGACGTTTCTTATCGTCAAATCGTCATCTACAGATTGGCCGCCTCTAGCGGTAACAATCTCAATGCCAAGACCATACATCTTTGCAAATGTCTTTTTTACTACCTTGACCTGATCTGCAGTATTAATAACTATGACACCGTGCTGAGCGATTTTATTGTCCTCAGACACATCCTTTAGCAGAGTCTCAGGTGAAGCAAAATGACCTCTGGCTCCGGTCATGATTTTTCCAGTACTTTTAGTAAGACACCATACCCTGACACTTACCCCTTTGCAGGCTTTGTTAAATGCTTTAGTAAAGGCATTTACAGTAGTGGAGCTGTTAACTGCCACATCGAGAGATATTAGATCATCGCTCTTGATATCCTTGATTTCCTTGAGAGTTTTGTTGTTGTCGGCAAAACCTTTGCCGTCGGAACAGAGTATCTGCACACCGATCCCTAAAGTACTCTCAACTTTCTTTTCCACATCGCCAACCTTTTCAGTATCTTTAATGGAGATCTTTTTGGATTTTCCTTTCTCAATAATAGTGGAAACATCACTAATCAAAGCATCCTTAGAGGCTCTTCTGCCCCCAGCTCCACTTTGAATTTTCCTTTCCTTGGAAAGGTTGTACACGCGGATAGGAATATCAAAAACTCTTAAAAACTCATTCTCGAACTCAGACACCAGGGTATCTCCGCTAACCTGCATTTCGAGAATACCAAACAACATTTTCTTTAATCCGCCAAACATCGCATTCCTCTTCTGCTTTCTTTAAATTATTTCTTTCCGTATCCTGTTCTAACCGAGAATATCTAACAGAAAAAACTATTATTCTTACGTTGGCTTAACTATCGTTTTATAAAAAATCTTTTCGATAAAAATAAAAAAAGTTTTTTTTACTGAACTTTCCATCCAGTTTCACGGCGCCAATCAAAAAAAACATGCTTGTAACCTTTGATTATGTCTTAGCCTGCGTTTACAAGCCTCCATTAGATTGAGCTGCATCACTCCATTACATGATTCTCAGCTTACGGAGGCTTGTTTTGGATTTAATCAGGTTCTACAACCTATGAAATAATGGATTCAAAGAATTCCGGGTTGTTCTAGAATCCTCCAGGACATCATTAGACCAAACACACCATTATTTTGGTTTTTTCTTGCATCCAAGTTTTTCCAGCTCCTTATTAAGCTGACTCAAGGTAAGATCATCGTATTTACCACTAGTATAATAGCCACGACCATCTTTGCCGGTGTAGCAAACCTGACAGCAAATCCCATAAATATCATGGAATGATTTCTCAAGGTTTTTTACGAGAGTTCTTCCGTGGATACTGATATCCCCTGCAACATCCTTCTTTACTCTTACTTCAGAAAGACGCTTGTTTGGATCAAAGCAATGAATGGTTCCACCATTTCCGGTAGCCTTTTTCCAATCTGCTACACTGCAGAAGCTTAAGCAAAGGTACGGAAATGCCTCCTGAAACTCAGCATTAATGCTCTTAAGCATCTTTTGACCAGTAATATGTATTTCAGCCATATTTTGTCACCACCCCTAAGTTTTATCGAATTTATTACTTTAACTTCAATGTTTTATATATATACATATATATTTATCAAAATCAAAGTTCTAAAAAATAAAATTCCGCATACAATATATTTAGCGATAAGCATAATATATCTATTGCTTGTTTCTAATTATTCCATACACACACAAAAAAAAACGATCCATTACTCAAAAATGGAAATTCAAAATTTTTAGATAAAATATTTTATAGATTTGTAAATATCGATCACACAAATAACCTACTGCTGTATTCCCCTGAGTATTCTTGTGTTCTGTGATCGAAATTTAGACATCAAGTTTTTTCATTAAAATATCAGGAAGATAACTTTTGAATCGCCTACAACTGCTATGCTTTGTTAGATGCGGCGAGTTCTGTGTGAACTGGCATACTGCGTACCATTTGAACAACATGGCAAGTAGAATGGATACAGGTGATGAATGAGAAGAAAGAACTTGAAGAAGAAGATTCTTCACCAAAACGACGATGTATGATTTGGAAACCACAACACTTCTGCGTACCCAAACGGCATACTGGCCTAATGAAAAATCAACTCAATAATTTCTAATTTCACCTATTTTCGCTTTGAAATGCAATATTCATCAAACTTTTTATTCTTAATCGATATATTTCATTAATTTTTTACACGTGTCAATATTTAATCATTATTTGTATGTTAGCGTTTAAAAAGGATATGTTTTATTCGAGCAGGACAAGATAGTATGCTTTATTTTTAATATAATTTTATTAAATACTAATTTTTAGTTATATTATTGTATAGTTTTTATAGACGAGGTATTTATGACATCTGCAGATGCGGAACAAAAAAGACGTGAACGTGAGGCCAGGAAACGTGAACGGGAGGCTAAAAAACGTCAGCGTGAGATGGAAAAAGAGGCCAGAAGACGTGAAAGCGAGCGTAAGAAACGCGAAAGGGAAGCAGCACGTTTGGCCCGTCAGCGCGAAAGGGAACGTCGGCAGGAGGAAATCAGAAGAAACCGCGAAGAGTGGCGAAGAAAAAATCTCCAAAGAATAGCTGAAGCCCATGCCAGAAAACAGGAAAAAGAACGAATTAAGCGTGAACGTGAAGCCGCTCGGGAAGCCAAAAAGCGTGAAATGGAACGCAAAAAGCGTGAACGTGAAGCTGCTCAGGAAGCTAGAAGACGCGAAATGGAACGCAAAAAACGGGAAGCAGAACAAAAGAAGCGTGAGCGTGAAGCTGCTCAGGAAGCTAGAAGACGCGAAATAGAACGCAAAAAACGTGAGCGTGAAGCTGCTCAGGAAGCTAGAAGACGCGAAA
>NZ_FOXF01000046.1 GCF_900115655.1 Ruminobacter amylophilus | reverse complement strand
GTCATCCTTAAACTGCACCTGACCGAATATTTTATCTTCAGACATGCCATAACCTGGTTCAAAAGAGCACAAAGTAAAGTTAGAAGAGTGGACATCCATTCCAATATATATTATCTTATTCATAACGACCTTCATTCAATGTATGTAGTAAATTCATTCAATGTATGCGGTAAATCCGTTTTTGTTTTATTAACGTTTACAGTTTACACGGTAAATCCACGTTTTGCATTCATTCGTGGAGGTCGTTTCATATTGTCTTTTAAAGTCTCAGAATTTGTGGAATTAGACTCAAAATTATATGTGCTAAGTGCGATATTGTGGATTTTCCAAAGAAATGAAAGTTAAAATATTAGATTAGGAGATGTGTTCATCTAAGAGTATGAATAAGGTAGCCCGTAAAAGTTTAATTATTTATGTACGTTTTTTTGTTCTTGTTTGCAACATAAACAGCGCTAAGTTTAGAATGTAATTCTGTTATTACCTAAAGTGCTCCAAAACTATCCAAAAGTGCATTGATTTTTTCCCAGATATGTATTTTTGATATTAAATAGAATATCCTAAAGATTATTTTGTGAAAGAATATTTTTCTAGATAGTGTTTAATCTAAGGATATAAAGAACACAGCTATGCAAATACTCCTGTTTTCATACACTTGAGATTCTGTATTCTCATTAATACTTTGTATTATTTATTTTTCTGTCTGATGCGAGGTAATAGGATTATGAACAATCATAACTTTTCATTTTTCAATAGTTCTTTCCCGTCTCTTGAATTACTCGGTGGAAAGGCTGAAGAATATGTTTTTACAGATCCTAATGCATCAATGATAAAGTCAGGGATGTTGTGCGAAAACATTGTTAATTTAATTCGCTCCATGAATCATCTACCTCCTTTGGCAAAAGATAATGACACCTTCGCAGGCAGAACTGAGCAGCTCTATAAAAATAGCCTTATTTCTGGACAACAGAAACGTCTAATTGATGAGATCAGAAGAATTAGGAATAAAGCTGCACATGAGGGGTTTGAATCAAAACAAACAGCAATCCAAGTCCTTGCAGTGACTTTCGGTATTGCTCAAGATTTCATGTCAGTATTCGTAGATCATAATTATAAATTTTCCGCATTTATTGCACCTATGGAAAATGTAGCAAACAAACAGAATAATACTGTGGTTCAAGCGAATACCATAGCCGACAAACCTGATGCTAACGAAGAAAAATTAATCAAGGCAGATGAAGAAAAAGCTAAAAAAATACCTGCACAAAAGTGTGAGGACATAAAAAAACTTACTATTAAAGCCGAGAACCAAAGACCGAAGTCCGAGGCGGAAACTAGAATATTAATTGATTCTCAGCTTCGAGCGGTAGGATGGGAGGTAGATACAGAAAACATCAGGTACTCCAAGGGGACAAGACCACAAAAAGGAAGAAATTTAGCTATTGCTGAGTGGCCGACAGAGAAAGTCACTGACAAAAGTTCACGTGGTGGTTTTGCAGATTACGCATTGTTTATAGGTGTGAAATTATACGCTTTTATAGAGGCAAAAGCAGAACATCGTGATGTTATGTCTGTTATGGATGATCAATGCAAAGATTACGCAACACATGTTCGAAAAGATGACGAGATGTATATTCTTGGTACTTATGGTAAATATCAAGTACCTTTTGTTTTTGCGACAAATGGGCGACCTTATCTGAAGGAGTATGAACAAAAATCAGGTATTTGGTTTTTAGACCTCAGAGTAGTTAACAGCATCCCAAGAGCCCAAAGAGGTTGGATGAGTCCGATGGGACTTATGGAAGAATTTGAGGGGAATGACTCTAGCATGAAGTCTTTGTTGCGAGAACCATATGATCTCCTCAGCGATCCTAATGGACTAAATTTACGAAAATATCAAATTGAGGCTATCGAAGCAGTAGAAAATAGCATGGCAGAAGGCAAAGATAAGATTCTTCTAGCTATGGCCACAGGCACAGGTAAAACTAGGACAATATTGGGGCTGATATACAGAGTTCTTAAAACAAAAGCATGCAAACGTATTCTCTATCTTGTAGACAGAAACTCACTTGGAGAACAAACATTTGATGTGTTCACGGATGTAAAAATTGAGGATTCAATGTCTTTGAATAGCATCTATAGCATAAATAAATTAAAAGATATAGAGCTAGAAAAAGAAACCAAAGTTCAAGTAGCAACGGTTCAAAGCATGGTTAAAAGAATTCTTTATCATG
This sequence comes from Ruminobacter amylophilus, assembly GCF_900115655.1. GTDB lineage: Bacteria > Pseudomonadota > Gammaproteobacteria > Enterobacterales > Succinivibrionaceae > Ruminobacter > Ruminobacter amylophilus. The sequence continues at coordinate 17,582 of NZ_FOXF01000046.1, read as the reverse complement.
AATCAGGAGAATCTTCTTTTGATATGCCAGGTGTAAATGACTTTGATATGATAATAATAGATGAGGCTCATCGAGGTTATATTTTAGACAAAGAAATGACCGATGATGAAGTATTGTACAGCAATCAATTGGATTATCAAAGTAAATACCGTTCCGTTGTTGACTATTTTACAGGTATAAAAGTAGCGTTGACCGCCACACCTGCCCTCCACACCACAGAAATTTTTGGAAAGCCAGTATATGTATATTCTTATCGGCAGGCTGTAATAGATGGAAATTTAGTTGATTATGATGCTCCATACATGTTGAAAACTAAATTTAATACAGAGGGTATTCACTACGATAAAAATGAAACGATAGGATTTTATCATCGAGAAACATCAGATTCTGTTGTTTCATTTAACCTACCTGATGAAGTCGATTTTGATGTTGAGGATTTGAACAGAAATGTTATTTCTGAAAGTTTTAACAGAATAGTGTTGGAACAAGTAGCAAAATGTATAGATCCTTCTAGTCCAGACATAGAGGGGAAAACGCTCATTTATGCCGTAAACGATAGACATGCCGATCTAATTGTAAAAATACTAAAGGAAATATATAGTGCTGAAGGTGTTGATAATGATGCCATTATGAAGATTACTGGACAAATAGAGAATGGCGATCAAAAGAAAATTCAACAATTTATAAGAAAATTCAAAACTGAAAAATATCCAAGTATTGTTGTAACAGTAGACTTGCTAACTACAGGTATTGACGTTCCATCCATAACCAAGCTAGTCTTTTTAAGATGCGTAAAGTCAAGAATTTTATACGATCAGATGTTAGGTAGAGCTACACGAAAATGTGACACGATAAAGAAGGATCACTTTGAAATATATGATGCCGTTGGTATTACAGATAGGCTTTCAAAATTGAGTGATATGAAACCTGTTGTAGCTAAACCTAGTATAAGCTTTAAGATGCTTTATAAGAAACTCATAGAGTCAACAGATGATAAAGAAATAAAGTTTTACGTAGAAGCTCTTTTGGCAAAACTTCAAAGAAAAAAATCTAGGATGGATGATCATGCGTTAAAGTTATTTAAAACAATAGCTGGTTTTTCTCCTGATGAGTTTGTAGATCAAGTTAATAAACAAAAAGATGAAGAGTCTAGAAAAGAATTCTTTATAAAGAACGATGAATTGTTCCAAAAAATTGAAGACATCAAAAATAACGATAAACCTGTTTTCATTTCAGAAAAGCAAGATTCTTTTATAGAAAAGGAGCAGTTATACGGTGAAAAATATAAAAAGCCAGAAGATTACCTTGAGGCTTTTAAAAAATACATCAATGATAACGATGAAAATCAATCAATCTTGACAATGATATGTACTAGACCTAGTGATCTTACAAGGAATGACCTAATCACACTTCTCAATAAATTAGAAGTTGAAAAATTTACAAAAAAGCAATTAGTAACAGCCTTACAAAAAGTCAGAAAATCAAATGCAGAAATAAGTGCGGATATAATTACTATTATCAGAAATGTTATCATGAATGAGGAATTTGAAGATCATAAGGTTAAGGTTGAAAGAGCTTTTGAAAAACTTTATTTAGCACATCCAGAATTAGAGAAAAAACAAAAGAATTGGCTTGAGAGATTTAAAAAATATCTACTCAATGATGAAGAAAGCATGCTAAACAAAAACTCAGTGAATGACGATTCTCGTTTTAGGGCTGAGGGTGGGTTCGCAAGAATTGATCACGTAATCTTTTATGATCAACTAGAATGTTACTTCAATGAATTGAACCAGTATTTATTCTACGATAATAGATTGAGAGCATAACATAATGAAAACTTCAGAAATAGTCGCAAAACTATGGAATCTATGTAATGTCCTGAGAGATGATGGTATTACTTATCAGGATTATGTTACTGAGTTGACATATATTTTGTATTTAAAAATGTCTAAAGAAACAAGTAATGAATCTAAAATTCCCGAAGGGTACAGATGGGATGATTTGCTAGCAAGGAAGGAAGATGGAACTGGTTTAAAGAATTTTTATAAACAACTTCTAGATGAACTTGGCAAAGAACAAAGTGGTGTTAAAGATATTTATGCAAAGGCCATATCCAAGATTGAAGAACCGAAAAACCTAGCAAAAATAATAATCAGTATTAATGAACTGGATTGGTTTTCTGCTAAAGAAGAAGGACTCGGAGATCTTTACGAAGGGTTATTGGAAAAAAATGCTAATGAAAAGAAATCTGGGGCCGGACAGTATTTTACTCCAAGGCCATTGATTTATGTAATGACAAATCTGATTAAGCCGCAACCTGGTGAAAAATGTAATGACCCGGCGTGTGGTACATTTGGTTTTATGATTGCCGCTCACCAGTATGTTAAAGAGCGTACCGATAACTTTTATGATTTGGATGTTGATGAATCTGAATTCGAAAGAACTAGAGCTTTTACAGGGTGCGAATTGGTTCCTGAAACTCACAGACTAGCTTTAATGAATGCTAATTTGCATGATATTGATAGTACGATAGTTAGAGGGGATACTCTTTCAGAAGTAGGAAAGAGTTTTAAAGATTTTGATGTTGTATTGAGTAATCCTCCTTTTGGTACTAAAAAAGGAGGTGAACGAGCATTGCGCGATGATTTTACTTATCCTACAAGCAATAAGCAGTTAAACTTTTTACAGCACATATACAGAAGTTTAAATACAAGAGGTAACGCCAGAGCCGCAGTTGTTTTACCGGATAATGTTCTATTTGCGGATGGCGACGGTGAAAAAATCCGTAGGGATTTAATGGAAAAATGTAATCTTCATACTATTCTTCGTTTACCTACAGGGATTTTTTATGCTCAAGGTGTTAAAACAAATGTATTGTTTTTTACCCGAGGCAAAACTGACAAAGGGAATACAAAAGAGGTCTGGATTTATGATCTTCGTTCAGATATGCCTTCATTTGGTAAAACAAATCCTCTAAAAGAAAGTCATTTCGCTGAGTTTATAGAGTGTTATAAAGACGGTGATTTATCATCACGTGTAGAAACTTATAGCGACAGCAATCCAAATGGCAGATGGCGTAAGTTTTCATACGAAGAAATTCTATCTCGAGACAAAACAAGCTTAGACATCACTTGGATAAAGACAGGGATGGATACAGATGATTTTACCCTTAATGAGCTTTTAGAACAGATTAAGGAGAAATCTAACAATATTTCATCTGCGGTAGCTAAACTTGAAAAACTTATAGGGGATATTGAAGAGTAATGGATACTAAAGCATTACGACAGAAAATTTTGGATCTAGCCATCAGAGGCAAGCTTGTTCCTCAGAATCCTAATGATGAACCTGCATCCGTTTTATTGGATAGAATTCGTGCTGAAAAACAGCAGATGGTAAAGGATGGAAAGCTTAAAGCCAAAGATCTAAAGAACGATACAATCATATTTGTTGGTGATGATAATTTGCATTATGAGAAGTTCAATGACGGCTCTATAGAATGTATAGAGAATGAAATACCATTTGCTTTGCCAAAAGGATGGAAATGGACAAGATTTGGTAACATTATCAAATTAATGAGCGGAACGTCTTATCCAATTGAGCAGGAAAAAAGAGAGGGTAAAAAACTTTACGTAAAGGTTGGTGATATGAATTTACCCGAAAACTCTTTCGAAATAGTGACTTCCATGCAATATCTTGATGACTATAGTAGTTCTCACCTGGTTCCACGTAACAGTGTTATCTTCCCCAAACGAGGTGGAGCCATAGCAACAAACAAAAAGAAATTGGTTTTAAGAGAGGAAATAATTGTAGATCTGAATACAATGGCATTTACTCCTATTTCACCTGTATATCTTATGTATTGTTATTATTGGTTTTTATCAATAGATATTAGTGAAATAAACTCAGGAACAAGTATACCTCAAATCAACAATAAAGATATAAACCCATTATTATTTCCGTTACCACCTGTTAAAGAGCAGTATAGAATAGCATCTACTATAGGTACACTGCTTTCACGTATTGATTCAATTAACAAAAATAAAGCGGAATTGAGTCAATTTATTGAGCAAACTAAAACCAAAATTCTTGATCTAGCTATTCGAGGTAAGCTAGTTCCTCAAGATCCTAATGATGAACCTGCGTCTGTCCTTTTAGAGCGTATTCGTAAAGAGAAAGATGAACTCATTAAAGCAGGTAAACTCAAACGAGATAAGCGTGAATCAGTCATCTTCCGTGGTGAAGATAACTCTTATTATGAGAAGTTCAGCGATGGAACTATCAAGTGCATTGATGATGAGCTACCATTCATGTCGCCTAAAAACTGGGTATGGTGTGAATTACAAGATTGTTGTTCCAAAGAGATTAAAAGGGGACGTGCACCGAAGTACGCCGATGAAGGAAATATCCTTGCTTTTGCTCAAAAATGTAATCGGAAGACAGGGGAAATCGACATAAGTACTGCGCTATGGCTTGATAGAGCGTCTACAAATAGGTACAGTACCGATGAGTATATGCTTGATGGCGATATAGTTATCAATTCAACGGGAACTGGAACTCTTGGAAGAATTGGAATCTATCACAATAATGATAATCCTCACCATATCCCGATAGTACCTGATTCACATGTTACAGTTGTGCGCGCTGCAAAAAACATAGAACCTTCATATCTATTCTTTTATTTAAAATTCATGCAAAGAAAAATTGAAGAGATGGGAGAAGGTTCTACAAATCAAAAAGAACTAAAACCATTAACTATCCAGAAGATCAGACTGCCTATTCCTCCATATGAAGAACAGCAAAGAATAGTTAAACTTGTCCATAGCATAACTAGAAAACTATCTTCAATTGAAGAAAGTCTTACTTTAATGCACTAGCAATTTTAGTAATTTGTGTTAACAGTTTTTCAATTTGATATGTGATCCTTTTCTGCTCCGGGAGTGGAGGGATTGGGTATAACCAATTCTCAATATCATCTTTGTTTATAGATGGTGAATTATCACCTTTCATAAACTGATTTAATCCGTTAATTACGTAAGGAGATGTCATTAAATAGAACAGGTATTCTGAAGACAATACTCCGTTTGAATTACAAACATAAAATCCAGTTGAGGCTATACAATCTTTGTGTTTTTCAGAAACTCTAGCTATATTTTGAAGATATGGTCTAACTAGAGAAAATAAAACACTACCTGTGTAAACAGCACGTTTGGCCCGACTGGGAGCATCTGATACATTCAAATGCTTCGGTTTTGTGATTTTATGTTCTCGATTATCAATTGAATCTATGTCTATGTAATCAAAATCAATCCCTGTTGGTATCGTATTTGTCATGTCTGAGAAACAGTCCCTTCCTCGACCCCATACCCAACCGTTAGGTAAATCAAAAGGAATCTTAATCTGCTTTTCAATTGAGCTCCCCATTAACTTCTCATAATAAGAGTCATAACACCTTACGCCTATAATTGCGTAGCAACTTCGCAATCAATAGGAGGTCATCATGGAACAGTTGCATGAATTTAAACGTTATCTGCAAAGTAATAGTTTGGCAGCAAACACAATAGAATCATATGTATGGACTGTCGAGCATTTTTTTGAAAAACACAATAAAGTTTCAGAAAATACTTTGCTTGAATACAAAGGTTATCTGATGGAGAAATTTAGTCCGAAAACAGTTAACCTCCGAATCCAAGGAATAAACAAGTACCTTGCTTTTTCAGGTAAACAAGCGCTTCAATTGAAAGCTGTGAAAATTCAGCAGAAGAACTTTTTGGAAAATGTAATCAGCAACGAAGATTATCAATTTTTGAAGAATAAGTTAAAAGCTGACGGGAATGAATCATGGTATTTTGTTGTATGGTATCTTGCTGCTACGGGGGCGCGAGTCAGTGAACTTGTACAGATTAAGGTGGAACACGTGAACAGTGGTTATTTCGATCTTTACTCCAAAGGAGGAAAACTACGGCGGTTATACATCCCAAAGAAGCTTCAGAAAGAAACCCTGGAATGGTTGAATAATCAAAAACGTTCAACTGGATATTTATTCCTTAACCGATATGGTGAAAGGGTTTCTACCAGAGGAATATCACAACAACTTAAAAATTTCGCCAATAAGTATGGACTTGATCCTAAAGTGGTTTATCCCCATTCATTCCGACACCGTTACGCCAAAAATTTTTTGGAAAAATTCAACGATATAGCCTTGCTCGCAGATCTAATGGGGCATGAAAGTATCGAGACCACTAGAATTTACTTACGGAGAACTGCGAGCGAACAACAAGCTTTGGTGAACAAGATTGTAACCTGGTAAAATTATCGTTCTGTTATTGAACACTGGTTTCAATAACACTTAGATGGGAAAACATGAATTCAATTTGCTTTACTATTCTTTTTTGCTCATTTACGGGCGGCAAAGGAAATATAGCTTTTTTCCCATCGTTCGTTCCTAAACGAGGCATTTTTACTCCATAGGAACATTTATCTGCGTAGCGTAAAAATGTTGGAGACATTAAATAGTAACGAGCATACTCAGGTATTATTTCTGCATGAAATTCCAGTGGAAGAATTTCCGACGTACAATAACCATCTCTATCAGCGAGAACTACTTTATTCAAATATGGACGCAGTTTGCTGTATAAAACTTGCCCTTTATGAAATTTATGCTTAGTGCTAATAGATGGACGATCTGCTTTGCTAACACGAGATATAATTCTGCCTGTATCTTTTTCTATATCTTCAAGATCTAATATCCACGCACTGTTTTCAATTACTGATGATTCCGTATTAATACAATCACCATAGTTACATATTTCTCCAAAGCAACATATTTCCCAATTTGTAGGCAAATTATCGAAAGACCAATCTGTTAAAGGTTCTACAAGTTTTCCGGTTCTCAGATAATAAGAGTTATCCTCACCACGGAATATAACAGATTCTCGTTTATCTCGTTTGAGTTTACCTGCCTTGATGAGTTCTTCCTTTTCGTGTCGTATGCGTTCGAGTAGCTTTGAAGCTGGTTCATCATTAGGATCTTGAGAGACAAGCTTACCACGAATTGCAAGATCTAGAATTTTTGATTTACATTTTAAGAGTAAAGATTTTAGATCTGTTTGCTGCGATTCAATGATATTTGAATACAACTGAAGATTTTTGATCGATTTAATGATTAATTCCTGCTCATTAATTGGAGGAACAGGGATAAGCAATTCTTTCAAAGAAGAACCATTGCAATTTGGCTGACCAACACCAACAGACTTATCTGTAATTTGATTCCAATAACACTTGCTGTTAAAAAAATCATATACATAATCTCGTGATAGCTTTCCAATTACGCGAATTCGAATAAGATATGAAGCGTATACAGAATCGAAAGGAAGCTCTTTAATAAGAAAAGACTTTCCGACTGTTGCCCCCGTTCTCGCAAAGACAATATCTCCGGTCATAAGTCTGTATTGTTCTGGACTTTGTAGAGTCGTAAAAGGTACTTTATCCCATTCAACTTTTCCATCTTGAATATCAGTTATGCGGAGCAATCTATGAGAACCGCTATTTTCCGCAGAATTACTTACACCGTACTGGATATCTGAACACAGTGAACTTAAACGACTCCAACGCCATCCGTTCGGTAATGTGAATGGAATTATATCTTCAATGCAAGTAATAGAACCGTCGCTGAACTTCTCATAATGCAAATTATCAGTACTGAATAAAGAAAAGGCAAGAGGTATTTACAATAACAATTTCTTTCAATAGTTCACAGAAAATAATTACGGAGCATGATAAGTTGTCACCGATATTCAGATTTGCGGTTGGTTATGGTTTATGATTATTACAGAAAAATGGTTAAAAGCTTGAAATAGTTATGGCGATCGCAATTTGTATAGCATGTTTTTATTGATGTCTATCAACACAGGTATTACCGGATTGAATTTTTTATTGTCAAAATACTAAAATGTTGACAATAAAGTATTAAGAGTCTGTTGTTCATAATTCTATAAAGAGTTTACTTTCCAAAGGTGGGTTATCGAATGAGTACAAAAACAAAGACCATTAAAATGCTTCTTTACAGCGGTTCAATAAATGGTGTTATAAATATTTCGAATTCAGCTTGGGAAAGTGGAAAAATGTACGCTGCACCAAGAGATTCAATAGAGGATTTGGTTAGCCGGGCTGATTGTAAGAAATATGGCGTTTATCTTCTACTGTCAGAACAACTTGTTTACGTGGGGCAGGCTAGAGATTTAGAACGCCGTACAAAGCAGCATTTAGCCGATAAAGATTGGTGGTCTCGAGTTATACTGATGACCACTAAAGATGATAGTTTTAATGCTTCTGATATTGATTATCTTGAATCTAGATTGATAGATCTAGCTACTGCAGCGGGTAAATCTGATACAGATAATAAGAAAAGAGGAAATCCTCAAAAAGTTGATGAATTTCGACAGGCTGAACTAGAACAATATTTAGAGGAAGCAATATTTATTCTGGAATTAATAGGGATTAAAGTATTCAAAAAGGATCAAAATACAAATAAAAGAGTAGGTAATAAAAGGAAAAATAATACTTTATCTTCTCACGATAGTTCGACTATTCATTCTTTACAAACAGAGACAACAACAGATACTAATGATGACTTTGAATCTCCATTAGATGAATCAAATATACTTCACCTTATAGGTAATGTAACTGCAAGAGGAAAAATATGTGATGATGGATTCCTCGTGTTAAAAAGCTCCTCTTTTGTGATGAATGAGTGCACCTCATGTAAACCATCAATTGTAAAAATTAGAGATGCGTTATTGCGCGAAGGAAAAGTTAAGAACGGAATATTTACAGTGGATGTAAAATTTTCAAGTCCATCAGCTGCCGCTTCATGTATAAAAGGGTGTCCGGTAAATGGCAGGATTGCATGGCGTTATTCTGACGGAAAAAATATTAAAAACAAGGATGAAGAAGTTAAGGATTAACTCTGAATTAAGTGGAAAATTGAACATATATTCCGTCATAAGTGGCACAATAAATAATTATATCCTTGAGGAATCTGATGCTTTGGGGTTTTAAACCGAAAAGGCTCAAGTAATCAATGGTGGAAAAGATGAAATACGTGTTGTTATTTCATTGTCAACCACGAAATATACATTATTTGATTTAGCTTACAACGATTCTACCTAATATAAATAATCTTTTATGTTGATGGATTTAGCGATATAGTTTATGTGCAAATAATGAGCTGGTGTTTGTGCTTTAAAGTTTTTAATTACTAATATTGTGACTCAGGATTAAGCTATGTCTTATAATTCTCTGTTGCTAAAAAATTTTTGTGTATTTTGAATATTAACTAAAATAAAAAAAGGGGGGGGAATGATTTACATACCAGAATCGGAAAAGATATATTTTGAAAAGACACAACGTTATTTTTCTGAAGTGATAAGTAGTTATTCAGATGGTAGGTACAGATCGGCTGTTGTAATCTTATATTCAGTGGTAATATGTGATTTATTACTAAAACTTAAAGAATTATCTGATGTTTATGATGATAAACAAGCAAATTTAATACTAAGCGAGATCGATGATAATAGACAATCAAAAGATAATTCGATATCAAAATCGAAATGGGAAAAAGATTTAGTTGAAAAAATATACAAACAAACCAATCTTTTAGACGATGCTACTTACACAAACATTTGTCATCTTAAAGATCATAGAAATTTTTGTGCACACCCTTCTTTAAATGAAAATTATGAACTTTTTGAACCCTCAAAAGAAATGGCCATTTGTCACATTAAAAATATGTTAGAAGGTGTTTTAATCAAGCCTCCAATTTTTATTAGTAATGTTCTAGAAATGATGTTGAAGGATCTGGAAGATAAGAAAGAAATTTATATAAATGATAAAGATAAATTTCGGAGTTATGTATCGCGAAAATATTTTCGCTATATGACTAACGACATGAAGAAAAAAATGTTTAGATCTTTTTGGAAATTATGCTTTTGCTTACCAAATGACGAAAAGTGTACATCGAATATTAGACTTAATCTATGGGTTCTAGAATTCTTATATATAGAGATTCATGATATTTGTGATTATATTAAAAGCGAGCGTATGTTTACTCAAATAAGTCCAGATGACGTTAGTTGTACGAGATTATGTGCCTTTCTAGCCCTAAATCCTAAAGCGTACTCAAATCTTGGTAATGAAATCAAAGATATTATTAAATCATTTGTTGAAAAAAATGCCCTAGGAAAACAAATATCATGGTTTGTTGATTGTAATTATAAGAAACATATACAGAAACTAATGTCAGAAAATTTTTATAGCAATATTGACAATATAGTATTTAATTTTATGAAAAAAACTTATGGGGAAATTGGCGAATTATCGATATTTGTTGATTACTGTATTGAGTACTTTAATAGAAGTGAGAATTATTCTCAAGCAGGCCAAAGATACAAATTTGTAATAAGTACGTTGTTAGCTAATATGACTAAAGAGCAATATCTTAAATTAATTTCAGTTATTAATTCTAACAATCAACTTTACGGCAGATATGACGCATACTATGCAAATACAGAAATTGTTTCCTACGCAATATCAAAATTAGGTAATAATTTTGATTTTAATCAATATGAAAATTTTAAGTTTGACTCTACTAAAATATCGACTAACAGTGAAAATAATAATGAAACTTCTGGGGTTTTAAATAACATCTTATCTTCGTAATAAACTAGTTGTCTTACTCTCTGTATTTGTAGTTACTTGAATTTTTGGCCAATTTTATAGGTTTATAATGTTCAGTTTAGAAGAGGAGGACTTTAATCTTTTTTATAGAAAAGAGATATATACCCCGCAGCCTGCAGAATGAGCCCTTCAGCCCAGGGAGGCGTGCGTCCCATAAGTTCACAGACTGCATCAAGGCTCATCTGTGAATCTGCCTCAATGACTACTTCGTCATGTATGTGCATCACGATACTGCAATGGCGTAAGGTCTGCATGGCATAGCAGAGAATGTCTCTGGCGATTGCCTGCACGATGTTTTCCACGAACTTGGGACCGTAGCTTTCAATACGCACCCATTTTTTGGTGGCACCGATGCCTTCATAGGTAACACTCTCACCGCCGAACTGGTTTATGCCGATGCGGGGTTTTACATAGGCAAGCTTTCTGCCTGACGGTAAAGTGATAAAAAACATGCCGCTTCTGCAAGTGAATTTCAGTCCATGCGTTTCAGTGGTTATCCGTTCCTTTATGGTCTTCATGACAGCATTGTCTACTGCCCACCAGAACTTCACTATGTTGGGATTGGAATTACGCCATGCGGTAACCAGGGGCTGGAGTTCATCATCTTTGAGTCCCATCTCCAGAGCTCCCATGGCCTTTAACGCACCGACGCCTCCGCCGTAACCACAGGCGAGTTCCGCTATTTTACCTTTCTGCCTCAAATGCCCATTCACGCCATGCTTCTCAACGGGAACCTTGAACATCTGACTGGCACTCATGCAGTAAATATCACCGCCGTTTTTAAAGAGTTCCATACGCCATTTCTCCCCGGCAAGCCAGGCAATCACCCTGGCTTCAATGGCAGAAAAGTCAGCAACATAAAAGAGCTTTCCCTTAGGTGGAATAAAGGCTGTACGGACAAGCTGAGACAGAGTATCGGGTACATCCTCATAGAGCATTGAAACAGACTCGTAATCACCTGAGCGGACAAGAGCCCGAGCCTGGTCTAAATCACTCATGCTGTTCCTCGCTAGATTCTGAAGCTGTACGATTTTGCTCGAGAACCTCCCGGTACGGTTCGCTCCATAGAATCTGAACAATCCTCTCGCTCGGTTATCTGCGCATACAGCATTCTGCATTGCCTGGTATTTCTTGACGGCAGATTTGGCTAAAAAGAAAGCAAGTCAGCACGGCAGAAAGGTAAAGGGCATCACCGCCCGTCATTTTATGGAAGCGATCCAGCGCAGAGTGGATCAGAACGCAACAGCCATTGTGGTTCAGCAGGTTGAAACCGCCATGGCAGATTTACTGAAATAGGAGATAAGCCAGATGGCACATAAACAGCTTTATGATTATGAACCTAAGGAGCCTGTACTTCTCGGAGGTACACATTCCCAGTTCTCCGCAGACGGAGGTACAACATGGAAAGCTCTCAGGGGAGCGCAAGAAATCGGAGACATCGGTGATATTGCCGAATCAGTGGAATGCACCACCATTGATGATAACCGCAAGATGTATCGCGGAGGACTTAAGGATTCCTCTGAAAAGGAACTCACCATCTACTTTTACGATGACGATGCTGATCAGAAGGCACTCATTGATGCCGCCAAGACACAGCAGACTGTCCGCATCAGACATCAGTGGCCGAACGGTACCATGGCCTCCTACGATCTGAAGCTTCTCGGCTATCAGATTATGTCAGGTTCGGCTGACGGCTTTATGCAGCTTAAGGTTTCCGGCAGACAGGCAAGTGATGTTGTCTGGGCAGATGCCGAGAATGAAGAACAGACAGGAAAGGGAGGTGAATAATGTCTTATCTTGAACAGATCAAGTCACTGAAATTTAAAACAAGTAAGGTTACCATTGACGGAGTGGATTTTTACCTCCGTGAGCTTTCCGGCAAGGCACGTCTCGACTTTGAAGGAGAGAAGGATTTACAGCTTCGTGTCCTTAAGATGATGCACGCATCCCTTTGTGACGCTGACGGGAATCTTACCGAAAAGCCGGAGGACTTCAATGTCTTTATGGAGTCCGTGCCGAACAAGGTGCTGAACGCACTGGTTAACGCCTTCTCGGCTCTCAATATCACCAGTGAGACCAGCTTAAAAAACTAATCCGGGGCAGTTTTGTATTCAGACTGGCGGTGAGAATTGCCCGGGAAATCCACCGCCCAATCTCTGAAGTTCTGGAATATCCCACCACCGAGTTTAACTATTGGGCGGTGGTATTTCAGGAGGAATACTATGAGGCTCATCCGAAGGAAAGATATAAAGCCGGAATGACGGAAAGCGACTGTGCCAGAGAGGTTGAGAAGTTTAAACGAATGATGAACAAACGTTAGCGTTATTGATGTATGACTTATAAATAGATTAAGCTTAAGATAACAGTTGAATTATTTGCTGATACTAGTTAAATTACTGACATATAAACAGTACGGCTAATTGTTCACGGGAAGTTCCGTCCTGTATCACGGATAAAAATTCGGCACTGTGATAAAATGACAGCCGATGATGTTGAGTTTGGGGGAGGTTACAGTCATGGGAAGTATTCTGAATCCTGACAAGGAAAACAGCTTTATAAGACTTGCAAATCGAGAAAATAAGTATTTGTTTGTTGATAAAACTGATTTTATTGAAAAAACCAATAAGCGATTGAATGAAGATAACCGCTTCTTTGCAGTAACCCGTCCCCGTAGATTTGGTAAAACAGTAACAGCTCATATGCTGTCAGCCTACTATTCCAAAGGATATGCCGGTCAAAATATTTTTGATAATCTAAAAATAACGAATAATGAATTTAAAGCCAGTTACGAAAAACACCTCAACAAATACGATGTCATTTATATTGATATGAATACCATTGACGGATTGTTTGACGGCTATTCCAACAAGAAACAGAAGGTAGATGGCGTTAATGATCTGGTTGACTATTTCGAGTATTCAATAATTAAAGAATTAAAATCAAGCAGTGAATTTTCAGAATGTCTTGAAAAGCATCAGATTGAAAATACCGGTCTTTTGGAAACTTTACTTGCGATTACTCAGGATTTGAATACCAAATTCATTTTTATTATGGATGAATGGGACCTGGTGTATCGGGAATATTGTAACGATGAAGTTCTACAGAAAAAATTTATTAAGCTGTTAAAAAATTTGTTTAAGGCTGATGGTGGACAGGTTTGCTTCGCACTTGCATACCTTACGGGTATTCTTCCGATCAAAAAATACAACTCTCAGTCTGCACTCAACGGCTTTGATGAATATAACATGCTTTCCCCGGGAGATTATGCTCCTTACTTTGGTTTTACTGAAGATGAAGTAGCGAATATTGTAAAATCACCTAACTGTAAAGTGTCACATCAGGATTTAAAGGAATGGTACGAGGGTTATAAAATCAAAGGTGTGGATATTTACAACCCTAACTCAGTGTGTAAGGCAGTAACTAGAAATGAATGTATCAGTTACTGGAGCGGAACTTCGTCCAATGAGGAATTTGTACGTTTGATCAATATGGATTTTGACGGCATAAAGGAAGACATCATCAATTTAATCGAAGGTGATGAAGTTACTTTCAGCTGTGCCAATTTCCAGAATGATATGGTAACCATAAAAGATAAAAATGATGTATTCAGTCTTCTGGTATGCCTCGGTTACCTTGGATGTTCAGAAACCAAAAATCAATATCGTAAAGTTGCCTATGTTCCGAATGCTGAAATCAAAGCAGTGCTGATGGATATTGTCAGAGAGCAGAACTGGTATGAACGAATGGAAACCATCAGACGTTCAGAAAACCTGCTCAAAGCTATCAGGGAACTTGACGGAACAACCGTAGCCACAATTATTCAGGATATTCACAATTCCTCAGTAGTATCTCTTCTCGATTACAACGATGAAGAATCTCTCACATACTGCGTGATGACCGGTCTTTTATGGTCAACTCTTGATGATTACAGCTACCATCGTGAGGATCAGGCAGGTAAGGGGCGTGTTGATTTAGTGTATGAGCCGATAACAAGGAGACAGCCTCTTATTCTGATTGAGTTTAAGTATGACGACTCTGCCGAAGAAGCCATTAAGCAGATAAAGGAAAAAGAATATTTCAAACGCTATGCCGGACAGTACAGAAATATCATACTTGTCGGAATAAATTACAGCACCAAGACCAAGGATCACCAGTGCCTGATTGAAAAACTGGATTAAATAGAAATGTATAAAATAATGAAAACTAAAATATTTTGTCTATCATTGTCATTCTGTCTGACGCTATTAAACATTTCACATGCCGGTGATTTTCCAAGATGTGAAGAATTAGCAAATGGGTATTTCAAAAGTTCAACTAACGGCAATGAAGAGCAAATCAATGACAAGGATTTATCATTATGTAGAACGGCATGTAAAGCTAATGATATTTATGGCTGTTTTGTTGTTTTGCATAAAGATCCACACCCAGAACTTGATTCTGATGCATTGCAAGGAAAAATCTGTAATTTGAGTAATTCAAATTTCCCAAACACAAAGTTAATGGGGTACATCTGTTTTGCTTCGGGGTTGGGTATTGCTCTAAATCATAATGAGGTTAAACAGAATTTAGATCTAGCTAAAACATTTATTGAAAAAGCATGTAACACATTTAATGATAGCCGTAGCTGTGAATTTATGGGGCAACTAGAAGAAACTCTCAATAAAGACATTGCAAAAAAATATTATGAAAAAGCCTGTAGCTTAGATGGTATTTCAGGGTGTTATGGTTTAGGTAAATTATACTTCTCCAACGATAAACAGCAGGCCAGGAAATATCTAGAAAAATCATGTGCTAAAGAACAACCTCTTGGATGTCTCTTGTTAGAAGAATTGAACAGACAATAAAATCCCAAAACAAAAACCATTTCCCTTAAAGGATCTCCTAACCGAGATCCTTTTTTCGTTTTTAAGGAACTCAAAATGAACGACAGCACCATCAGGCTTTCTGCCGATACGTCTGCTCTCTCGGATTCACTCTCCAAAATTGCCGAGGAAATGACAGCCATGAAGGACGCTGTTTCCTCCTCTGCTGCGGCTATGGGAGCAAACTTTGATGCATCTGTTAAACGATCGCAAAAGTTGACCACCTAAACGAATAAAAGTTGACCACCTATAAATTATGAAACAAATAGATAATGGAGTGGTCATGAAAAGATCTAAAAAACATAAAATATCGGAATATCGTATAAAAGAAAATGGGTATTCCAGAATGTTTGATTCAATATTTCAAAATCAGATCCATGAACTTTCTAAACAAGGAAAGTCTATCAGGGATATAGCCAGAAAATTGGGAATTTCAAGGCAATCTGTTCGCAAATACATGAACGGAACCCCAAAGTACAAGGCTCCGGTACAGGACAGCTTTAATAACTATCTGAAGATCAACAGAGAAACAATTAAAGAGCTGTTTCTCGAGATGAATGGACACTGTGTACCTCTGCTGAGAAAACTTAAGGAATCATATGATGGCAGTGCTAATTTACGAGGGTTACAGATTTTCTGCAAACAGTTTAGAAAGGAACTGAAGAATCGTGGCAAATCAATTCCCTGCCGCTATGAAACCCAACCTGGTGAGCACTTGCAGATAGATTTTGGAGAACAGGATGTGATGATAGGCGGGAGTAATGTCAGGATTCACTTTTTTGTTAGTGTTCTCGGTTATTCGAGAAGAATTTACGTAAAGGCGTTTACGGCAGAAAATACTGAAGCATGGCTTAATGGAATTGAGAATGCTTTTAGACATTTCGGAGGAGTTCCTCTGGCAATAGTCTCAGATAATACAAAATGTCTGGTTACAGTACACAACAGCGGTGAGCTTAGATTTAATGAAAGGTATAAGGCATTCTGCCATTATTGGAATGTTAAGCCTATCGCGTGTACGCCATATAAACCACGCTCTAAAGGTAAATGTGAACGTATGGTAAGGTATTTCAAGGAAAATGCACTACCGGGCAGAAACTTTGATTCTCTTGAGGACTTACAGAAGTGGATAGATTTATGGTTGGTGAAATACTCAGACGTAAGGAAACTTTCACTGGTTCATACCTCCGGCATACAAGCTGAAACCCCGGCAGAAAGATTTACACAAAAGGAACGATCTGAACTCAGGACTGTTGACAGAGTATTTTTTACAAACATACGTGAGGAAACCAGAAAGGCAGACAAGTGTGGCCTTATCCGCGTCGAGAACAGATTGTATAAACTACCAGAGCAGTACTCCAATCAAAGCGTATTTATTCAGATAACAGACACAGAAATCATCTTCCACGATGATGATAATAAAGTTATCAGAATAGATAAGGCCACTTCCTTTTATACTGCAAAATTGCAGGAAAAATCAACCATTAAAATTTTTAATGACGTTAGTCCCGATTATGAAACGTGGGGGCAGAACAGCCTGTCACGTTCACTCGATGAGTATGCAAAAGTTACTGGAGGCGCATGGTAATGGCATCTGATAACAATCTTGTTGCTATGGCTGACAGGCTGAATCTGACTTTCTGCAGAGATCACATTGAGGAAATTATCAGTGAAACTACAAACAGCAGAATGAATCCAAGAGAAATTTTGCAGTTTGTCTTTAGTCGTGAGATTAGCCGTCGTGAGGAAAACAGAATAAGGATTGGAACTATGGCAGCCCATTTTCCTCGCAAGTGTACCCTTGAGGAGTTTGACTTCTCGGTGCAGCCTTGTATCGATACTGCTGTCATTCGGGAACTTAAAACGCTGTCCTGGGCTGGCAGTGGCTCTAATATTCTCTTTCTTGGACCTCCAGGAGTAGGCAAAACACATCTGGCCATTGGATTCGGTCTGCTAGCCGTAGAACAAGGATACTCAGTACTTTTTAAA
>NZ_FOXF01000098.1 GCF_900115655.1 Ruminobacter amylophilus | reverse complement strand
TGATTGGTATATGGAGTAAATAATGAGATATTGAAACAAGATGTGCTCAATATTTGCACATCTTATATAGTATTATTAATTGGGAAAGTTCTATTCAATTTTAAATAACCCTATTTGCTTACACGCATACTGTACACGAGACAATTCAACCATAATGGTTTTCTCCGCTTCGTTTTTTCCGAACAGGAGAAGCCGCAATGGCAAAAAAAGTTAAGGGTAACTTTACCCAAAATCCAAACAGATTACAGAAGGAGTTTTTTGTACCTTGTGAAGTGTTGTCAGGTTCCTAACAAACACGGTATTTTAATCAGATGTCCTGATAGCAACAAATGCTCAGACTGCCCTTTTGGCGTAAAAGCAGAAGACCGTCGGTTAACCATAGTGAATTACAGCGAACCGGAGGAACTAGCCATTAGCATCTCCGCTCTTGATGGCATTGAGAATGAAATGGATCTTGAACTCATCTCTAAAGAGATTAACAGGAAAGATCCCAAAGCCGGCAGAGTCTTTGACTTGTTAGCCTTTCATGGATATCAACTTGAAGGCATTGCGCGTTCAGAAAAACTCAATACAAAACTATCATTCATGAGTGCAGTGCAAAAGTAAAATCAGGGCATTTTAGGAAAAAGTGAATGGTTAAAATAAAGGCTTTGCGCCTCTGATTTTTGTTCAAAACCGATTTTTGCATTACACTCATTCATCATAATACATCTCGTAATTGAAATTTTCCGCCAGCAGTTTACTCCAGTATTGTTTCTGCTCATCGGTCATTTTTTTATAATCAAGTTCGAAAATTTCTTTGCCATACTGGTCTTTCATATTCTTGTTGGAATATACAGTCAACCAACAGTACAGTTTTTCTGGCGAAAAACTCATAAAATCCTCAGCAGAATAATTCACAGGTTGGTGTTTTTTTACGTGTTTTTTTATAAAGTATTCATCACCGTCAACAAATCCGAACGAAATAGAATTAAAATGCTTGTATTTATCATGATTATCCTTAATGTATTTTTTCAGTATCTTTCCTGCTTCCTTTAATACCTTTTCCCAAGGAAGTCCTGAGTCACATATTAAAAAAGGATTATCACGACCAATAATTAATTTTTCGTCATCTAAACAGGCTTCAGCAGTGTACATATCATCATCTTCATAAAGATTAATAAGAAGAGATGAATATTTCACTAGTTCTAAATGATCTAATTCTTCCAAAAGATTTTCTAACATTTTTGTACTCTGCGCTATTGGCTTTAAAACCTCAACAAAATTGACAAACAGAGGCATCGTAATTATTAATTTTGCCTTGTAATTGTTTAAGCAATCACTTGCATGCAAAATCTTCCACATAGAGCGTAAATGCTAACAGCAAAACATTAGAGGGTTACGCACTATGTTCTACATCGATTTTACCACACAGGATGGCAAAACCTACCGCAATAATAAAATTGGGCCTTTCTTATCCGAAATTGCCCCCTATAATGTGTAGTACACGAGGCAGAAGTTAAATTGTCCCTGTTAGCACATCAGTAAGAGATGAAAATAAAGTCGGATCAGTTAGTTTGGACTTTCTCCCTTTACGAACTCTCTGCTTAAACATAGTAAGGTTCACTTCTGCGTCATTTCTTAATTTTAGATTTAGCTGTTGAAGAATTTCTGTAGAACGATCGAAAAAGTTGACCACTAAAACGATCAGAAGTTGACCACCCTTATTTTAATTTAAACGTTAATTCTTTGCCAATAAATTTGCTT
>NZ_FOXF01000099.1 GCF_900115655.1 Ruminobacter amylophilus | reverse complement strand
CACAAATTGACTTGATATAGTGTTTTGACAGAGCAAATATGTCCCTAACGAAAACGAACACAAACATGGAGACATAACGATGAAGATCGATTTTAACCTCAAAGGCGCAGAGCGCAAGGAACTGGTCAAGGCTATCTCAAGGATTACCGGAATCAAGGCTGAATACCAGGGCATGCCGACCACCAATTTTGTGATTGGAGACTTCACGGTAACCGCTGAAGGAGCTCTGGTTTACGATGACAAGATTGATGCCGGGGAGCTTTTAAACGAACTTGCCGAGGCAGGCTTTGAAGGAACCGCCGATAAGTCTGAAGGAAAGGAACTTAAAGTTCCTGAGCCGAATATCCTCACCATTGAGATGCCTGCCGACAAGGTAAACACAGAAAACCTGCAGAAGCTCCTTGATGCCAAGGGAGCACTCATCCGCAAGGCACTCGGGATTGACAACCTTGCCTTTGAAATTCAAGAGGACAGAGTTTCCTTCCCGTGGTTCATTGATCCGGCTCCTGACTATGCCTTAGCCTACACCCAGTTCATTGCCGCCATCTGCAAAATGAGCACCGAGCAGAAACGAGTCACGGCAAAGGTCAGGGAAATAAACAACGAGAAGTACGCTTTCAGATGTTTTCTGCTCCGTCTCGGTTTTATCGGCGAGGAGTTCAAACAGAGCCGCAAAATTCTGCTTTCCAACCTTGACGGCAGTTCAGCCTTCAAGACGGTGAAGGAAGAGCCAAAGGAGGTTCACGATGAAGTTTCCGAGTAGAGAAATTGTTGAGCGCCTCCGCAGGGAATTTCCCAAGGGCACCGTGGTTGAAGTGGTACACATGAATGACGAGCATGCACCTCCTCCGGGAACTCTCGGAACCGTTATGCATGTCGACGATATTGCAACGATTCATGTGCGCTGGCAAAACGGCTCAAGTCTGGGTTTAGCTTTCGGGGAAGACGTATGTAGAATCGTCAAAAATAGCAAGTAAATCAATGATTTATATACAAAATAAATATCGAAATATAATCGATTATTAAGTTGCTATAGTGTGCCTTCAGAGTGAATATACACACAACAAAACGAACAAACATTAACCAAAAAGAAGGCACAAAAATGAAAGAAAAAACCTTAAAGCAGATTGAAAACCTTAAGAACCAGACAATCGGAGTTGAAGTTGAGATGAACTGCATTACCCGCAAGGATGCCGCAAGAATTGCCGCAGAGTTTTTCGGAACCCACAGGGTTGAAGATACCGCCTACCGCAACGGTTACTGCACGGTCAGCGCATGGGACGCACAGGGACGCGAATGGAAGTTCCAGAAGGACGTAAGCATCGCCGGCGACGACGCCCACAAGTGTGAAATGGTTACCCCGATCCTGAACTACAGCGATATCGAAAGCCTGCAGGAGCTTTGCAGAAGACTGCGCAAGGCCGGAGCAAAGAGTGACGCCACCCGGGGATGTGGAATCCATATTCACCTCGGACAGGGAGATCACACACCGCAGACCCTGCGCAACCTTGCCAACATCATGGCAAGCCACGAGAGCCTTTTAGCCGAAGCCCTTAAGCTTGACCAGCACCGCATGGCAAGATACTGCAGAACGGTTGATCCAAGATTCCTTAAGGAACTCAACAAGAAAAAGCCGCAGACCATGGATGAGCTCGAAGACATCTGGTACATCAGCCAGGGCGAGAACTACGGCAGAGACCACCA
>NZ_FOXF01000101.1 GCF_900115655.1 Ruminobacter amylophilus | reverse complement strand
TATCCGGATGACGAATACTTCTTCCTGAAAGTCATAGATGCGAGTAGGAAGAAGTACATCAGGAATCAGCGATCACATAAAATTAATGATTGAGCCATTATTTTGAAGTAATCTTACTAATTCTCTTACGTAATTATGATGCAACCCCCATTTATTTGCTGTCGATGACGAACCAATCTTAAAGTAATCTTCAATAACTAATAACTTTTGTTCATAAGTTAATTTCATAATAAAACCCCGTTATCAATCAAGTGATCAATAACGGGGTTCATACTATATACGGGATATTCCGTACTTTTCAGATTAAAGGCTCGGAACACAATTCTTCTGAGCTTTTTCTTTTTGAAGCCGCAGAAATCCCTGACCATAAGCAGGCAAAGGGATTTCATTTATTGTGAATTCAGTCTTCTTTTGAAACACAAAACATGCTTATACTCTATATAGGAGGATTGTCGTTTTTACTGAACCTTTTAACCCATGTTCAAAAAAACAGACACATCCTTCTTTACAAGTATGATTCAGTAATAGTAGTACTGAAACCGAGGAATGCAGCATCGGTAATGTTGCGGATTTATCATAGGGATATGTGATTCCACAGATTAAGAGTGGAGAGATTTGTTATGAAAAGATACAATGCTGACGCTTATTCAGGTATGAAGGCTAATGGTTTTACCTTAATAGAATTAGTGATCGTTATTGTTATTTTAGGCATACTTTCAGCCACGGCCGTTCCAAAATTCATGAATATGCAGGGGGATGCCAGAGCATCAACGCTGATAGCAATAAAAGGTGCCGTGAAATCGGCAAACTCCATGATTTACGCAAAGTCACTTACAAACAACATCAACAACAGTTACTCTGAAAAAATCGATCAAAACAAGACTTGGCAGGAAGACTGCAGTACCGGCAGTTGCGTTAATATTGGAAATATCTGGGTCTATACAAAATTCGGATATGTTGATCGTAATTCTGTGGCTTATCTTCTGGATACGGATATCAGTGGCAATCAGGATACCAAGGTTGTCACGAACAAAAAAACCAATGAGAGAATAACCGTTCCGGCGCGAAATACCACACAGGGAGGCTCAAACTACAATTGCCCTACAGGTAATAATTCGGTACTGTGCAAGGATCATGATTTCTGTCAGTGCAGAGTCAACAAATATGCCGCAGTGGAAAACAGAGATACCCAGTTCATTGTACCGAAGGGATTCGATTATAACATTAACAAACATCCTAATGGCGGGTGCTATTTCGGCTACACGACTTCCGATGTAGTCAACAACTCAGTAAAACCTCCTGTGTACACACTCAAGACCGGAGGATGCTAAAACATATCAGTCGATAGAATAAAATTGCATTTCCACTTCTCGGCTACAGGTTTATTACTGTAGCCGTTTTTACATATATACCTGGATAAGATTCTGATGGTATTCCTCTCAGTTATGTGCGATCCGTCCAATCCTAATCCGTCCAAAATGATATAATCCGATTATCTGCATATGCCAGAATAATATTTTTTATATTTAGGGGCAATCACTTTTTTTATGTGATTGCAAAAAATAAAAATTATTTATGCATTGAATAAAAAAGGATCTTCCTTTATGTTTGAGTTGCATCCTG
>NZ_FOXF01000102.1 GCF_900115655.1 Ruminobacter amylophilus | reverse complement strand
TCTGCAGAGGTCCGCGTGGAACGGAAACCGCAATTCTGTCGAGAGGTTTTACGCCGTGCTGAATAAGGAGAGAGGCCACGCGCATGACGGAGGCGTGCATCTGACCGTAGGTTACGATTCTGTCACCGTAGAAGAGCGCAGGACTGTCAGCCATGGTTATACCGTTCATATGGATGCGTTCGGCGAGCAGAAGACTGGATAATGGAGCCGAAGTAGTATTCACAACGGTTCTGATTCTCACGGTTTCCTTCGGCAGTTCCGCCTGAATATTAAGCTGCCAGCTTTCAGTAACCAGTCTGTGAATCAGTTCCATGTAGCATTCAAACATTTCTCTGATGAGGTTGCCGTCGTACAGCTCGGATACATAATCCCATGAGAGGTACAGGCCGTCAGCAGTTTCATACAGCTGGTGATCAAGCCATACCTGCGGGGTTTCGGAAAGACCGCCCTCGGCAAGAGTCAGAAATCCCGCGCCGGTATCCTGACTGAGAAGATCGTCGGCGATACCCAGAGTACTGGTAAAGACCACCGGCAGTGAGGCCATGCTCAGTCCCTTGCGTTTTGACAGTTCTCTCTGAATATATATGCTGGACAGTTCTCTGTGATCCAGGGCTTCGGCAAGATTTTCCGCCAGAACCCCCGTGGATGCCGCAAAGCTCCCGGTCGTATCAGGGCGGTAGGCCACCGGAACAAGTGACGTGAAGTCACCGGCAACATCATAGATTTCCGGATGAACGTTCATACGGTCAAACAGAGTCATGTTGACTGTTACGCCGTCGGTTCCAGAATATCTGCAGAGCACTTCCGCATAGGCGTGCAGGAATACTGCGGAAGGTGTAAGTCCGAATTCCCTGGCTCTGGCTTTGATACTGTCCAGTTCCTTGTGCGGCAGAGTTCCGGCGATTCTTACAAAGTGTGATTTTTCTATTCTGTCCGGACTGCATTCGGTCGGAAGCTGAGGAGCCGGCGGAAGATCGTCAATTTTTTCATCCCAGTACCTGTGGGCTTCCTGAAGTTTTTCTTCGGAATAACCGTGTGAAAGAATGTAGTCTCTGAATGACAGGGCAAGAGGAGGACGGCTGCTGTATTTTTCAGAATTTCTGTAGGCCTCGGCAATTTCGCGGAGAATCATTTTGATGCTGTATCCGTCAAGGTTCATGTAGCTGAATGCCATGGCGAGACGCATGCTGTTCTTCCCGTATTCAAAGGCACGGGCGGCATAAGGGAATGATTCATTCATGTCATTGAGTTCATTCCACCAGGCCGATACCGCACTGACCGCCTGTTTAACGTCGGCAACACGTGTTACCTCCACCGGAGTGACGAGAGCTTTTTCCCTGATTACCTGCTGTCCGTCGGCGGTGATTTCGGTACGCAGCATTTCATGTCTGCCGACCACCAGTCTGAAGGCTTCGTTAAGGCGTTCTACACTGATGTCAGAGCCTTCCATTTCCACCAGATAGTATGTTTTTGAATTCAGAGGAAGACCGGGAGCCTGTCCCATCCAGTATGCCTGCTGTACCTCGGTGAGAGGGAACGGATCATGACGGTGTTCAGGATCCTCTTTTACCCTGAAGAGTTCGGAAGACC
>NZ_FOXF01000103.1 GCF_900115655.1 Ruminobacter amylophilus | reverse complement strand
AAGAGAGCGGGACTGTCAGGACGTGTTTCGGCATTGGTGAAGATTCTTTCCGCAAGAAGGGTGTCAGACACCGGAGCACCGGTACTGTTTATTCTTTTTCTTGTGTCAGCTGTTTTTCTGCTGAGTTCCGGATTTATCGGTCTGTTCCACTCACCGTCAGCAATGTTCATGACGGTTTCCAGGTAACAGTCGAACATTTCCCTGACTGTTGACGGATCAAAAAGTCCTTCGACATAATCCCAGGTGAGATAGATGCCGTCCTGTTTTTCGTAAAGCTGATGATCCAGCCATACCTGCGGGGTTTCTGACATACCGCCTTCAGTAATCTGCAGGAATCCGTCGGCAGGTGATGCATCCTCATCGTTCTGACTGACGCCGAGGGTACTGGTGAAGATTACCGGCAGTGATGCCATGCCTGACCCTCTCTTTCTGGACAGCTCACGCTGAATGTAAATGCTGGACAGTTCCCTGTGATCGAGACCTTCGGCAAGATTTTCAGCGGTTTTTCGGGCCGCGTCGGCAAATGTCAGGGAGGTATCAGGAGTATATGAAACCGGAAGCAGGGAGGTGAAATCACCAGTAATGTCCATGATTTCAGGGTGAATCCGCTTTCTGTCAAACAGGGTTACGTTGACGGTAACGTCATTTTCTCCGGAATATCTGCTCAGTGTGGCAAGATAGGCGTGCAGCAGTACGGCTGACGGAGTGATTCCGCATGCCGACGCTTTGGCCCTTAACTTATGCCAGTCCCGGTTTTTCACGGTATGAGCCAGTCTGATAAAGTGAGATTCCTCCACGGTATCGGGACTGCATCTGAGAGGAAGCTGAGGCGCGTTCGGCATTACGGCGATTTTTTCATCCCAGTATTTTCTGGCTGATTCAATACGGCTTTCATCCGCAACGGCTGAAAGCACGTAATCCCTGAATGACAGCGTGAGCGGAGGTCTGTTCTCGTATCCGGCAGGATCGTTATAGGCCTGAGCCAGATCTTTCAGAAGCAGTTTGACACTGTATCCGTCAAGATTCATGTAGCTGAAGGCTATGGCAAGACGCATTCCGGTACCGTACAGGAAACCGGCGGCCGCAACAGGGTGACATACTGAATCTTTATTGAGGTTATCCCACCATTCAGATACTGATGAGCAGGCTTCCTGTTCATCTGTCACGCTGAAATACGGAATATCGGATGCCGCTGCCTGTTTTCTGATCGTCTGCATTCCGTCATCAGTTATTACGGCTCTGAGCATTTCATGTCTCTTTTTAAGTAAATCAAAGGCATGACAGAGGCGTTCCCTGTTAAGAGGGGAACCTGTGAGTTCAACCATGTAGTAGGTTTTGGAGTTGAGGGAAAGACTCTGCATCTGTCCCATCCAGTATGCCTGCTGTACCTCGGTGAGAGGGAACGGATCATGACGGTGTTCAGGATCCTCTTTTACCCTGAAGAGTTCGGAAGACC
>NZ_FOXF01000105.1 GCF_900115655.1 Ruminobacter amylophilus | reverse complement strand
CCAGGGAAACAGATTAATTTTTGATATGATTTGAAAAGAAACGACCTTAGAACAAGAAGGTTTCTATAGTCCTGAGGTTTGTGAAAGTTTTAATTTATTGGAACGATTTTCCAATAAGTCTATAACGTATCTTCATATTGGAGATGTTCCATGTGATAAATATGAAATTTCGTATGAAATTGATAATTCTGTAATAGGAAAGTATTGGCCAACAGTGGTTAAAGGTTTCTCTTCCAGGGGGACGTTATTTGACGGTGAGACAAAAAAACGATTATCTGAAGATGCTGATGTTGTTGTTAATCATGACTATTATTTAGTAACGAAAAAAACTGTATCTCAACTTTTAGGTGACTATAATTTTATCTCTTTGGAATGTATTTCTGAATCAAAAGTGAGCATCGGGAATACATGGTACGTGTATAAGGTTCAAGCTTTAAAATATGACGAATCCCCAGCTCGATTTTTTTTAGTTTTTCATGCAAGATTAACTGAACATCCAATAAAAATGTACCCGTTGTGGCCTGAACATGTAGAACGTCCATACGTCATACTTCAGAAAGAAAATAAAATTAATATTTTCATGAAAGGCGATTATGTACATTTTAAAACATCTCCAAAAACAATTTTTTTGCAGCAATCATTAAAGAATAATTCAGCAAATTTAATATCAATAACTACGAAAGCTGACATATACCAAATATTGTCAGCTGGACGTGTTTGTGCTTTGGAGTACATGTATTTTGGAGTTAGTGATTTTGATAATATCAAAGCTCTTGCCAAAGGGGTTAATGTAACAGATATAAACGGAAATGTCTTAACTGGCGGTATTTACAATAATTTGCCAAAAAAATCAGTGTTAAATATTTCTCTTGATGTTGATGGTTTTGTAGAAATTACTGATCTTGATGGTTTTGTTTTAGATAAATATTTTCCTAAAGACAATAAAGTCATCATTAAGGATATTAAATTTAATACTGAGATTAAGGTTTATTTGGGAATTGACTGTTTGTGGCATACTAAATTTATAAGATCAGTAAATAATTATGATATACGGAATGATCTTAAAATTGTTTCTTCTTTGAGGTCGTATAAAGATTACGTGTCTTTACCTCATAATGTAAACATTATGAGTAATAAATTAAAATCGCATCCTTCTTTGCATGATTGGTTGATAAAAGAAATCAAACTTGGAAGAATTTCAGGAAAGGCCTTAAAAATTCTTAGCTTGATCATTATGAGGGAAAGTAATAATGGATGATAGATATGTTGAATTCAACTCAATATGTATTAGAACTTTCCCAATTAATAATACTATATAAGATGTGCAAATATTGAGCACATCTTGTTTCAATATCTCATTATTTACTCCATATACCAATCA
>NZ_FOXF01000106.1 GCF_900115655.1 Ruminobacter amylophilus | reverse complement strand
AATGAAAGTTTAAGTTAAAATCGGAGTGGTCAACTTCCGATCGTTTTAGTGGTCAACTTTTTCGATCGTTCTACACTTCTTTCACAGAAGAGGAAAATCATCTGCTCAAGTGTAGTGTGAAGAATGTAACTGCTGTAGAAAATGCCAACAATTGGCATCACATAAAACCTGATAATCCTGATTTTAGCAAAGCATTGGCCTTTGATAGTGATTGCAAGAAATTGGGGCACAGTTATAGAACTGGATTGTGTAAGTATGATACTGAAGAACGTCGAAACGCTAGGGATACTGCTGAGAAACACTTTTTAGAGAAAAGTCCAGAATTATTGCAAGCATTTCTTGATTCTTCAAAAAGTGTAGATCCAAAAGAATGGTATTTGAGAAAACAAAATCGGAAGTATAAAGATCTTTTTTAAATGGAGAAATGATATGAAAATATTTACTTTGATTGCCGTGTCAGCTATGGTGTCTTTAGTTGGATGTGCATCAGTTAATGTAAGTGATGAAAAGCTTCTGGATAAAGCTGAAACCGCCACAGGAATCGTTCAGAGTAATCTGACTGTAGTTCCAGGTTCAAAAGAAGCTACTGCAATGCATCTTTATTATAAGGTTCAGGACAAGCAGTCGAATGTATATAAGTGCTATTACATGAAAGCTATGTTTTCTGAGTCTGATGCTTTATGTACCAAGTTAAATGCTGATGGCAGTGAAGAAAAAATTTCAACTAATTGTAATGAGTTATTGAAAGCTGCTGGAAAATGCTAATGTTCATTTTTATATAAGCATCTATTACATCTTACATTTGTGGTTGTACACGCTTTTTTGAATTGAGCCGTTTTCCAAATTGCTAGGATAACGGCTTTTTTATAAGGAGATTGTTATGATTTCCCAGAAAGAAATGGAAAAAAATATCGAAAATCTTGAAGCTCCGGGAATTCCTGCCTTCGATGAGATCATTCAGTATAATGAATCTGAGAAGACTTGACGAATGTTTAAGAAACACTCTCTGTAATGATTTAAATTTATGTGCTTCTTGTGATAAAAAAGAATTCTTCAGAATAATTTCAAAAAATAACTCCGAACAGTTGTTTTCGCTCTTTCTTCCTGAAACCAATAAAAATCTGGCACTGTTTCGTAAGAATTGCAGAAGGTTAAATTTAAATAAATTGGGTAAAGTTAGAGGAAATCATGAACTTATCTGTAAAAGATTAGGTTTGAAATCTGGTGAAATTTTGAAGAACAAATCTAAGATTTTTGTTGATGAAGATTGAACTGTACCCTTTGTCAAGGACATTTAAAATTTTAGTTATCCATAATTTCGGACAACTAAAATTCAAGTTACCCCATTCATTAGACAT
>NZ_FOXF01000108.1 GCF_900115655.1 Ruminobacter amylophilus | reverse complement strand
AAGATGTTGGCGGTTGACGATTAAGCAGGTTATGGGATAATGACAGTGATAGAGCCTTTCTGCGCTTCAATAGCGGACCGGGGAAAGGCCTTTTTGAGGTGATGGTCAGATTCAAAGGTGGAGCAGAATGTTGAAGTCTATAGGTATCGGAGCTGAATTATTTCACGAATTAATTGAAAGCAACAGTTATTACGTGGACAAGACTCCTTTTATCAGAACTGTTTTTAAAGACAATACCTCGAAAGTCATGCTTATCACCAGACCGAGACGTTTCGGTAAAACTCTCACCATGTCCACCTTCTATGATTTTCTGTCTCTTAATATCGAAAATCCCGGCGATGTGTCACTTCAGGAGAAATGGTTCAAGGACACCAAGATCTTTGAGGACAAGGAATTCTGCAGTGAATACATGGGGAAGTTTCCGGTAATCTTTATTACCCTTAAGCAGATAGAAGGTGAAGATTTTATCAGCGCCTACGGACGCTTTGCATCAGCGATTTACGACATGTACACTCAGTTTAGATACCTTGCAGATAGTGATAAACTGAGTAGTGATGAAATTGAAGAATACAAACTCTATCTTGATAAGTTTTATCTTAGAGAACCTAAAAATAATGATGCTATTAAGGATTCACTGTCTACATTATTGAAACTCCTGAACAAGCATCACGGAATCAAGCCGATTCTGCTTATCGACGAATATGATGTACCTATCGCCAAGGCGGCTCATAACGGCTACTACCGTGAAATGATTGACATCATCAGTCCCTTCCTTAGCAAAGCCTTAAAGACCAATTTGTATCTTGGCAGAGCCGTGCTTACCGGATGCTTAAGAGCAGCTAAGGAAAGTATTTTTACTGGACTTAACAATCTGCTGGTCTGCTCGATTCTTGATACCGGACATGACGATATATCCAGTGGAATAGGTTTTACTAAGGAAGAAGCTGAAGAAGTTCTTGCATACTACGGACTTTCAGACTATTACGAAGATGCAAGAAACAACTACGACGGGTACCATTTTGGAACAAATCATATGTACTGTCCGTGGGATGTAATGAACTTCTGTAAAGATAACTACAAAAAACTGAGTGAAAACAAAAACCTAATTCAGGCCGGCAACTACTGGATAAACACCAGCGGTAATGATGTAATCGAAGAATTCATGGGCTTTATCGAGCCTGAAGACGTTGAGCTGATGCAGGATCTTCTGGATGGTAAATCAATAACTGCGGAAATAAGAGCCACCTTGTGCTACGGTGATTTGCAGAACCATGACATAAATGA
>NZ_FOXF01000109.1 GCF_900115655.1 Ruminobacter amylophilus | reverse complement strand
AATTCAGCGAGTGCCCACACAGATTGTCTAGATTCGTTTTTAAAGAACTTTTTGTTTTTCGCTGTGCTCAGCGAGTGATGTGTATTTTACTTTTTTCTTTAGATTCGTCAACACTTTTCTGAATATTTTTTTAAATATTGTGTATTTTGTTCATAATTTAAACAGATTTAACAAAAAAACTAATTGACATGGTCAGCAGCGCAATTAAATACCTCTGCAAAATAACAGCACACAGATGAATATATCATCTGTAGCCTCATGATAAACACTTTTACTTTGATTATACAAATTTACTTCAGAAAGAACTTGACATAAAGATCTGTCATAAGATTCACAATATCGGGAAACCAAATCTCGGCTGAACACCACTCCCGTTTTACCGGAAAATACGTTAACTCACCAGAATGCACAGCACCGTATGCACAGATGATTCATCTCAAAGAATTATCTCCGTGATAAACAAGAATGCTCAGATGAAACAGGATGAAAAAACCGAAGAACATGAATATCGTTGGCTCACAACAGATATGATGATATGGAGTTTGCTGACAGGATGACTGTAATATAGCGCGCCATACTCAAAATTTGAAATATCTACCCCAAAAAAATAAAGGGAGCAGAAGCTCCCTTTAATAACCATTCTTTAAGTAAAAAATTACTTCTTGTACTTGTTAGAAAGGTTGTCTAAACGTTCGTTAGCACGTACAGCTTCGTCGTAAGCAGCCTGAGCCTTTGAAGCAGTCTGAGCCTGGCTAGACTTTAAAGCTTCAACGTCGTTAGAAAGAGCTTCAACCTTGTTTGATAAAGCGTCAACCTTCTGGTTTAAAGCAGAAGTGTCAGAGCAACCAACTAAAGCAGCACCTAAAGCAACGGTACCTAATACAACTTGTAACTTGTTCATGAATTTCTCCAAAAATTACTATATGTAATGATAGAAACTTAACTCATCTATCACTTAACAATGTTGCATTATAAACAATATTAATATCAGTGTCACTAATTATTTTTGCTTAAAAACCGATCGACGTGCAGATAACCTTCATTGGAATAGAATTTTATTGAATAATATATAGATAAACTAGTATATAATCCCAAGTTTACCAAACAATTCAAAATATCACACTTTTACGAAGCAGAAGTTGTTTATAAAATTTTTTGTATCTTATTTTTAAGGCAGAAGTTTTGATTTCCACATACGAAAAGAGGGAGCTTTAAAAGCTCCCTCTAAATAAAAAATGCCTGGCAATGACCTACTCTCACATAGCGAATGCTACACTACCATCGGCGTGACCGCTTTTCA
>NZ_FOXF01000110.1 GCF_900115655.1 Ruminobacter amylophilus | reverse complement strand
GCAAAATCAAAGCCTTCCGAGAAGGTTCCTCCGGAAAGAGAAGTTCCGATACCTTCACCAATGGCATTGAGGTAGCCGATAGTGTTATCCCACAGTTCTCCGACTTTCTGACTAAGCTCAAGAAGGCCAATTTGGGCAAACTGAAAAAAGTTTGAAAAGAAAAGCTTCCAGTTCCCGGTTCCGTCCTTCATTTCAACACCGATAAGCTCAAGGGTATCTCTGAAAAAGTCCTTCACACCTTCCCATGCGGTGCGTATTCCCTCAAAGGTTTCACGTACCGTTTTTGCAAGATTGTGGAACCATTCAATTACCGCAGGGTCGTCCAGCCATTCAGAAATACCATTCAGGGTATTGGCAAGAAAGTCATTACCCATGATGATGAGCTCACCGAAACCGCCGTTTGACTGCATGAGTCTGGTACAGAAAGTACCCCAGGCGTTATCAAGTCTTCCGGTAGCGGCAGATACAGTGTTGAGTTTAGTTTCCAGCACTCCGTCAAAATTGTTTCTGGCAAGGTTGGAAAGGTACTCATCAAGAGCCTTGCTGTTCTTTTCAATCTCGGTGGTAGAGCCTTTGTAGGTTAAGGAAATGGTGTCACCGTTGTCCTTTGCCGTAATGCCGAACTGCCGGAGTGCTTTGGTTGAGCCTTGAGAGAAGGCAATAACCGCATCAGTTAAGGTGTTGATGTCTCTACCGGTACCATGGGCAATGGTGGCATAGGTCTTAAGCTGCTCATTTGAGTTGGTAAGACCGTTATTACCTAAATCCACAAAGGCTTTGGCAAGTTTATCGGTAGCGGTAGCTGTCTCATCCTCAAGACCGTTAAGGCTCCAGAAAGTTTTCTGCGCAGTTTCCAAATCACCAACCAATGGAGTCAGTCTTGCTGACATATCCTCGTAAACACGGGATGCTTCAAGTCCGGTAGAGATTATGCTCTTAAAACCGTCCACGATTTCAGAGGCAAACTTGATGGCAAAACCCGTCATCAGCATTTTCCAGCCGCCGGCATTTTTCTGCAGAACTCCGGTCTGTGCGTCCACGGCCTTGGTTACCTTTTTGATTTCGGTTTCCTGCTCCTGCATGATTTTCTTCTGCTCGGCAAGAGTTGTATTGGCGTCTTTCTGTTGGGAATTCTGAGTGCTGAGAGCCTTGCTGATTTCCTTTGTTACCTTGCTTTGCTCGCTACCTAGGTCAGTAACAGTTTTGGTCTGTGCCTGAATTGAATCGGTTACGGTCTTAAC
This sequence comes from Ruminobacter amylophilus, assembly GCF_900115655.1. Taxonomy (GTDB): domain Bacteria; phylum Pseudomonadota; class Gammaproteobacteria; order Enterobacterales; family Succinivibrionaceae; genus Ruminobacter; species Ruminobacter amylophilus. The sequence goes on along the minus strand of NZ_FOXF01000110.1, from coordinate 33 downwards.
GCTGTCATCAAGTCCGTGAATGGCGGCATTGGT
>NZ_FOXF01000111.1 GCF_900115655.1 Ruminobacter amylophilus | reverse complement strand
TCCTGCATCAGATCAACGTCTTCAGGCTCGATAAAGCCCATGAATTCTTCGATAACATCGTTACCGCTGGTATTTATCCAATAGTTGCCGGCCTGAATTAGGTTTTTGTTTTCACTCAGCTTTTCATAATTGTCATTGCAGAAGGACATTACATCCCATGGGCAGTACATGTGAGTTGTTCCGAAATGGTATCCGTCGTAATTATTTTTTACTTCATCATAATAGTCAGTGAAACCGTAATATGACAAAACCTCATGAGTCTCTTCTTTGGTAAAACCGATTCCCTGGGATATGTCTTTTTTTCCGGAATCAAGAATCGAGCAGACCATGAGATTATTGAGCCCTGTAAAAATACTTTCCTTTGCCGCTCTTAAACATCCGGTAAGCACTGCTCTGCCCAGATACGTATTTGTTTTTAAGGTGTCGTTATAAAAAGGACTGATAAGATCTATCATTTCATCGTAGTAGCCATGATAAGCTGCCTTGGCAATAGGCACATCATATTCGTCAATCAGAATTATCGGTTTTATCTTATGATGTGCTTCAAGAAGACAGGAAAGCGTCTGAAGTGATCCGGTCAGATAAGATTTATTGGTTCTGTCTGTAAGCTTTTCATAATTACTCAGATTGGCATACTGTTCCTTCTGTTTATCGGATAGTTCCTTACTGGCAGACAGATATTCAAACTGCAGTGCCAATCTGTATATCAGAGTAGCAAACTGATTATACGCATCATTAAAATTCTGATGAACGATGGTTTTAAAAGACATAAAGATTACCGGAAACTTCCCCATGTATTCACGGCAGAATTCCCTGTCCTCAAAGATCTTGGTGTCCTTGAACCATTTCTCCTGAAATGACACATCACCGGGATTTTCGATATTCAGAGATAGAAAGTCGTAGAAGGTGGACATGGTGAGAGTTTTACCAAAACGTCTCGGTCTCATAATGAGAAAGGCATTGGTAGCTGATTCCTTAAACACGGTTCTGATGAGCGGAGTCTTATCTACGTAATAGCAGTTATTTTCAATAAGCTCATGAAAAAATTCAGTTCCGATACCAATATACTTCAAAATACCGTTCCACCTCTGAATCTGACCATCACCTCTAAAAAGGCCTTTCCCCGGTCCGCTATTGAAGCGCAGAAAGGCTCTATCACTGTCATTATCCCATAAC
>NZ_FOXF01000112.1 GCF_900115655.1 Ruminobacter amylophilus | reverse complement strand
ACGCTCATCGGTCCCTGCACCAGCTCCGGTCCGTACTCACCGACGATACCCCATTCACCGGCTTTAATCTGACCGCCTTTATCGTGCATGGAAACGGAGGTAAGCTGAGAAATGGCAGAACTTGTAGTGGCAACAGCGGAGGCGTAGTTGGCAAGTTTCTGCGGCCAGGTAACTGCTGTCGGATCGTTTAGAGCCTTAATCCATGCCTGCACCGCATCCATGGTTGCACTTGCTACCGCAAAACTTTTCTGAACTGCAAATAAAGCCCGATAGGCACCGGAGGATTCATCCATGCTGTCGGTAAGACTTGCAAAGGTATCTGAGAGATCTAGAGTGGCATCAGCCATTTTCTCGTAGGGCTCGGTCATTTTCTTAAGTTCATCAGCCTGTTTACGCTGCTTTGCCGTGGTGCTGTCGGAGGTGTATTTATCCATGAGCTGAGTACGGCTCTGCAGATATGCTTCCTCGGAAATAAGCTGGTCGTTGTGGAACTGCTCCAGGAGTTCCAGCTTTCTGCCGTAAACTTCCTGAAGACGCAGGATTTCCTCCTCTTCAGGATTAAGTGAACGCAGAAAGTCCTGTGCCTCTTTCTCGATTTCCGCCCTTTGGGTCTGATAGTCCTGCTCGATGATAAGGAGAGCATTATTCTTCTCGATTTCAGAGATTTGAGCATTCTCGGCAATAACAGCATTAAGCTCCTGAAGCTTTTTGATGTGTTCACGCTCGAGCCTTTCAAGGTCGCTCTTTGACTTCATGTCGAGTTCAAGGATTTGCTCATAATAAGGCGTCCAGGTATCACGGGCTTCAGCAGATTTGGAAAGAGCACCGCCGGAGCTTTTACCTTTACCGGAGTCCTTATTTGCACCAATCCTTAAGCCTTCATCAGACTGGGTACCTTCGCCTACAGGTTTATTCTGGTACTTTTCAGCGATACGTTTACGCTCAGCGGCAATGCGGTTCTGAGACTCGGTGATGTCCTTTTCAATTCCGGCAATGGTGGCCTTGTAGATTTTTGCAGTTTCCTCCGCCTCTCTTTTGGTTCGTTCCCGGGCAAAATCAAAGCCTTCCGAGAAGGTTCCTCCGGAAAGAGAAGTTCCGATACCTTCACCAATGGCATTGAGGTAGCCGATAGTGTTATC
>NZ_FOXF01000113.1 GCF_900115655.1 Ruminobacter amylophilus | reverse complement strand
GCTTAATATCTTTTTTTGCCATATTCATATAACTCCAATTAAGTCTTTAATATTAACAGACTTAACAGGAATACACGAATTTTATGTCACACCCCAGCGTTCTTTATATATTCAGTGTCAATGCTCCGGATAAGGAAAATTGTGCAATTAAATACACTGCTCCAACTGCTCTGAACGGAACTCCGAAAATTGAAACTGCTTCTTCCGGTTGCTAGTGTTTGAATAATTTTATCTCCAAGGTTTCAATGGTTTTGTGTAACTGCGGGGTAAGTTAAAATTCCCAACTCTCAGGTTGGGAATTTTTATTTCTATATTTTCTGTTTCTTTTGCAGAGCCTTTCCTGTGTCTCATATTTGTTTCATGTTCCGGCAATGAAGCTTCAAGTATTCAGACAACTTTATTTTCTTTCTGACAATCTCGGAAAAGTTTTACATTCAGGTAATGCAGTCTGATAAATATTGGAAAGTGATGACATTATCTTAGGTATGTATTCGTAAGACAGTTGAATTACTGGGTTTTCAGGTGAATGAGGCGTTTTAACATACAGAAAATACAGCAGGAAATAAAGTGTACACTAAGATATTTCATAACAGTTCAGTGGTGTAAAGAACAGATAATACTCGGTCGTGCAGAGACTTAAACATAACTGTAATGTTTTTGTCATTCAAACTTTCAGCCGGCCTCTCAGAGAATATCGGCAAAAATATGATAGACTTGTAATATGGTATTACTTGGTGTGTCAGGTTTATAGGATAATCAGAAATGTTAAAGCCCATAGGTATTGGAGCAGAATTATTTCATAAGCTTATTGAAAATGACTGCTATTACGTTGATAAGACTCCTTTTATCAGAACCGTGTTTAAGGAGAACAAAGCGGACGTAATGCTTATCACGAGACCGAGACGTTTCGGAAAAACCCTCACCATGTCCACCTTCTATGACTTTCTGGCTCTTAATCCAGAAAATCCCGGTGACGTGTCACGTCAGGAAAACTGGTTTAAGGACACCAAAATCTTTGAGGATAAGGAATTCTGCGCCAAATACATGGGAAAGTTTCCGGTAATATTCATTTCACTAAAGTCTGTTTCCGGTAATGATTTTATAGGGGCTTACCAACAGCTCGGCAGTAC
>NZ_FOXF01000115.1 GCF_900115655.1 Ruminobacter amylophilus | reverse complement strand
TACCATTACACTAACCTCACGATGTCCGACCGTGATTAGCCAACCTTCGTGCTCCTCCGTTACCCTTTAGGAGGAGACCGCCCCAGTCAAACTACCCACCAGACACTGTCCCATTATCTGTTAATATTTGGTTAGAACACCAAGTCTCCCAGAATGGTATTTCACCGGCCGACTCCACGAATACTGGCGTACTCGCTTCTCTGTCTCCCATCTATCCTACACAGACAGACTCAATGTTCAGTGTCAAGCTATAGTAAAGGTTCACGGGGTCTTTCCGTCTAGCCGCGGGTACACTGCATCTTCACAGCGATTTCGATTTCACTGAGTCTCGGGTGGAGACAGCGTGGCCATGGTTACACCATTCGTGCAGGTCGGAACTTGCCCGACAAGGAATTTCGCTACCTTAGGACCGTTATAGTTACGGCCGCCGTTTACCGGGGCTTCAATCAGAAGCTTCTCTTGCGATGACTTCATCATTTAACCTTCCGGCACCGGGCAGGTGTCACACACTATACTTCCACTTCCGTGTTCGCAGTGTGCTGTGTTTTTGTTAAACAGTCCCAGCCACCTCTTTGCTGTCACTGATTCAACCTTACATCGCGCGGATGCTCAATCTCCTCAGCATACCTTCTCCCTAAGTTACGGTACTATTTTGCCTAGTTCCTTCACCCGAGTTCTCTCAAGCGCCTTGGTATTCTCTACCCGACCACCTGTGTCGGTTTCGGGTACGGCCAGCATTAATTAACGTGTACGGAACTTTTCCTGGAAGCCTGGCATCATGCTCTTCTTACACCGTAGTGTAATCCTCTCGGCTCTCGTCCTTCAGCGTGCCTTTTCTTCGTACACACCGGAACTACCGCCTTCCACTTACTATTCCAACAGTAAGCAGCACTAGCCTTCTCCGTCCTTCCTCACAATCAATGCCTAGTTTCGGAATATTAACCGAATATCCATCTGCTACGCTTTTCAGCCTTACATTAGGTACCGACTCACTCTGCCCCGATTAACGTTGGACAGAAACCCTTGGTCTTTCGGCGTATATGTTTTTCACATATATTATCGTTACTCACGTCAGCATTCGCACTTCTGATAGCTCCAGTCAACCTTCC
>NZ_FOXF01000116.1 GCF_900115655.1 Ruminobacter amylophilus | reverse complement strand
ATAAAGTATCCGCGTGAATCTCCGAATACCTTCGGTTCTAAAATCTTTACTTCCTTAATCTCTGTATCTATTACGTTCATCATTAATTTCCCAATCATGTGTTATCTTTTTTTCTCGGCAAGTGACAGCAGATATCTGCCATAGTCATTCTTTTTAAGAAGTGCAGCCTGCTGAAGCAGTCTTTCTTTTGTGATGTATCCTTTTCTGAATGCTATTTCTTCAGGACTGCCGATGAGACAGTTCTGTCTTTTCTGCAGAGTCTTGATGTATTCTCCTGCTTCAAGCAGTGAATCATGGGTTCCTGTATCCAGCCAGGCTATTCCACGACCGAATATCTGAACCTTCAGCATCTGTTTTTCCAAATAAATCTTGTTGAGATCAGTGATTTCAAGTTCTCCTCTGGCAGAAGGCTCAACCATCTTGGCGTACTCCACAACATTGTTGTCATAGAAATACAGTCCGGTTACGGCATAGTCAGACTTAGGATGTTCAGGTTTCTCTTCCAGAGACAGCACGTTTCCGTGTTTGTCAAATTCAACAACACCGTATCTTTCAGGATCAGCAACCTTATATCCAAACACACAGGCTCCATCTTTAATACCGGCACATTCATTCAGAATTCTTCCTAAGCCCTGTCCGTGGTAGATGTTATCTCCGAGAATAAGACATACACTGTCTTTTCCGATAAACTGTTCACCTATTAAAAAAGCCTGTACAAGACCTTCAGGTTTCGGCTGTACCGCATACCTGATTCTTATCCCGAACTGAGAACCGTCCTTAAGCAGAGTTCCGTAACTGTATGAATCTTCAGGAGTGGTTATAATCAGAATATCCCGTATGCCTGCAAGCATCAGCGTTGCCAGAGGATAATAAATCATCGGCTTGTCATATACCGGAAGAAGCTGCTTGTTGCATCCAAGTGTTATAGGGTACAGTCTGGTTCCTGAACCGCCTGCGAGAATAATGCCTTTCATTCAAATCACCTCTAACCTGTAACTACTGAAGATAATATTCAATGTTGTTATCAATCTCGGACTTCCAGTCACTGGCAGAGATATTGAAAACACTCTTTATTCTGCTTAA